>NZ_CP109434.1:7074761-7377826 GCF_036227105.1 Amycolatopsis sp. NBC_01488 | reverse complement strand
CGCTTCGGCGGCCGTCTCGGGGGTGGACATGGTGCTCCTTCCGGATCAGACGAAGGCGGACAGGCCGGTGAGGGCCCGGCCGACGATGAGGGTGTTCATTTCGCGAGTGCCCTCGTAGGAGTGGATGGCCTCGGCGTCGGCGACGAACCGGCCGACGTCGAACTCGAGCAGGATGCCGTTGCCGCCCATGAGCTCCCGGGCCATGCCGACGGTCTCGCGCATCTTGGTGGTACAGAAGGCTTTCGCGAGCGACGCCTGTTCCTCGGTCATCTTCTGCGCGTCCTGCAGCCGGGACAGCTGCGCGACCAGGCAGAGCGACGCGGTGATGTTGCCGAGCATCTTCACCAGCAGGTCCTGCACGAGCTGGAACCCGCCGATCGGACGGCCGAACTGCTCGCGCTCCTTGGCGTAGGCCAGGGCCCGCTGGTAGGCGCCGATGGAGCAGCCGACGGCCTGCCAGGCGACGGACGTGCGCGTCATCCGCAGCACCGCGGCGGTGTCGGCGAAGGTGTTCGCGTGCCGCAGCCGGTTCGCCTCCGGCACGCGGCAGTCCTCGAGCCGGATGTGCGCGTTCTGCACGCTCCGCAGCGCGATCTTGCCCTCGATCTTGGTGGGCGTGAACCCCGGCGTGCCCCGCTCCAGGAGGAAGCCCTTGACCTGGCCGTCTTCGACGTCCTTGGCCCAGATGACGACCACGTCGGCGAAGGTCGCGTTGCCGATCCACTTCTTCTCGCCGGTCAAGACCCATTCGTCGCCTTCGCGGCGCGCGGTGGTCTTGAGACCGCGGGAGGCGGCCGAGCCGACGTCCGGTTCGGTCAGGCCGAACGCGCCGATCTTCTCGAAGCGGTGCATCGGCGGGAGCCACTTCGCCTTCTGCTCCTCGGAGCCGCACAGGTAGATCGACCCCATGGCGAGGCCGGTGTGCACGCCGAAGAACGTGGCGAACGACGGGTCGGTGCGGGCGAGGTCGAGGGTGACGAAGCCGTCGAGCAGGCTGGTGCGGCCGGGCAGGCCGTAGCCGGTGTACGACAAGCCGCCGACGTCGAGCTTGCCCAGCGGCTCGACGAGGTGGTGCGGGAAGCGCTCGCGGGCCCAGTGCCAGTTCGCGACGGGCGCGAGCTCGGAGTCGAGGAACCCGCGCAACCGGGTCAGCAGGTCGCGGTCCTCGTCCGGGAGGTCGTCGGCCAGTGCGTAGAAGTCCGTGGTGTCCATGTGGATGACGCTAGGTTTCCGCGCTGGTCGGCGGCCCTGTCCAAAGTTAGGGTCGGGGTCATGCAGGTGGTGGCGACGAAGCTGCTCATCCCGCCGGACCGCCCGGGCACGGTCATGCGGACGCGGCTGCTGCGCCTGCTCGACGTCATTCCTGCCCACCCCGTCACCCTGGTCACCGCGCCCGCCGGGTTCGGCAAGACGACCCTGGTGAGCGCCTGGCTACGGGACTTCGCCGGGCGCGCCGCCTGGCTGACCCTCGACGAGGACGACGACGTCCCCGGCCGCTTCCTCGAGCACCTCGTCACCGCGCTCGCCGCGAGCCGGACCTTGCTGGACTCCGGCACGGCCTCGACCCCGGCGGTGATGACCGAACTGGTCAACGAACTCGTCGGCGCCGAACGCGTGCTGGTGCTCGACGACGTCGACGTGCTCGCCGAGCCGGAGAACCTGGACGCCCTGACCTTCCTCGTCGAGCACTGCCCGCCGGGGGTGCACCTGGTGCTGCTCGGCCGCACCGAACCCGACCTCCCGCTGGCGCGCTGGCGTGGGCGGGGGCTGCTGGCCGAGGTCGGCGCCACGCAGCTGCGGTTCACCCCGGACGAGGCCGCCGGGCTGCTCACCGCCGTCGCCGGGCGGGAGGTCGACGTGGCCACCGTCGGCGAGCTGAACCGCCGGGCCGAGGGCTGGGCGGCGGCCCTGCAGCTGCTCGGCATCGGCCTGCGCGACGGCACGGCGGCGGCGCCGTCGGTGCGGCTGCGGCCGGGTAATCGGTACGTGCTGGACTACCTCGCCGAGGAGGTCGTGGGCCGCCAGCCCGCCGAAGTCCGCGAGTTCCTGCTCCGCACGAGCGTGCTCGAGACGCTGACGCCGGCGTTGTGCGACGCCGTCACCGGCCGTTCGGACAGCGGCCGGGTGATCCGCGACCTCGAACGCGCCAACCTGTTCCTCACCCCGGTCGACGACGCCGGGCAGTGGCACCGCTACCACGGTCTGTTCGCCGACTACCTGCGCGGCGAACTCGCCCCGGAGGTCGCGGTGGAGTGTCACGCGCGGGCGGCGCGGTGGTTCTCGGCGCAGGGGATGCCCGCCGAGACGATCCGCCACGCGGTTCCCGGGCACGAACTCGGCCTGGCCGTCGCGACCGTGCGTGAGCAGGCCGAGGACCAGGTGCGCCGCGGCGAGCTGGCGACGTTGCTGTCGTGGCTGAACCGGCTGCCCGAGGACGAGGTGCGGGCCCACCCCGACCTCGCGGGATTCAAGGGCTGGCTGCTCTACCTCGCGGGTCACGCCGACGAGGCCGAGGCGTACGCGGCGATCGCCGACGCGGGCATGGGACCGGACGCGCCCGTGCTCGACCGCGCGATGCTCCGCACGTTCCAGGCGTACCTGGCCCTGACGCACGGCCGTCCCGCCGACGCCGCCGGGCTCGCGACCGCCGCCCTCGACCTGCTCGGCGACAGCACGTCGTTCTTCCGCGCCGCCGCGCTGGGCGTGCTCGGGCAGGCGCGGCGGCTCACCGGTGACCGGCGCGGCGCGATCGAGGTGCTGCGCCAGGCGGTCCGGCTGGGGCAGCGGAGCGCGAACCCGCTGAGCGCGCTCGAAGCCACCGGCTACCTCGCGCCGCTGCTGTACGTCCAGGGGCGGCTGCGGGAGGCGATCCTGCTGTGCCGTGACGCGCTGCGTGCCCACGGCGGCGCCCCGATGGCCGGTCTGGCCGAGGTGCCGCTGGGCACGCTGCTCTACGAACGCGACGAGCTCGCCGAAGCCCGGACGCACCTCGTGGACGGGATCGCCCGCTGTGAGCAGCTCGGCACGACGTCCTACACCTTGCTGGGCCTGCGGACGCTGGCGCGGCTACACCACGCGTCCGGGCGGGTGGACGCGGGCTTCGAGGCCTTGCTGGCCGCGCGTCGCCAGGCGGACGCCGCCGAGGACTACCGGCGGGCCCGGCTCGTCGTGGCGACGATCGCGGAACTGCACCTGCGGTCCGGCAATCCCACCGCGGCGGAGCAGGCACTGGACGAGATCACCCGCGACCAGCCGTCGTCCTCGGACTACGAGCAGCTGACCCGCGCCCGGCTGCTCATCGCGCGCGGCTCGCCGACGGCTGCCCTGGACGTGCTGGGCGTGATCGAGGACCGGGCCCGCGCGGAGGGCCGGGACGGGAGTCTCGTGGCCATCCTGGTCGTGAGCGCGCTGGCGCGCCGCGGCGAGCCGGCGCGGGAGCTGCTCGCCCGGGCCGTGGAAATCGCCGCGCCCGACGGCTACCGCCGGACGTTCCTCGACGAGGGCCCGGCTCTGGTGCCGTTGGTGAAGGAGGTCCGCGCGACGGCGCCGGAGTTCGTCACCGACCTGCTCTCCCGCTCCCGCGGCGCCCCGGCCGGTCCAGCTCGCGGGTCGGAGCTGCGGACCGTCGAGGGTGTCGGGGTGGTGGAGACGCTGACGGAGACCCAGCGGCGGATCCTCGGGCTGATCGCCACCGGGATGTCCAACCAGCAGGTCGCGGACAAGCTGTTCATCACCGTCGGCACGACGAAGTGGCACCTCAACCAGATCTTCGGCCGCCTGCAGGCCCGCAACCGCACCGAGGCCGTGGCGCGGGCCCGCGAGCTGAACCTGCTGTAGCGGTCGTTCCGGTCGTCTCGTTGGCCCTGCGGACGCCGTGACGGCAGGCCCGGCGACGACGTCAACGGCCCCGCCGGTCCTGACCGGACGCGAAACCGCCACCGACGAAGGTCACGCGACTTCACCGGATCGGCGGGGCGGTCGCCGGTGGCCCAGCAGGGCAAGAGGTGTGTCACGCTGGGAGCGCCCGCCGCCGAAAGGAACCCGATGCACCGGCTCACCGTGCTCTACCCGCCGCCCGCCGACGAAGCCCACTTCCGGGACTACTACGTCAGCACCCACCTGCCGCTGGCGGCGAAGCTGCCCGGTCTCCTGCAGTCGCAGTACTCCTTCGACGTGGCCTCGCTCGCCGGGGAACGCAAGTACTTCGCCGTCTTCCACGCCGATTTCGAGTCGGCCGAAGCCATGGCCGCCGCGCTGGGGTCCGCAGCGGGCAAGGCGGTGGCCGCGGATGTGCCGAACTACGCCACCGGCGGGGTGGAGATGATCCACTATCCGCTCAGCTGACTTCCCTGGCTGGACTGGCACAGTCGGACCATCGTGCTCGACGCGCTCGGGCACCTCCACGCCCGCGCCGGCTCACGTTGACGAAGATCCGGCGATCGCCGGCCGCTGCGAACCGGTGTCCACCGAAGTGTTCCGCGGCAACCGCAGGAGTGCGACGGCGACCGCGGCGAACCCGACCGCATTGCAACCCCACGCCGCGAAGTCGAGCGGGTGGCTGGCCAGCACGACCGCCGCCACGAAGTGCAGGGGTTGCGCCAGGGCCGTCAAGACGGCGGCCCACCGCGGAACCGCGCCCGAAATCCACAGCGCCACCCCGAGCAGCACCGTTCCGGCGACGTGCCCGACGACGAACACGACACCGGCCACCACCGTCGTGGGGTGGACGGCCTCGAACAGCCGCGCCACCACGGGTTCGGGCAAGTGTTCCTTGACGCCGAACAGCACTCCGGCGTCCCCGGCCACGAGCAGGCCGAGCGACAGGTAGGCCGGCACGAGCAGGAGCATCGCCGCGGCCGTCGTGCGGGGTGCCGCGGGCCGGGTCAGCCGGCCGGCCGCCAGGACCGCCGGGACCAGCGTCAGCACGCCGAGGAACCCGAGCCACACGACCAGCGACTGCGTGTCCGGGGCCGCGGCCACCTTGCGGACGACGACCGCGGCGTCGTCGGTCGTGTCGTACGGCAGCACCAGCCGGAGCACCGCGATCGCGGCCGGGCCGAGGGGCAGCAGCGCCGCGGCGAGCCACCGCTCCGGGCGGCTCATCGCGCACCCGCCGTGCTTCGCGGGACGAGCACCAGCACGGCACCGGCGATCGTCGCCAGCACCCCGGCGCCCGCCAGGACGACCACCGGGCCGGGCACGCCGGGCGTCACGGCCGCCGGTGCCGCGCTCAGCGCGGACAGCGCCCGCAGCACGAGCAGCCCGGGCACCGCACGGCGCGCGCCTCGCCACGCCGCGACGACCAGGACCAGGCTGACCGCGCCGAGCAGCGCGGCGGCCACGGCGACCGCCATCGGCGGGTGGTCGCCGTCGGTGAGCAGCGGGACGAACAGGTCCACCACGGACAGGAAGCCGAGCACCAGCAGCCCGGCACGCGTTGATCGCGACATTTCGAACCTCCTGAGGTCCCGTCCACCGTGCGGGCCCGCACGGTCCCGCGGCATGAGCCCGCGTTCCGCGCGGACCCGGGAAAACGCCCGGCCGATCCGGGAACGTGGTCCCGGGACAGCGGGACCGCGAAGGCGGACACTGAGGCGCATGACGACCGGCCGGGTGCTCGCCGCCGGCCTCGGCGCGCTCGCCGTGACCGAGGCCTGCGTCGCCGTCGCGCTCACGATCGCCGTCGGGTGGTCGTGGCAGCAGGCCCTCGATGCCTTCGTCGTGACGAACTCGGTCATGGGGGTCGCCTTCGCGGCCTGCGGGGCGGTCATCGGGTGGCACCGCCGGCGCTCCCCGATCGGGTGGCTCTTTCTCGCGGACGGGCTCGGGCACGCCACGACGGCGACGGCCGTCCCGCTCCTGCAGGTCCTGCACGACGGCGGCGCCCCGCTCGGGCTCCAGCGGCTGGCCGCGACGGTGTTCGCCTGGTCGTGGCCGTGGTCGATCGGGCTGTTCCTGCCGCTGGCGCTGGTGCTCTTTCCCGACGGCAAGCTGCCGAGCCGCCGCTGGCGCCCGGCCGTGCTCGCCCTGGTCGCGACTGCACCGCTGTTCGTCCTCGAACTCGGGACCAGCCCCGAGCCGCCCGTCCCCGGCGTGCCGCCGGGGTACCTGACGCTGGCGGGCCACGACTCACTGAGTCCACTGTGGACGATCTCGGAGGCGCGGACGGTCGCCGCCCTGGTGCTGGCGGTCGCGGCGCTGATGGTGCGGTACCGGCGCGGTGACGACGTCCTGCGGCAACAGCTGCTGTGGCTGCTGCTGGCGACCGTCACCGCGGCCGGGTTCGTCGTGCCGTGGTCGTTCGTGGCGGGGACGCCGGTGATGGTGCTGTTCGCCATCCCGCTCATCCCGGTCGCGGTGACCATCGCGATCGTGCGGCACCGCCTGCTCGACATCCGCCTGGTCGTGGCGCGCGTGCTCGCGTGGGTGCTGCTGTCGGCCGGCGTCGTGCTGGCGTACGGCGTGCTGGTCACCCTGCTGGACCGGTTCGTCTCCGCGCAGCTCGGCCGGTCCGCGGTCGCCACGATCGTGGTGGCCCTGCTGGTCGCGCCCGTTCTCCCGCGGCTGCAGCGCGCGGTCGGCCGCGCGCTCTACGGCGACCGCGGCGACCCGGCTCGCGTCGTCTCCCGGGTCGGCGAGCAGCTCGCCGGATCCGGCCTGGCCGGCGTCGTGACGGCGATCCGGGCCGCGTTGCGCGTCCCGTACGCCGCGGTCGCGACGACCGGGGACGTCCTCGCCGAGGACGGCGAAGTGCCGGACGAAGTGACGGTCGTGCCGCTGGAGTACGACGGCGCGGCGGTCGGCGAGCTGCGCATCGGCGCGCGCTCGGGGGAGGGCGGCCTCGGTGCCGCCGACCACGCCGTGCTGGCGCTCGTCGCTGCGCCGCTGGCCGTCGCCGTCCACGCCACCCTGCTCTCGGACCAGCTGCAGGCGTCGCGGGAGCGGATCATCGCCGCCCGGGAGGAGGAACGCCGCCGGCTGCGCCGCGACCTCCACGACGGCCTCGGCCCCGCGCTCACCGGCGTCGCGCTCATCGCCGACGCCGCCACCAACCTGCTCGCCACCGACCCCGAGCGCGCCCGTGAATTGCTCGGCGCGCTCCGCGGGGAGATCCGCACGGCCGTCGCGGACATCCGGCGGCTCGTCGAGGACCTGCGCCCGCCCGCGCTCGACGACCTCGGCCTGGTCGGCGCGCTGCGCCAGCGCGTCGAGCACCTGGTGCGGCGGGCCGACGGCGGCGCGCTGCTCGTCCGCCTCGACGTCCCCGGCGAGGTCCCGGTGCTGCCCGCCGCCGTCGAGGTCGCGGCCTACCGCGTCGCGACCGAGGCGCTGACCAACGTCGTCCGGCACTCCACCGCGTCGACCGCGGTGCTGCGGCTGCGTTGTGGGCGGGAACTGGACCTGGAGATCGCCGACGACGGTTCGCCGGACGGCCCGTGGCGGCCCGGCGTCGGCCTGCACGCCATGCGCGAGCGCGCCGCCGAGCTCGGCGGCGGGTTCGAGGCCGGCCCGTCTGCCGAGGGCGGCCGCGTCCGGGTCTCGTTCCCGCTGGGGGCGCCATGACCGCCATCCGCGTCGTCATCGCCGACGACCACCCGATCGTCCGCGAAGGCCTGGCGGCGCTGCTGAACTCGCTGCCCGGCTTCACCGTCGCGGGGATCGCCGCGGACGGGCACGCGGCGGTCCGCGAAGTGGTCACGACCCGGCCGGACGTCGCGGTGCTGGATCTGCGGATGCCCGGCCTCGACGGCATCGCCGCCACGAAGGAGATCGCCCGCGCGGTCCCGGGCGTCGCCGTCCTCGTGCTCACGATGTTTTCCGACGACGACTCGGTGTTCGCGGCGATGCGCGCCGGCGCCCGCGGCTACCTGGTCAAGGGCGCCGAGCAGGACGAGATCGCCCGGGCGATCCGGGCCGTGGCGGCGGGCGAGGCGATCTTCGGACCCGCGGTGGCGCAACAGGTCCTGAGTTTCCTCACCGCGCCGCCCGCCACCGGCGAGCCGTTCCCGGAGCTGACCCGCCGCGAGCGCGAGATCCTGGACCTGCTCGCCGCGGGCCTGCCGAACGGCGCGATCGGGCGCCGCCTGGGCCTGGCCGCGAAAACGGTGGCGAACAACGTGTCGGCGATCTTGACCAAGCTCCAGGTCGCCGACCGCGCGGCGGCGATCATCCGGGCGCGGGACGCGGGCCTGGGGCGGAGCTGACCGCCGTCACCGCATGATCGTGGTCAGCACGTCCACGCCGAGCTGCATCAGCCGCTGCAGGTCCAGGCGATGCTGGATCATCCGGCCGTCGCGGCGGGACACGAGCAGGCCCGCTTCGCGCAGCCGGCCCAGGTGGCGGGAGACCTGCGGGACCGTCATCCCCGTCCGCGCCGCCAGGTCGGACGTCGTGATCGGCTCGTTCACCAGGTGGCGGCACAGCGACAGCCGGGCCGGGTCGGCGAGGATCGCCAGCCGCAGGCGGACCTGGGCGAGCGTGTCGCGGGCGCCGTCGCCCTCGACCGGGAAGTGCACGACCACCGGGAACTCCGGGTCGACCTTGACGATCAGGTGCGGCCGCGCGTGCACCGACGGCACCAGCAGGCAGCGGCGGCCGCGCAGGTCGGCGTGCAGGGACTGCAGTTTGTCGAACACCACGGACGCCGGGTCGTGCCGGACCGCCGCGTTCGTGCTCAGCGACGCCAGCGCCTCGGCCACCGGCAGTGCGCTGAGCCGCGCCCGCACGGTCGCGCATTCGCTTTCGAGGCGGTGGGAAACCCGCGCCCACTCGTCGGCGAAGAACTCCTCGGCGCAGGCGCGCAGGACGTCCAGCAGGTCGGCGCGGAACGCTTCCGGATCGGACACGAGGTGCCGGGCCAGTTCGCCGCGGCCGAACGACCGCCGCTCGCACGAGACGACGTAGGCGTCCCGCGCCGCCGCGTCGCCCAGCAGGTCGCCGATTTCGGCCAGGCCGCCGTGGATCGCCTCGGCCGCCGTCGCAGCGAAGCGGTCCAGGGGCAGCGCCTCGATCCGGCGCAGTTCCTCCTCGAAGGTCTGCCCGAGCGGCAGTTCGAACGGCAGCAGCAGCCGGCAGCGGCGGCGCGCCCACAGCGGCGCGTAGGTCTTCAGCCGGCCGTGCAGGGCGGCGGAGGTGTCCGCGCGGACGCGGGTGAGCCACGGCCGCACCTCGAAGTGGTGCTCGGGCTCGGCGATCGAGTGCAGGCACGCGAGCAGCTCGGCCACCGGCGACACCCCGGCGACGAGGTCGGCCGCCCGCGCACCCTGGACGGTCAGCACCACGGACATGCGCCCAGCGTACGGCCCATCCTTACCGCGGTCGCGGTAAACGTCGGCGGCACGGCGGCGAAACGGACCTAGCCTTCCCGGAACGCGACACGAGAGGCCAGGCCATGCACGACTTCCTGCGCACCTTCTTCGATCTCCGCGAGATCCTGGACGTGCTGCCCGCCCTGCTGACCGAAGGGCTGCGCAACACCCTGCTGATCGCCGCGCTGGCGATCGTCTTCGGCGTCGTCGCCGGCGTGCTGCTGGCGATGGTGCTGCTGTCCCGGCGGCGGCTGGTCCGGCTGCCCGCCCGGATCTACGTCGACGTCTTCCGCGGGCTGCCCGCGATCGTCACCGTCAGCCTGGTGGGCGTCGGCCTGCCGGCCGCCGGGCTGCGGCCGTTCGGCCGCGAACCGCTCGGCTACGCCGTGCTCGCCATCGCGCTGATCTCCGCGGCCTATTCGGCCGAGATCTTCCGCTCCGGCATCCAGGCCGTCCCGGCCGGGCAGCTGCACGCGGCACGCAGCCTCGGCATGCCCTACCTCACGGCCATGCGCGTGGTCGTCGTCCCGCAGGGCGTGCGCAACGTCCTGCCCGCACTGGCCGGCCAGTTCATCATCGACGTCAAGGAGAGCGCCCTGGTGTACCTGCTCGGACTCGGCTTCGGCCAGCGGGAGCTGTACTTCATCGCCCAGGAACGGCAGGCGGCGACGTACAACTCGTCGGCGCTGGTCGCCGCGGGGCTCTGCTACCTGCTGCTGACGATTCCCCTCACGTACGCGGTGAACCGGCTCGACCGGCGGATGCGCGAAGGACGCCGCTTCACCGCGGCGCCGGCGCCGGTCGCCGTCCCGGCGAAGGCGGCCGTGTGATGCCCGCGGTGTCCGTGCGCGGCCTGCACAAGCGTTATGGGTCCGTGGAAGTGCTCCGCGACGTCGACCTCGACGTCGCCGCCGGGGAAACCGTCTGCGTGATCGGGCGGTCCGGCTCCGGCAAGTCGACGTTGCTCAAGTGCCTGAACCTGCTGGAGGAGCCGACGTCCGGGGAGATCCACGTCGCCGGCACGGCGATCACCGGCCCCGGCGTGGACGTCGACGCCCTCCGCGCGCGCGTCGGCATGGTGTTCCAGCACTTCAACCTCTTCCCGCACCTGAGCGTGCTCCGGAACGTCACCGCCGCGCTGCGGCACGTCCGGCGCCTCGGCCGGGACGCCGCCGACGCCGCGGCGATGACCCAGCTGGAGCGGCTCGGCCTGGCGCACCTGGCCCACCAGCGGCCCGGCCGGCTCTCGGGCGGGCAGCAGCAGCGCGTCGCGATCGCCCGCGCGCTCGCGATGGAGCCCGAAGTGATGCTCTTCGACGAGGCGACCTCCGCGCTCGACCCCGAACTCGTGAAGGACGTCCTCGACGTGATGCGCTCGCTGGCCGGGTCGGGCATGACGATGCTCGCCGTCACCCACGAAATCGGGCTTCGCCCGCGAAGTGGCCGACCGCGTGGTGTTCATGGACGACGGCCGCGTCGCCGAGTCCGGCCCGGCCCGCGCCACCCTCGACGACCCGGAAACCCCGCGGCTGCGTGACTTCCTCGCCCGCGTCCTCTGACCGTCCGGAAAGGACACTCCCATGCTGCGCCTCGCTTTCGCCGCGCTCGCCGGCGCCCTCATGCTCGCTGGCTGCGGCGGCACGTCGTCCGCCGACGACCCGTACGGCCTGCTCGAACCGGGCACGATCCGCGCCGCCACCCAGACCAGCCAGCCGCCCTTCGCCTACGGTGATCCGACGGGCAAGCCGGTCGGGTTCGTCATCGACGTCACGGACGAGGCCGCGAGGCGGCTCGGGCTGAAGGTCGACTACAAGGCGACGTCGGTGACGTCGTCGCTCGCCGGCCTGACGAGCCACCAGTACGACCTCGCCGCGGCCGGCCTCGGCGTCACCGAGGAGCGGCAGAAGAGTGTTTCCTTCACCAAGCCGCTGTTCTGGAGCACCACGGCTGTTCTCACGCCGGCGAAGAGCGCCGCGGCGAAGCTGACCGACTTCGCCGGGCACAAGGTCGGCGTGGTCACCGGATCGACGCAGGAACCGTTCGTGTCGGCGAAGATGCCGGGCGCGCTGCCGATCGGCTTCCCCAACGCCAACGCCGCGGTGAGCCAGCTGCTCAACGGCAGTCTCGACGCGTTCGTGGTCGGCGGTCCCGACGCCGAGCAGTTCCTCAAGCAGTACCCGGCCTTGCGGCAGGCCGCGTCGGCGCCGGTGGAGCACCCGACGTCGATGGCCGTGCCGAAGGACCACGGTGCCCTGCTGACCGCGCTGGACCAGCAGATCGGCGCGATGGTCGCCGACGGCACGTACGCACGGCTGTACCGCAAGTACTTCACGACCGCGCCGCTGCCGCAGCTCGTCGCCGCCTGGCCCGCGCTCGGGGCGCAGTTCGCGGGTGGCCTGTGATGGGCTGGGAAAGGCTCGGCCGGGACTGCTGGCGGCTCGTGCTCGACGTCCCCGCGCGCGACGGCACGAACCTGGTCGCCGACCTCTACGCCGCGCGGCCCGAGCCGCCCGCCGGGCCGGTGCTGTTGGAACGAACTCCGTACGGCCGCCGGCTCGCGCGTCCGTCCGACGGCGCGGGGCCGCCGTCACCCGAGGCGGTCGCGCAGCGGTTCGTCGACGGCGGCTACCTGGTGGTACGCCAGGACTGCCGCGGCCGCGGCGACTCGGGCGGCACGTTCACCAAGTACCTCAACGAGGCCGAAGACGGCTACGACACGGTCGAGTGGATCGCCGCGCAGGACTGGTGCGACGGCCGGGTCGCGACGATGGGCGTCTCCTATTCGGCGCACGCGCAGGCCGCGCTCGCGTCACTGGGCGCGCCGCACCTGGCCGCGATGTTCCTCGACTCCGGCGGCTTCGCCAGCGCCTACGAAGCGGGCACCCGGATGGGCGGCGCGTTCGAGCTGAAGCAGGTGACCTGGGCGTTCCACCGCGCCCGCACCAGTACCGAGGTGCGCGCCGACCCGGTGCTGCGGGCCACTTTGGACTCCGAGGACCTGCGGGCGTGGTTCACGCGGATGCCGTGGCGGCGGGGTGCGACGCCGCTGCGGTTCGTCCCCGGCTACGAGGACTACCTGCTGGAACAGTGGGAACACGGCGTCTTCGACGACTACTGGCGCCAGCCCGGCATCTTCGCCCGCGGGTTCTACGACCGGTTCCCGGACGTGCCCAGCCTGCACATCTCCAGCTGGTACGACCCGTACATCCGCACGGCCACCGAGAACTTCCGCGAGCTGGGCCGCAAGAAGCACAGCCCGGCCTACCTCGTGCTGGGGCCGTGGACGCACGGCGCGCGCAGCGTCCGGCACGCCGGCGACGTCGACTTCGGCCCCGAGGCGCCGCTCGACGGCAACCTCGACGACGACTACGTGACGATGCGGCTGCGCTGGTTCGACGCCCACCTCGCCGGCGCCGGCGAGCCCCCGCCGCCGGTGCGGTACTTCCTGATGGGCGGCGGGTCCGGGCGCCGGACCGCCGACGGGCGCCTCGACCACGGCGGCCAGTGGCGCACGGCGACGGCGTGGCCGCCGGAAACGGCCGAGGAGCGGGTGTTCCACCTGAGTGCCGACGGCGGCCTCACCCCCACGCGGCCGGAGGGAACATACCTGGAATACGACTTCGACCCGGCGGACCCGGTCCCGACGCTCGGCGGCCAGGTCACCTCGGGCGAGCCGGTGATGAGCGGCGGCGCGTTCCACCAGCGTCCCGACGAGCGGTTCTTCGGGGCGGCGCCGCCGTTCCTGCCGCTGGAGAGCCGGCCGGACGTGCTCGTGTTCCAGACCCCGCCGCTGACCCACGACGTCGCGGTCGCGGGCCCGGTGACGGTGCGGCTGGCGGTCTCGTCCACCGCCGCGGACACGGACTTCACCGTCAAATTGATCGACGTCCACCCGCCGAGCGAGGACTACCCGCAGGGTTTCGCGATGAACCTGACCGACGGCATCCTGCGCTGCCGCTACCGAGACTCGTTCGCCGAACCGGCGCCGTTGGTGCCCGGCGAGGTCTACGACATCACGGTGGAGGCCCCGGACACGGCCAACCTGTTCCGCGCGGGCCACCGCATCCGGCTCGACGTCAGCTCCAGCAACTTCCCCCGCTTCGACGTCAACACCGGCACCGGCGCCCGGGAAGTGGGCGACCGGCGGAAGGTCGTGGCCACCAACCGGGTCCACGTGGACGGGCGGTCGTGGCTGACGCTCCCGGTGCTCCCGGCTAGTGTCTCGTGATTCTGTAGACCTGGTTCCGCCGAAGTCGGGGCCGGTAAATGGCGGTCAGGTGCTCTAACGCGGCTGGGTCGCCGCATCGAGATCGAAGAGGTCGACGGTCTGACTGCTTCGCCGCCGCCTCGTTCGCTTGGCGGCCGGACGGCCCTGCTTTGTCCACACTGGACCGGTGAGGCTTGATCCGACCATGCCGGCCACCGCACCTCGCGTCCTGGTCGGCGTGGCCCTGTTTCGTTCTTCGTCGTCCTGGGCCTGGTCGTCATCACGCCGGCCGTGGCTGCCCGGTGGGCGCGGGCGACGTCGCGGGTCTGCAGGCCTGCGGCGAGGCCGTAGGGCGTGCTGTTGGCGAGTTCGACGGCTTCGTCCCCGGTGTCGAACGGCTGCACCGTCAGGACGGGTCCGAAGATCCTTCCTGCACGACCCGGGAGTCCGCCTGACCACCCTGCAGTACACCGCTCTCACCGTGCTCGAACGCCGGGCTGAGTGCCCGACGCCAGTAGGCGGTGACGCTGCGGCGCACCTGCTCGACGTCGACACCACGCGGGTCCAGCAGCCGCTGCAGGGCGATTCCGCGTAGCTGGCCGACGATGGCGATCGCGACGTCGTCGGGCCGCATGCAGGGGTCGACGACACCGTCCGCGATGCCGGCCTTGACGTCGTCGCGCAGGTCGGCGCGGAAGGCGTCGTCGCGTTCGCGGAAGATCGAGGCCAGGTCGGGTTGCGTGGCAGCCTCGGCCCACAGCAGCAGGAAGGCTTGGTTGAACACGCCGATGCGGGCGAGTTCGCCGAGGTAACCGTCGACCAGTCGCAGGAGGCGGTCCAGGCCCGGCGGCAGATCGTCGAGGCCCGGCACGAACCCGGCCTGCGTCGCCCGGGCAAGCCGTTCGACCAGCGCCTGCTTGCCGCCGAAATGGTGGGTGACGATGCCACGGCTGTACCCGGCGCGTTGCCCGACCCGCGCCAGCGTCAGCGAGCGGACACCCTGCTCGACGACCAGTTCGGCGGCGGCCGTCAGCAGCGCGGCTTCGGCCTGGTCTCGGCGTTCCTGCTGGGTGCGGCGGGTGGCGGCCATGCACCGGAGTCTAGCAAACAAACTTGCGTGTCGGGCAACAAGTATGTGTAAGGTGGGCGGCGTAGCGAGTACCGGCTCCAGGAGGTTCCCCATGATCGAAATCGACGACCGCGAGCTCGACGCCCTGGTGGCCGACGACCCGGGCGGCCCGGTGGTGATGCTCAACCTGCTGCGCTTCCGCCCGGACGGCGGCCGCGAGAGCTACCAGCGCTACGCGGCGGCGCTCGGCCGGTCGATCAACGCCCGCTACGGCCTGAGCGTGGAGTACCTGGGCGACGGCGGGCGGCCGCTGGTCGCCGAGGACGGACAGGCCTGGGACATGGTGGTGCTGGTCCGCTACCCGGACCGGCAGGCGTTCGCCGCCATGATCCGCGACCCCGAATACCAGGCGGTCGCCCCTCTGCGCAGCGAGGCACTGGTGGAATCGGTGCTGCAGCCGACCACGCCGTTCGCCGTCTGATGCCCGCGGTCTTCGTCCACGGAAACCCGGAGACGGCGGCGGTCTGGGAGCCGCTGCTGGCCGAGCTCGCGGCCGTCCGGTCCGACCTGGTCTGCCTGTCACCGCCCGGGTTCGGCGCGCCGCTGCCCGCCGGGTTCGGCGCCACCCAGGCGGACTACCGGGACTGGCTCGTCGAGGAACTGGCGGCGCTGGGCGAGCCGGTGGACCTGATGGGGCACGACTGGGGTGGCGGCCACGTCGTGAACGTGGTGCTGAGCCGCCCGGACCTCGTGCGCAGCTGGGTCAGCGACGTGCTCGGGATCTACGACCCCGGCTACCGGTGGCACGAGCTCGCCCGCCGGTGGCAGACACCGGATGTCGGCGAAGCCGATGTCGCAGCGCGCTTCGGCGGCACGGCCGAGAAGCGTGCGGAAGTGTTGGCGGAGCGGGGAATGGGCCGGCACGTCGCGGCTCGCGTCGCGGCCGGGCAGGACGCGGCGATGGGCCGAGCGGTCCTCGCGCTGTACCGCTCGGCCGCCAATCCGAGCACGCTCGGGCTCGGGCTGGACCTGGAGCGCGCGGCGGCGCGGCCGGGGCTGGCGATCCTGGCCACCGCGGACCAGGCCGTCGGCACCGAAGAGCAACGCCGGCGAGCCGCCGGCCGCGCGGCTGCCCGAGTGGTGGTTCTCGAAGGTTCGGGCCACTGGTGGATGACCGAAGACCCGGCCCGCGGCGCTGCGGTCCTGACGGACTTCTGGGCCACGATCCCGTGAGTCGGGAGGAGTCGTGAAGTCCGAGTCGCGCATCGCCGAATTCTTCGGGTGCTACCGGCCGGAGTGCACGGTGGCCCAGCAGGCGATCACGGCCACCTGGAGCACCCTTGAGAGCGGATACTGGGACCATTTCGCCCAGGGCGACCGGGTGCTGGTGTTCGGCGAGCCCGACCCGGCGAACGGCAGCCGTCGAGTCCGGCGTGGCACGGTGCTGGACCCGCCTTCGCCGGAGACCATCAGGATAGCTTTCGAGGGCGAGGAGCACGGGGAGTTTTCGCCGGTCGACCCGGTCCGGGTCACCCACGCAGCCGGCGCCTGCCAGTGCGTGGTGGCGATCGCGTGAACGAGCGGCGGCCGCCCCGCCTGGACGCGGCTGGCAACCACTTCGGGCGCGGGTTCGCTGACAAGATCTTCCGACACAGGACCGAACTTGCAGGGGTGATCCCGCCTGACGCGACTGGCAGAACGCACCACGGCCGACCCGTCCATCGGATGCTCGGCCGGCTCCGGCTTTCCCCGAGGATGTTCTCCAGCCGGTCGGCTGGCGTCATCGCGGCGATTGCTGGGTCCAGCTGCGTGGACGTGCCCGTGCCGGGTGGCCGGCCGCAGAAGTGGTAGATCACGTTGGACTGCGCCGGGCCTGGCTTGCGCAGCTGCAGGGTAGCGACGGTCACGGCGCGTCGGCCAGGGCGCGGTAGAGCGAGGCGACCGACGGGTTTTTTCCGGCCTTCTTGCCGGAGGAGCTGGTCAGCTTCTTCGCGATCTCCGGCATTGGGACGCCCTTGTCGCGCAGGGCACGGGCGACGGTGAGCATGTCCTTGTCGATCATCCTGGCGGCCGCCGTCGTTGCCGCACCTGGCAGTACCCGGAACCGGCGACACCGTGGCCGAGGTGACCCACAGCGACCTGCGCGCCGACGGCCGGCCCTTGCCATCGGTTCGCCCTGATGCCACCGAGGACGACGAGCACCTGTGGATCCCGTCCTGGACACTGTCCGACCCCGCTGCTGCACGGCGCGTCCCGCCGATGACACCTCTGATCGACACTATTGCCCTGACCCAGGTTGGAGCCTCGCTGCCATGACCACCGACGCTGATGCTGACCGCTGCAGCGCCGCCTTCAGCGCGGTCTGCCGCTGCGGCGTGAAGTGACCGTTCCCGGTCGAGGTCAGCTTCGCGGGAGGAGACGTCCAGGTCACCACGAACCACTTCTCGGCCCTGATCGGCGACGCGGCCGGTGATGCCGGTGGCGAGCCGGTGCTTCGGTTGGACGCTCGCGACGGCGCGCGTCGGTGAGCACGGCGCGGGTTTCCGGCGGTGTGGCGGCGCCTCGGCCGGGTCAGGCCGTGCCCTGGTGTTCGTCGCCGGTGTCGAAGAAACGGTCCACGTACTCTTCCTGCGGCAACGCGCTGTCACGCAGCAGCGAAAACACCTCGCTGCCGGACACCAGCTCCTCGTTCCCCGTGGCATAGGCCTGTGCGAGCCCCACGTAAGTCGCCCCCATTTCCTTCGCGTACTCCCGCGCTTCCGTCTCGGCCAGCGCCAGCGCCGAGTCGACGTCGACTGCGTGCCACACCGTGACCCGTTCCTCGTACGACGGTTCGACAGCTTCGGTCCACCGGAAGACGCACCGCACCCCGTACCACTCCGTCATGACTTCGCTCCCTCTCGGCTTCGCGGCAACCCGAACGCCGGAAACATACTGTTCTCGAAGCGGATCATGCCGCAGATCCGGTCGCCGGCGAGGGTGATCACGAACAAGCCCGTCCCGTGGCGGGTCCCGTCCGGACCACGCAGGTAGGCCCCGAACGCCGGCTGGCCGTTGGCCCGGTTCGGCACGAGGTTGAATCGGCGGCCCGCGTCCAGGAGGGTCGCGCAGAAGCGCACTGCGGCGTCCCGGCCCTCCTATTCGAGGGGCAGCGGCGGCATGGACACGAAGACGTCGTCGGTCAGCAGGGCCACCAGCGCGTCGACGTCGGCCGCTTCCCAGGCGTGCACGAAATTCGCCACGATCGCGTTCTCGGCGGGCGAGCCGGCGGCGGGCGGCAGTTCGGCCGTCCGCCGGTGCGCCAGGCCGGCCCGCGCCCGCTTTGAGGGCGCTCTTCACCGATTCGACCGTCGTGTCCAGCATGCCGGCGACCTCGCTCGCGGGAAAGCCGAGGACATCGTGCAGGACGAGCACGGCCAACTGACGCGGCGGCAGGACCTGGAGCGCGGTCACGAAGATGGATTCGCGCTGCTCGTAGCGGCCTCCGGGCCAGCACCTCGGCTTCTCGCGCTGTTGCTGAACACCTGGCGTCACGGCACTCCCATTCCGCCGCGTCGGAGCACGCCTCGCCGTGCGATCGAGAAACCGCCCACCGTCAGCTGACCGTGGGCGCAGGACCGATTTCCCTGCGCGCCGGCGACCGTGCGCCGCCGTGCGCCGCCGATCGCGGCTGACTCGTGTCGGGACGTCAGCACGCTGGGGACGCCGGGCTGGGCCGGATCCCGAGGGACAACCGCCGGTCGGGCATTCGCCGCGCGTGACTCGGGTCAACGGCCCGGCGCTGCTGTTGGCGCAGCCGGACGCGGGCGCGGACCCGTCAGTCCTGCTCGGCAGGCCCGGTCGGCAACGAGCCTGTCCCAGTGGAGCCGGCCGCGGCAGCCTTCTTCAGCGTGACGGGGGCACTGGTGGTGACCTCGAGCCGCGCGTCGTGATTGGGGGTTCCGTCGTCGTGGAACAACTCGGGCGCCAGCAGTCTGGGCCAGCGGGCATTGCCGCCGACGCGAGCGTCTCCGGCGATCTTGGCGTCGACCCACTCGATGAACCGCATCGGGGACGCGCCGAAGTAGCTCCGGACGCGGTCCTGCATGGCGCGCACGTCATGGCCGGGCAGGAAGTCGCGGTCGGTGCTCTCCCCGCAGCCGCAGCCGCAGGGCCGGTGGAGGAACTGCGCTTCCTCCGGGGAGTTCGGCATAGCCGACGGGGTTCTGCGACCCGGTCTCGACCGGGTCGGGCTTGCCGACGTAGTCGTACAGCGGGCGGGTGCCCGGACTCGACAAGCGTGCCCTCCAGGGCGATGCGGTTTTCCATGCGGGTGTAGCTAGACAGCTCGGCCACGCCCTCGGCGACGATCAGCGCGAACCGCTGCCGGGTGACGCGCTCGGTGTTCATCTTCCACAAGCCGCGCCCGGCGTCCCCTCGGCTTCGGTCATCCGCGGGAAGTAGCCGACCGACCGCCGCCCAATGGGTCATGCCCGCCTCCACAGGTTCATAGCCCCCAGCTTCACGCGGACCGCCATTCCCCCACCACCATCCTTCGTGAACCGAAGTACAAACAAGGCCCATGTGCACGGAGCGCGGCGACGCTCGTGCTGCTGCTCACCGGGGCCGTGACCACGCACATCGTCAACCACGACGAGCTGTATCAGAGCGTCATGGCGCCGACGCACCTCCTGATCATGGCGGCGATCGCGCTGGCCACCTGGCCCGCCAACTGGCGCGACCTGCTGCGTCCGCGCGTGGATTCCCCCGGCCGCCCTTGTCCTGAGGCGTGCGGCATGCGCACGCTGGAGGGAGCTTCCCACCGGGCAAGCCTCAGGACCGCGGATGGACCGGACCACACCGAAGACCTCGGAGGCCACGCCGGGGCGTGGCTCGGTCCCTCCGCGCCCGCGAGAACCCCGAGCCCGAGGAGCGGGGGAGCGACCCGGTCCGGATCGGCGAGGTCTTCCCCGAGGTCTTCGGTGTCCTCGAGCGAGCCGCCCGTCGGCACCGGGCTAGATTTCGACCATGCACCGTTCGAGGGGACTCGTCACCGCCGCATGTCTGCTGGCCTGCGCCGCCGGGTGTTCGCAGGGAACCACCGCGGCACCGCCGCCGGTGAGCACGGCTCCAAGCAGCCCGGCGTCGTCGACACCGCCGCCGCCGACCACGACCACGAGCGCGGTGACCCGCCCGGCGTCACCCGCGAAGCTCACCGAAGCCTGTGCGTTCCTCGGCGGCGAGGAGATCACCTCCGCGCTGGGCACCTCCCTGCCGGCCCAGGCCCACGAGGAGCCCTCGAAAGTCGACGGCGTGGTCACCAACTTCCAATGCACGTACGGCGACCTCGCACTGCTGACCGTCACCGCGGTGCCGGACGACGTCACGCCGAAGTCGCTCACCGACCAGCAGCGAAAACGCTGCACCGGCGCGATC
Source organism: Amycolatopsis sp. NBC_01488 (assembly GCF_036227105.1). Lineage (NCBI taxonomy): Bacteria > Bacillati > Actinomycetota > Actinomycetes > Pseudonocardiales > Pseudonocardiaceae > Amycolatopsis > Amycolatopsis sp. NBC_01488. The sequence continues at coordinate 7,357,827 of NZ_CP109434.1, read as the reverse complement.
ACGCCCATGGCGGTGGGTTCCGGTGGCTATTTCTGCCGGACACCCGAAGGCTTCGAGGAGATCCTCACCGGGAAGACCGTGCATCGGCAGGTCCGCATCCTCGACCTCACCCTCTTTGTGCCCGGTAACCGCCCGGACGCCTACCCCGCGCTCGCGAAGCTGGTCCTTGACAGGCTCTAGGAGGAGCAGCGGTACCGCCCGTAGGACCTCATGGAGCTGGCCAAGCGCAATTTCGAACACCCTTCTTGCTGAGGTCGGCGTGCGCACGCTGGCGGCGGAGCTGGCTGACCGCGCCGTTTCGGACTACGACGGCGGTCGGTTCGCGTGCGCAGCGGGATGACCGAGGCCTGGAATCGTGGAGCAGCTGCACGCGGCAGCTACCGCGTGCGAGGACGCCGCCGCGGGCGAGCGGTTCACCGGGGACCGGGAGGTGCTGGTCTGGGCGCGGGCGCGGTTGGTGGAGGTTCTCCGCCGCGTGCCGGAACCTTGCGGCCGCGCTGATGACCGCCCCCACCCTGGCCACCGAACCGACCGGCTCGACGGTCTCGGGGTTGGAGTCGGCTGGCGGGCGCCACTCCGGCCGCTCGGCCTGGATCGCATCGGCAGCGCTGGGTCCGCCGCGCGAGCCTGCTGGCGACCCCGGGCTCGTTATGAAAAGGAGGTGGAGCACTTTGGCGACCGCCCGGGCTGAAGTGGTCGCCGGGCACCCATGTCTGTCCACAGTGGAATTTATGGGCCGTTTCTGGGCCGTATCGTGATCGGTCGCAACCGGTACTCACCGGCCCTGACCAGCACAAACGTCCGAGACGGCCGAGGGGGTGCGCGCGGCCCCGATTGGGCCCCGCGACACCCCCTCGGCATGCCTCTTGAAGTCTGACCCGCCGGCCTCAGCTGGACCGGTTCGCCCACCACTGCTGACCGGCTTCGGGCAGGGTCGCGATGGGGTCGTAGTACGGGTAGCGCCGCTGCAGCGCCTCACCACGGTCCTCGGCGTCCGCCTTGTCGACGCTGGTCAGGTAGTTCTTGGTCCAGTACGAGATCCCCAGCTCCCGGTCGTAGTCGGCGAGCTGGTGCACCCACCGCTTCCCGACATAAGGCACGTCGCACACGATCCGCGGGGTCGCGTAGCCGGGTAGGTACCCCATGATCGCGTGCTGCAGTTCCTGGGCCTCCCACACCGAAACCCGCCAGTGCTCGGCGTTCGGGATCATGTCGCACGTATGTCAAAGCTCTGGAATTCGCGCAGCCGAGCACGGGTTGAGCTGCGAGGTTAGCGAAGGTGAACATCCACAATGGACTCCTGGGCCGTTTCTGGGCCGTTTGCGGAAGAGGTGATCCGGTCAACGTCGACGGACAGCGGGCGTCAGTCCCGCGTGCGCTGTCACGCTCGCCGGGCGACCGAACTCTTGAAGCATAGGAGCTACTGTGTGCCTGCGCCATCGCCGGACTATGTGCAGATGAGGCCAGGTTTGTCGATCTTGTCTGTCGACCTTGGGTCGGTGGGCGTTGCGCCCGTGGCATGCATCGGCTGCCTGAGTTCTTCAACGGATAGTCGGGGTTGCCTTGGTGCGAGGCCCGACGGCCACTGACGGCACTACCGACAGTTAGATGACGTTGAGTATTCAAGTGAGCTGTGCCACAAGTGGATGGGGCTAGTGAGGATTGGGCGGTGCCCGTTCGACGCGCGAAGAGCCGGCGTCGTACGCGCGCCTGCGGGAAGCGTGGGAAGCGGGGGTTGGCGCCAACGCTGAGCGACTCGACCGTGGGCTTCGCGCGCCGGGCTGAATGTCCTGTTTCTGCTGAAACCGGTCAGTTTGCGTGCCGGTGCCGACACTCAGGCGGCTTTGTTGCGGCGGAAACGCTCGTTGGTATGCCGAGGTGATCAGATGATCGGCGAGGAGTTGCCTCGCGGTTTGGTTCACGAAATGGTTAATCAAGTTGTTGGATTCCAATGCTGCATGCCTAGCCGCAATGATCCGCCGCAGCGGCAATCCCGGGGGATTGCGGGTGAATTCGCGATGCCTTTTCGAGTTATTTCGAAAGGTGTTCGATCGCGGTCGGCCGATGGGTAGGTTGATTTCGCAATGGCGATCGGCTGGGCGGGGGCTGCGGTGGTGCGATTCGAGGGCGCGGTGCGAAGTCTGCCGGAAACGCCCCGGGCGGACACCGGACGGGGCATCACGGTGTGGCTGACCGGGCTGCCGAGCGCGGGAAAGTCGACGATCGCGCAAGGGGCCGCCGAACGGCTGCGGAGTTCGGGGCGGCGGGTGGAGGTGCTCGACGGTGACGAGCTCCGCCGGAGCCTCACCCAGGACCTCGGGTTCAGCAAGGGTGATCGGATCGAGAACGTCCGGCGGATCGGCTTCGTCGCGCGACTGCTCGCGCGTCACGGCGTAACGGTGCTGGTGCCGGTGATCGCGCCGTTCGCCGAGAGCCGGTCCGACGTGCGGGCCGGGCACGAGGCGGACGACCTGGGCTTCGTCGAGATCTACGTCGCCACTCCGGTGGACGTGTGTGCCGCTCGCGACGTCAAGGGGTTTTACGCCGAACAACGCGCGGGCCGGCTGACCGGGCTGACCGGAATCGACGACCCGTACGAACCGCCCCCGGACCCCGAGCTGGTCCTGCCGGCGCACCTTCAGTCCGCCGCGGAATCGGTCGAGGCGCTGTGTGCCTTCCTGGCCGGGCGCCCCGGCCGGTGACAGCAGTGCCGCCGGTGGCCGTGCCCGAGCCGGCTCAGGGGACCGATGCCGATCGTGTCGTGAGTCCCGCGGCACGCCGACCGGGCCCGAAGGCCCGTCCGCAGGTTCCGCTCCGGCGGATCGTGCGGCTGTTCGGGCCCCACCGGAAACGGCTGGCCCTCCTGGCCGGCCTGTTGACCGTTTCCTCAATGCTGGCCATGGTTTCCCCGTTTCTCCTCCGGGCGATCCTGGACGTGGCCCTGCCGCACGGCAATCTGGGGCTGCTGAGCCTGCTGGCCGGCGGCATGCTGGCGGTCGCGGTGGGCACGTCGGTGTTCGGCGTGCTCCAGACCTCGCTTTCCCAGGCGGTCGGGCAGGATGTCCTGCACGACCTGCGCACGGCGGTTTATGCCCACTTGCAACGGATGTCGCTGGCGTTCTTCAGCAAGACGCGCAACGGCGAGGTGCAGTCCCGCATCGCCAACGACATCGGCGGCATGAGCACGACGGTCACGATGGTGGCGACCACGGTCGTTTCGGGGCTCACCACGATGCTTTCCAGCCTGACCGCCATGCTCGTGCTGGATTGGCGCCTGACCCTCGTCTCGGTCCTCACGCTGCCGTTCTTCGTCGCCATCAGCCGGAAAGTCGGCGGCGAGCGCCGGAATCTTACGCTGGAACGTCAGGAGCAGGCTGCCTCGATGGCCGCTCTGGTCGAGGAATCCCTTTCGGTGAACGGATACCTACTCGGCAGGGTGCTCGACCGCACCGGCGTGCTCGTCGCCGAGTTCACCGGCCGGTCCCGGGCCCTGGCCGGACTGTCGGTCTCCTCGGCGACGGCGGGGCGCTGGCGGCAGGCCCTGGTCCAGATCGTCATGGCCGCCATGCCCGTGGTGATCTACTGGGCTGCGGGCCTGGGTGGCGGAGCCGTTTCGATCGGCACTCTGGTTGCGTTCGCCACGCTCCAGCAAGGTCTGTTCGCCCCCTCGCTGCAGCTGTTGCAGATCGGCATCGCGGTGCAGAGCTCGCTGGCGCTGTTCGAGCGGGTCTTCGAATACCTCGATCTGCCCGTCGACGTCCCCGAGCCGGCCCGTCCGGTCGCGTTGCCGCATCCGTTGGGGCACATCAGGTTCGAGAACGTCGACTTCGGTTACGACGATCAGCGCGTGCTGCACCGGATCGACCTCGAGCTGCCGCCGGGTGCTCACCTGGCCGTGGTCGGCGCGACCGGTGCGGGCAAGACCACCCTGGGCTATCTGGTGCCCCGACTCTACGACGTCACGAGTGGCCGGGTGAGCGTCGACGGGGTCGACGTCCGGGATCTGTCCTTCGCCACGCTGGCCGCGACGGTCGGCGTCGTCTCGCAGGACGTGTACCTGTTCCACGGCTCGATCGCGGACAACCTGCGGCTGGCCAAACCCGGCGCGGACGACGACGAGATCGCCGCTGCCGCGCGGGCGGCACAGATCGATGACCTGATCGCGGGGCTGCCCGAGGGCTACGAGACCGTGGTCGGTGAGCGTGGCTACCGCTTCTCCGGCGGGGAACGGCAACGCCTTGCCATCGCCCGCACGCTGGTGCGCAATCCGCCGGTGCTGATCCTCGACGAGGCCACCAGCGCGCTCGACACCGGGACCGAGCTAGCTGTCCAGCAAGCCCTCGATCGGCTGGCCGCCGGCCGGACCACGATCACCATCGCGCACCGGCTGTCCACCGTGCGCGCAGCCGACCAGATCGTCGTGCTCGACCAGGGCCGCATCGCCGAGCGCGGCACCCACGACGAACTGTGCGCGCTCGGCGGCCGGTACGCGGCCATGGTGGGGGAGCCGGTGCGGTAGGCGCCCCGGTTTCACCCGAGCGGCGCGGGAACCACCGTGCGCAGCGCTTCCACCACCCCGGCCAGGACGCTGGCGCCGACGGTGGCGCGAAGCGTCCCGGCGCGGATGGCACCGCCGATGTTCCCGGTGCCGGACACGAGCTCGCGCAGGGTTGCGGAGTCGGTGATGATCCGCGACTCGGCCGCACAGGCGCGTTCGCACCGGACCAGCCGTGGCCCGGCCGGGTCGACGGTCCAATACACGCCCAGATCCTCGAGCAGGATGCCGGTCCGGTGCGGCGCGGGCTCGTGTGCGCACGGTTCCGGTTCGGGTGCGGCCGGACCCAGCACGGCGTGGCCGGCGCGGGCCGAAGACGCCGCGCTCGGGTCGGGGACGGCGTGGGTGCCCTCGTTCCAGTCCGGGCCGACCTCGGGGTAGCCCGCAGCGATCAGCGCAGCGTTCATCCGCTGCATCAGCCCGGTGCCGATCAGGTCGACCGGCACCTGCCGGCCGGTGCCGACGCGCCGGTCGTGGACCGCGTCGGTGAACATCAGCTTGTGGTCGCCGGGGCCGATGTCGTGATAGGTGGTGAACGCCGTCGCCGCGATGTCTTCGACCGGGGGCACGCCGAGGAACGAGAACACGCCGTCCATGGTCTCCTGCGGATCGCGCACGAGGTCCTCGTACCGGACGAGCCGGGCCCGGTCCGCGAGGGCGGTCCGGGCGGCGAGCAGGTTTTCCGTGTAGTCGCACCAGCAGGTCACCATTGCGCGCACGAGATTGTCCGGGGAATCCCGCGCGTAGGGCTTCAGGCCGTAGGCTCCGAATCCCCAGCGGCCCGCGTCCAGGGCGGATACCACGAAGTCGAGACAGTGCCGGACGAGCACGACGAACCGCGCGTCCGGGTAGAGCTCGGCCAGCATCCGGAACTGGGTCACGTTGTCCGGCGACTTCTCGCACCACCGGGTCTTTCCCTGCTGCGCGGCGTAGGCATCCATCGGGGCGGCGGCGATCCGGGCGATCTCACGCATGCGGTCCGCGCCGAGCACCGGAGCGGAGGCGGCCATCGGCGACACGGTTCGCCAGCTGTAGCAGAGACTGTCGGCGATCGCGGCGATCCGCGTCTCGGGTGGGCTCGCGATCTCCGGGTGGGTGTCGGCCAGAACGCGGAACAGGGTCGAACCGGAGCGCGCCGCGAAGAGGACGAAAATCGGGTCGGTCATGCGGTTTCCTGTCCTGGTCGGGGGCCGGCCGGCAGTTCGAGGGTGAGTACCCGGGGCACGCGTGCCGGATCCGCGGCCCGGAGCAGTCCGAGACCGATGCCGGCCAGTCCGGTCATCAGCCCGTGGTCGGGCAGCAGCCCGGCCGAGCCGGTCAGCCAGCCGGAAGTGCGGCCGCTGGCGAGGATCGCGCTCAGCGCCGGTCCGGCTTCTTCCGCGCCGGCGGCGGTGAGGAACTCCCAGGCGCCCAGCGCGCCGTGGCACAGTTCGTGGTCGGTGCCGATCGCCCGGCGCAGCGCAAGCTCGCGGGCCACCGCCAGGCGGTCCGCGACGTCGACGCCCGGCAGGTCGATCCGGCCGGCGAGCTCGGTGAGCACCAGGCCGACGCCACTGGCACCCCGGCACCAGCTTTCCCGTTTGCCGGCCTGACGGCCGTGGCCGTCCGGCTGGATGCTGTCCTCCCAGCCGCGGTCGCGGTCGAGGAAGGCCGACTGCTCGGCACGCAGGGTGATTTCGGCGGCGGCGCGGTACTCCTCGGCGTTCGTCCCGCCCAGCACACGGGAGGCCCGGTCGAAGGCGAGCGCGGCGCCGGACAGGCCGTGTGCGACGCCGACCGGGGGAACCCGGGTGAACTCCAGCACCCGCTCCAGGTGCTGCCCGGTCGCTTCGAGGGCGCGGACCGCCGCCTCGTGGGCACCCGGCAGGCCGAGCCGTCCGGCCAGTTCGGTGGCCACCAGGGCGATCCCGGCCGAACCGCTGATCACGTCCCAATCGGCCGCCTCGCCGATGCCGGGAGTGGTCGCTTCCACGGCCGCCTGTGCCCAGCGCAGCAACGGCTTCTCGGCACGGATGGCGCCGAGGCAGCCCGCCGCGTAGATCACGCCCCACAGGCCGTCGAACGCGCCGAGCCGGCCTTGGCGCGCAAGCTGATCCGGTGCTACCCGGTCGAGCAAGCGATCGGCCCAGTCGAGCATGGCCAGTTCCGCCTGCTCGGCCAGCTCGGTGCGACGGCCTGAGACTGCTTCGAGGCACCCTGCGAACAAGGCGATGCCGGCCGCCCCGTTGTACAGCGTTCCGGTGGAGGGCAGGATCCGGCGCCGGTTCTCCGCGACGTCCAAGCAGGTCGGCCACCACGCCCGGCCGCCGGTCCGGGCCATCTGCCCGGTGAGCAGCGCCGCGATGTCTTCGGCCGCGTCGAGCAGTTCGTCCCGGCCGGGCGCGGCGCCGCCGAGGACGGGTTCGTAGCCGGGCTGCCACGCGCCCCGGTCGTTGTCGTCCGCGGCCAGGTCGAGGGTGTGCCGGAGCAGCCTGGCCTGCAGGGCCAGATCGGCTTCGGAGAGCCGGGCGAGCCGCTGGCGGACCAGGTCGAGACCACTGACCGGGTACGCGTCCTCGACCCAGGTGTCGTCGTGGGAGCCGTCCGGGCCGGGCAGGTACAACCGGCGTTCGCCGGCCACGAGGTCGAAGGTGGGGATCAGGCCGCGCAGCAGCACGGCGCGTTCGTGTTCGAAGACCGACCGGGCCAGCGGCCGGTGGTGGCCGTCCGGTGGCCAGAGGGTGTTGAGCTGCTCCTCCTGTGCGTGTGGCTCCGCCGCGGTGAGCGGACGGCCCAACTCCCGCAGGAACCGCGCGTAGAACGCGGTGCTGCGCGCCACGTGCCGGGTCCGCAGGCCGGTGAACCCGGCCAGCGCGCCGGTGGGCGCGATCAGCTCGTCGCGGACCTGCAGCAGCCATCGATAGGCCCGGTCGAACCCTTCGCGGACCGCGATTTCGTGGCCCCACACCGGAACCGGCTCGCCCACCGGCCCGGGCAGATGGGTGACCGGGGGGCGCGCCGTGCGCTGCAGCACGAACTGCAGCCGACCGTCCGGATCTCGGCGGGGCACCAGCCGCATCAGTTCGTCCATGCCGGGCGCTCGGTGCCAGCCGAGGACCGAGGCGTCGAACGACCGGTCGACCCCCGGCGGCTTGATCGGCTGCGGCAGGATGCCGGCCGCCATGACGGTGGCCCGCACATCACCGTCCTCTTCGGACTCCCCGTCCGCCGCTGTGGTGAAGGTGGTTCCGAAAAAACATTCCGGGTCGATGACGAACAGCTCGGCACCCCGGCAGAGCACGTTCTCCCGGTGCAGGTCGGTGGCCCGGAAGGCGTAGGCGAGTGCGGTGAGCGCGCCGACGCGGCGGTAGTAGGCGTCGACCCGCTCCGGCGAAGTCACCGGGCGCCAGGAGATCCGTCGTTGCCAGCCGTGTTCGCCCCGGTCGAGGGTGGGCGGGATCCGTGGCGCGAAGCCGGGTACGGCCTGGCCGAATGCGTCGAAGAGGGTACCGAGCTGCTGGTCGAGGGCCAAGCTGTGCGGTTTGTAGATCAACGCCCGGTCGCCGTCGAAGACGAGCTCGCACACGGTGCCGCGCTCATGCAGGTCGCCCACCGCGGTGAGCTCGACGAGCGGGGCCGGCAGCGCTTCGAGCAGCGGCCACAGCCCGGCCTGGTCGTGGCGGAACCGCCGGACCAGTAAGCGGATCGAGCGAGCGTGCACCGCGAGCACATGCTCGACCTGGCGATACAGCGGGCGGTACCGGGCCGCGAGGCTGCCGGCTGCGGCCCGGTCGCTGAACGCCCTCGCGAGCGCGTTCATCAGCCCGGTCTTCTCGGCCAGCTCGGTGGCGGCGTCCGCTTCCGGCGGCCCGTCCTCGACCCGGTCCGGGACGTCCTCGACGGCCCCGGCCGCGACCTGATAGATCAGGTAGCCCAGATGAGACGTCAGGCTGACACAGTAGCCCCGGGTGATGCCGGCGCAGGCGGCTCGATCGGCGGGGGCGCCGGGCACCCGATCCTCGGCCAGCTCGGCCAGCTCCGCCGTCATCGTCTCGGCGAGCTCTTCCAGCAGCGGCCAGAACGGGATCAGCGGCCAGGTGGCCGGGGTTTCGCGCAGCCACGCCACCGCGGAGTCCGCCAGCCCGGCCGGGCGGACTCCGCGGTTCGGGGGAGTGGCCGGCGGGACCGGCGGGGTGCCCTCCAGCGGCAGGGTCAGCCTGGCGGCCAACGCCTCGCCGGGTAACCAGCGAAACGGGATCAGCTCATGCCATCGATCCTGTGGATCCTCGCCGGTCGGTTTCCGGCCGGTTGCTGTCGACACCGCGATTCCCCTCGTTCGACCGTCCGGATCGCATTACCGGTCCGCGGACCGGTAATGCGATCCGGACGGAATCAGGCGCATTTGTAGGTGGACGGGCAACCGATTGTCGGCGACGGGCCGGTGACGGTGCAGACCAGCGTGAAATCGCACCAGATGGTGATGGTGTCGGGATTGTCGGCGGCACCGACGGCGATCGACTTCAGGAACAGGTCATCGGCCGAGGGCGCGTCGGGGGTAGCGGTGGTGGAATCGTGGCGCAGCCACGCATCGGACAAACGTGTAGCCAGCATGTGTTGTCTCCCTGGATCATATGTTGCTCGATGGGCCTTTGCTCATCGGCCAATCTAGTGCCGTCTCGGCAGACCTGCCCCGGGTTTCGAAAAATCGAAAGATGGTTATTCGAATTGATTGGAAAGGCTCGGCCATCCGGGGGACCGGGGCGAGCACACGGGCGCGTCGTGGTGCTGCCGGCCGCGGGTCGGCCTGGCCGGATCCAGCAGCGTCACGGTGAACGCTGGAGCAGGTACTTCGGCGTGGAATTGCCTGCCTCGCCGAGTGGGGCATCGTAGTCGTAGGAAGAGACCGGCCTCGCTTCCTACGACATCGGACTCCGCGACCCGGCGGCCACGCCCCGTCGCGGTCTGGGCCGGTATACCGTCCTGAGTGGCCAGGAAAGTTCACCGCCGCGAACCTCTTGCGTCTGGTAAGGGCCGGCCGTTGCTGTGATGGCTGTCACGGCCGGTTCCGGTCCGACGAGGCCGTCGGGGCAGGTCGTCGCGGTGGTTCGGCGACCGGTCAGGCGACTTCGAAAATAATCGAATGGCTTTCGCCGGGTGTGGGGACCGTGATGGGATGCCCGCTGTCGCGGAATGCGTTTCCGCTTGCGCGGTGCCAACCCCAGATCGCGCCGCGTTCCGGACCCGGTGTGTTCCGTCCGCACGGTCGGCATGCCGGGGTCGCTCCGTCTCCCGTGTCCGGAAACTCAAGGCGCTCAAGGAAATCCGTCGTTTCGGGTGGCGCCGGGGTCGGTGATTCAAGGAAGTTCGAAACGCTTGTGCGAGTCCTGAACCCGGCGACAGAATGCGGTTCCGGGTGGCTGGGCCATGTCGGAGAAAGCGCTCGTCGTCCGAGGAGACTCATGCGAGAAGTGTTCGGTACCGATGTGGTGGGTTCCGGGTTCGACATCGTCGGCGGTGAACCCTCCTGGGCCGCGGTGACCGCGTTGAACGAGTTCTACGACCGGGCCGAGGATCTCGGCGGCGCCGTGATCCTGCGCTGCGGCCGGCCTTCGGGATCACCGCAGGCCGGTGCGGACGGCGGAGAAGACCTCGACGTGCATTTGATCACCAAGTGGGAGTCGGCGCTGCGGCGGATCGAGCGATCCCCGGTGGTCACGATCGGGATGGCGCTCGGCGACTGTGGAGGCACCGCGCTGGAAGCGCTCCTCGCCACGGACTACCGGATCGCCGCGGCCGACGTCGTGCTGCGCCCGCCGCTGCGCGGCGGGCAGTTGTGGCCCGGCATGGTCGTTTTCCGGTTGGCGAACCAGCTCAGTGCGGGCGGGAGCCGCCTGCCGATCCTCTTCGGCGACGAGATCCCGGCGCCGCGGGGCGCCGAATGGGGTCTGATCGACGAGGTCGCGGAATCCGTGCCCGAGCGCGTCGCGGAGCTGCAGCCGCTGCTGGCCGCCTACAGCGGGCCCGAGCTGGCGATCCGGCGACGGCTGATGCTCGACGCCTCGTCGCAGACGTTCGAGGAGGCACTCGGTGCGCACCTCGCCGCGTGCGATCGACGGCTGCGGGGATGACGGCGCGGCCCGATCCGGCCGTGGACGCCGCCGCGCTGGCCGAGTACGTCCGGCAAGGTGCCGGTGTCGACGAGGTGCGCAGGGCACGGGAAGACTTTCTCGCGGTTCATGCTGAGGCGGTCTACGAGCGGTTGACCGCGGGCTTCCGCCGGTGGCTGCGCATCGGCGAGCTGGTTTCGGCCGCGGCCAGGGTGTTTCCGGGCCTGGTGCCGACCGAGGACGAGCTGGCCGCGGAGGAAGCGGTGCCGCCGGGATCCCGGCGGGGGCTGGAAATCGACCAGGCGATCTTCTTCCGCGCGGTGCTTTCGGCACCCCGCGCGGGCCGGCATCTGATCGAGTCGATGGCCCGGCCGACCGTGCGGGCCGGGAAGCTGCTGCCCGGATACCGCGAAACCGGCGCTGTGGACCTGGAATCCGTGACGGTGCGACGCCGTGGGCCAGCCGCGGAGGTGACCCTCCGGCGGCCGGATCACCTCAACGCCGAGGACAACGGGCTGGTCGCTGACCTGGAGACCGCGGTCGACCTGGTGCTGCTGGACCCCGCCAGCCGGGTCGGCGTGCTGCGCGGTTGCGTGATGACCCATCCGCGCTATGCGGGAAGGCGCGTGTTCAGCGCCGGGATCGACCTCAAGCACCTGGCCGCCGGGCGCATCTCCTACCCGGACTTCCTCCTGGGCCGGGAATTCGGCTGCCTGCGCAAGCTGATGCACGGCAACGGCGCGGCGAAGCCCTGGATCGCCGCGGTCGAGGGGTTCGCGATCGGCGGCGGCATGCAGCTGCTGCTGGTCTGCGACCACGTGCTGCTCGCTTCGGACGCCTACCTGAGCCTGCCGGCGGCGCAGGAGGGCATCGTGCCCGGCGTGGCGAACCTGCGGTTGAGCCGGTTCACCGGTCCGCGGCTGGCCCGGCAGATCATCCTCGGCGGACGCCGGATCGAGGCCCGTGATCCCGAGGCCCGGCTGCTGTGCGACGAGGTGGTCGACCCCGCCCGGATGGACGAAGCCATTGACGCGGCGGTCACCCGGCTGGTGGGCCCCGCCGTGCTCGCAAACCGGCAGATGCTCGCGCTCGCCGAAGAACCGGTCGAGGAATTTCGCGGCTACCTCGCGGAATTCGCCTACCAGCAGGCGCTGCGGATGAATGCTCCGGACGTGCTCGGCAAAGTCACGGGCTTCGCCAAAAAATCGAAGCGCGGATGACTGCTGCATTCACCACTGGATCAGTGCCGTTTCAATGGTCGAGCCGGGACCCATTGTCATGAGCACCCAGTACTCTCCAGGATTCGCTCTGCCTTCGGCCAGCAGTCGCTCGTAGGAAAACAGGAAGCTGCCGCTGGAGAGGTTCCCGTAATCGCGGAGAACGCTCTTCGTGTGGCGCAGGTCGTGCCGGGTGAGTCCGAGGTTGACCATGACCGAATCGATGACCTTGCGGCCGCCTGAGTGCACCACCCACTGGGCTATTTCACTGCGTCGTATCCCGGTTCCGGACAGTAGGCGGTCGACGACCTCTTCGGCATTCGCGCCGACTTCGTACGGCACTTCCCGGTCGAGGAAGAAACTGAACTTGCCCTGCTCTTCGTCCCAGTCGTAGCGCATCGCGCCGATGGCTTCCGGAATGATCCGGCTGGCGAACCGGAGCACCTGCGGGCCTAGCCGGCTGTCCTCGTTCGCGCACACCGCGAGCGCCGCCGCGCCATCGCCGAAAAGGCTGTTGACCACCGACGTCCGCATCGTGCCGTCGAAGACGTAAGCGGCCGAGCATGCTTCGATGCAGGCAAGAATGCCCAGCTCACCGGGGTTGGAACGAGCCCAGCCGGTGGTCGCGCCGAGAGCGTTGAGGCCGGCGTTGCAGCCCATGCCGACGACGTCGAGCCGGGCGGTGCCATACCCGAGCCCGATCCTGTCGAGTACCAGCGCGCTGAAGCCGGGAGTGAGGAAGCCGGTCGAGGAAACGCAGCAGAGGTGGCCGACGTCCGAGACGTCGGCGCCGAGTTTCTTCAGGCATTCCTCCACGGCTCGAACGCCCATTTCGATACCGGTGTTTCGATTTTTTTCGAGAAGCTCACCTTGGGATTCTCTGTGGCGCGTGCCGTCCGGGCCGATCGGCGGGAGGGTGAGGTACCTGCGTTCGATGCCGCCGTTGAGGAAAACCGAACGGATCCGCGGGTCGCGGATGTCATACGCGCCCAGCAAATCCAGTTGCGAATAGGCCGTCGGCGGGGTTGCCGTTCCGACGCCGAGCAGGCGTGCGGGCGGCATAGTCCGTGACGATCTCGTGGTCATGTGATTCCCCCGGGCGAACGATTTCTGGCCGGACACTGGTCCTTCCCAGTATGCCCACCGGGCGGCCGTCCCTCGCAAGTCCCGGATTCGCCCGGTTCCATTGCGGGTGGGCCGGGGAGTTGTTACCTTGGGGGGACAACATCGGGCTCGTCCGGTGCCGCAACCTGTCGCGCCGCTCACCGTCCCGTCGGTTCCTGGGGGCTTCACATGAGCTTTTTCTCCTGCGTCGCGCCGTTCGCCGGAGCGGAATGAAAGCGGTCGTCGTCGGTGCCGGAGTCGGTGGCCTCGCCCTCGCTCGCGGGCTGTGCTCGGCCGGCCACGAAGTCGTCGTCTGCGAACAGGCACCCGCGTTGCGGACTGCCGGCGCCACGGTGACCTTGTGGAGCAACGGCACCGGGATCCTGCGCGATCTGGGGGTCGGGCTCGGCGGCCTCGGCCGCACGGTGAACATGCTCGACACCTTCACCGACCGCGGACAGCTGCTCTACAGCATGCGGGTCGCCGACCTCACCGCCCGGTTCGGCTCGCCGACACTGGTGGTGCGGCGGGGCAGCCTGCTGACCCGGCTGCTCGAGGGGGAGACGTCCCCCAGTGTGCGGTTCGCCGCGAACTGCGTCGGCGTGCGCGAGGACGCTTCCGGGGTCGCCGCCCTCCTGGCCGACGGCACCGAAATCGCCGGGGACGTGCTGATCGGCACGGACGGGCACAACTCGGTCGTGCGCCGGCATCTGTTTGCCGACGGCCCGGCGAAACCCACCGGGATCGCGAGCTGGCAAGGGCTCTGCGACGCACCGGACGACCTCCTCGGCGACCACCGGACCCGGGCCTACATCGGCTCCGCCGGTATGTGCGCGCTGCTGCCCTGCGGGGACGGGAAGCTGCACTGCCTGTTCGAGCTGCCCTGGTCCCCGGGGACCGAAGTGTCCATTGTGGATCTGCAGGCGCGGTTCGGGCACCTGCCCGCGCCGGTGCCCGCCCTGCTGGACGCACTGGACGAAACGGAACTCGGCTTCTATCCCTACGTCCGCCATCGGGTTCCGCGCGGCTGGGGACACGGTCGGGTCACCCTGGCCGGGGACGCGGTCCACGCCTTGCCCGCGACCCTCGCGCAGGGTGCCAACCAGACGCTGGAGGACGCCTGGATGCTGGCCCGGCAGCTGGCCCGGCCGTGGCCGGGTGGGGATCCGGCGTCGCTGCTGCGCGGCTACGAGCGGGCACGGTATCGCCCGGCGAAGCTCGCGTCCGCCTTGTCGTCATTGAAAGCGCCGTATGACGTCCTGCCGCCGCGCGTGATCGGCCTCGCTGGCGACCGCTTGATGACGAACGTGTTCGCCGGGCTGCTCCGGCGGTTCAGCAACTACCTGGCCGAGCCGGCGCCGCGTGCCCGCGCCGCGGCCTGATCGCCACCTTGCCCGTACATCGATTTGGGGAGACCGAATGGACATCGAGAACGCCGACGTGATCGTGGTCGGGGCGGGGCCGACCGGGCTGTTGCTTGCCGCCGAACTCGGCCTCGCCGGGCTCCGGCCGGTGGTCGCCGACCGCCTCGCCGCGCGGAGCCCGCAGACGCGGGCGCTGAACCTCCAGCCGCGCTCGGCCGAGGTGCTCGACGCGCGTGGCCTCCTCGAACCGCTGCTGGCCAGGGCGGGCCGGATCCACGGTGGGCACTTCGGCGGTATCCCGGTCACCCTCGACTACCGGCGGTGCGAGACCCGTCATCCCTACCAAGTCGCGATTTCGCAGACCGAGGTCGAGGCCGTGCTCGAAGACCGGCTCCGTGACGACGTGCGGCGCGGCTGGGAGCTGACCGCACTCGAGTCCGAAGGGGACGGTGTCACCGCGACGTTCGCGACACCGGACGGGGAACGCCGGGTGCGCGGCCGCTACCTGGTCGGCTGCGACGGGGCGCACAGTGCTGTCCGCCGGCTCGGCGGGTTCGAGTTCCCCGGCCGCACCGGCATGATCCCGGCCGCCACCGCGGACGTGATCCTGCTGGAGGGGCCGCCCGGCCTGCCGCGCGACCTGTCCGACATCGCGGCCGACGACGCGATGTCGGACCTGGTGGCCAGCGCGATGCGCCCGCGTCCGGGCGGCGGGTTCACCGCGGTGAACCCGGTCTCCGACGGGCTCTACCAAATCGTGTTCATGGGGCTGCCCCAGTTCTCGATCGGCCTGGACGCACCGGTTACCGAGGAGGAGGTGCGTGCGGCGCTCGACGACTCCTTCGGCACCGACGTCGTGTTCAAGGAATTCCTGCGCGGCAGCAGGTTCACCGATTCGGTCCGGCAGGCGGCGCACTACCGGCGGGGGTCGCTCTTTCTCGCCGGTGACGCCGCGCACGTGCACATCCCGGTCGGCGGGCAGGGCCTGAACCTGGGCCTGCAGGACGCGTTCAACCTGGGCTGGAAGCTGGCCGCGGCGGTGGCCGGGACGGCACCGGATCACCTGCTCGACAGCTATCACGCCGAGCGGCACCCGGTCGGCGCGCGGGTGCTGGCCGGTACCCGCGCCCAAGGCCTGCTGATGGCCCAGGGCATCCTGGCCGCCGGGCCCGCGGAACTGCAGCCGATGCAGGAGGACCTGATCGCGTTGCGCGACGTCCTGGTCGGGCTGGCCGCCGTGCCCGAGGCGAATCGCACGCTGGCCGAGGAAATCGCGGGGCTCGGGGTGCGGCATGCGGCGGACGAGGCCGCGCATCCGTTGCTCGGTCGCCGGATGCCGGATCTGGACGTGACCGGCGCGGACGGCCCGGGCCGCGTCGCGCGGCTCACCGAACGAGGCGAAGGGCTGCTGATCGACTTCGGTTCCGTGCCCGCGTTGGGCTCGGCGGCCGAGCCGTGGCGGGACCGGGTCGCCCACCGGGTGATCCGGCCGGTCGTACCGCAGGACTTCGCGGCCGCGCTGGTCCGCCCGGACGGCCACGTGTGCTGGCTGGCGGACTCGCCTGAATCGTCCGCTGTGGACAGTCTGGTCGGTGCACTGCGGCACTGGTTCGGGGAGCCCGCATGCGTGTCCTGATCGCGGTCACCGGCTCACCCGGGGAAGTCCTGCCGCACACCGGTCTCGGCGCCCGCCTCGTGGCGGACGGCCACGAGGTGACGGTCGCGACGCACGAACGGTTCGCGGACGTGGTGGCCCAGGCGGGCCTCGGGTTCCGCCCGGTGCCCGGCGATCCACGGGAGACGGGCCGCTCGGCGGAGGGCCGGCACTGGCTGCGCGCCGGTTCCGGGCCGCTCGGCATGGTGCACGTGATCCGCCTGTTCACCGAGAAACTGCGCCGGATCAATGAAGGCGTGCTCGACGCCGCGCGCGAGGGCGCCGATCTGATGCTGGTCTCCCCGGAGGCCGCGTGCGCGTACGCGATCGCCGAGTCGCTGGGCATCGCCAGCGCAGGGGTGTACCTGCAGCCGCTGGCCCCGACCGGGGAGTTCATCCACCAGTCGATGTCCGGGCTGGGCTCGCTGGGCCGCTGGGGCAACCGGATGAGCGCCGTCGCGGTGAACCGGGCGTGGGGGCTGTCGTTCGCCGGGGTGACCCGGGATCTCTCGCGCCTGCTCGGCGAGCCGGTGCCGAGGGTGGACGCGATGTTCCGCCGGCAGGACCGGCAGCGGTGGCCGGTGCTGCATCCGACCAGCCCGCAGTTGCTGCGCCGGCCCGCGGACTGGCGCCCTGGCCTGGAAGTCACCGGCTACCTGTGGCCGTGGCGCGATCCGGGCTGGACCCCGCCGGCGGAGCTGACCGATTTCCTCGCCGCCGGGTCGCCGCCGGTGTACGTCGGGTTCGGCAGCATGGAACTCGACGAGCCGGAGAAGGTCAGCGCGCTGGTGATGGCGGCGCTGCGGCAAGCCGGGCTGCGCGGGATCGTCAGTGCGGGCTGGAGCGGGCTGACCGCGTCCGGCGACGACGTCTTGACCGTCGGGGACGTGCCCCACGACTGGCTCTTCCCCCGCATGGCCGCGGTCGTCTGCCACGGCGGGCACGGCACCACCGGGGCGGTGCTGCGGGCGGGCGTGCCGGCGGTGCCGGTGCCGATCTTCGCCGACCAGCCGTTCTGGTCCGGTCTGCTGACGCGCCAAGGCGTGAGCCCGGGGCCGGTGCCGTTCCGGAAGCTGACCGCCGAGCGGCTGGCCGGGGCGCTGCGCGCGGCCGTGACGGACCCCGGCTACCGCCGGCGGGCCGAGGTCCTGGCCGCCGCGGTTGGTGCGGAAGACGGTGCGGGGGCCGCGCTCGACGTGGTGAAACGGGTGGCCGGCTAGCCGGCGCGGGATGGGGGAACGGCTCGTGCGAGCGGAACTGATCAGGCCGGTGCCGGCGATGCTGCGGGAGAACGCGGCGGTGTACGGGACCAAGACCGCGTTCGCGGACGCCCGGCGCGAACTGTCCTATGTGGACCTCGACCGGCGGACTGCGCGGCTGGCCGGTCACCTCGCTGCGCTCGGCGTCGAGCGGGGCGACCGGGTGCTGATCCTGCTCGGCAACCGCGTCGAAACGATCGAGAGCTACTTCGCGGTGACGAGGGCGAATGCTGTCGGCGTCCCCGCGGACCCGCGCAGCGGCGACGCCGAACTCGCCCATCTCCTCGCCGACAGCGGGGCCAAGGCTGTGCTCACCGACGCCGCGCACCTGCCGCAGCTTCGGCGGCTGGGCGGTGTGGAGATCGTCGTCGCCGTGGATCCGGCGGACGGTGTGCACGCTTACGAATCCCTGGCCGGGACCGAGCCGGACCGGGCCGCCCGCGACGACCTCGGTCTCGACGATGTCGCCTGGATGCTCTACACCTCCGGGACCACCGGGCGCCCCAAGGGCGTGCTGTCCACACCGCGGGCCTGCCTGTGGTCGGTCTCCGCCTGCTACGTCCCGATCATGGGCCTGGGCGAGGACGACCTGGTGCTATGGCCTCTGCCGCTGTTCCACAGCCTCGCCCACATCTTGTGCTTGCTGGGCGTGACCGCGACCGGTGCTACCGCGCGGATCCTGCCCGGGTTCGCCGCCGAGGACGTGCTTGCGCACCTGCGCCGCGAGCCGGTCACCTTCCTCGCCGGCGTGCCCGCGATGTACCGGTTCCTGGCGGCGCACGGCGGCGGGCTCGGCGAGACCCGGCGGCTGCGTGTCTGCTTGGTGACCGGAGCCCCCGCTTCGGCGGAGCTGCGTTCATCCTTTTCGGACACTTTCGGCGTCTCGCTGCTGGACAGCTACGGATGTACCGAAACCTGCGGGGCGATCACCACGAACACCCCGGACGCGCCGGGACCGCCCGGCTCGTGCGGGCGGCCGGTGCCCGGGCTGAAGGTCCGGCTGGTGAATCCCTCGACCGGTGACGACGCCGGGCCGGACGAGGAGGGCGAAGTCTGGGTCCGTGGCCCGAACCTGATGCGCGGGTACCACGGGCGGCCGGAAGAATCGGCGGCGGCACTGCACGACGGCTGGTACCGCACCGGCGACCTGGCCCGCCGGGATGCGGACGGCTACTTCTCGATCAGCGGCCGCCGCGGCGACGTGATCACCCGGGCCGGAGAAAAGATGCACCCGGCCGAGATCGAGCGGGTGCTGACTGCGGCCGGCGGGTTCGCCGACGTGGCCGTGGCCGCGGCGCCGGACGACCTGCTCGGCCAGGTGCCGGTGGCCTACCTGGTGGCGGCACCCGGCGAACCGATCGACACCGCGGCGCTGCTGGCCGCGGCCCGGCGTGACCTCGCCGCGTTCAAGGTCCCGCACCGGTTCCGCCAGGTCGACCGGATCCCGCGGACCGCGTCCGGCAAGGTCGCCCGGCACGCACTCGGTGAGCTGCCTTCGAGGCTCCTGCTGGACGTCGGCGCGATCCCGGCGGCGGCACCGGCGGTCTCGGTCGATCCCGCCGCGCTGCAGGCGAGGCTGACGGGGCTGACCGAAGCGGACCGGCGGTGGCAGCTGGAACGACTCGTCCGCACCGAAGCCGCAGTGCTGCTCGGTGTCACTGCGGACGCGGTCGACGCCCGCACCCCCTTCGGCGCGCTCGGCCTCGGCTCGGTGGCCGCGGTCGAGTTGCGCAATCGGCTTGTCCTCGCCACGGGCGCGCCGCTGCCGGTCACCGCGATCTTCGAGTACCCGAACGTGCGGGCGCTGGCCGCCCGGCTGCTGGCCGATCCGGGGGCGACGGCCCGGACCCCGGCACGTGCGGACGCCGGTGAGCCGATCGCAATTGTCGGGATGGCCTGTCGCTACCCGGGCGGAGTCGCCACCCCCGAACAGCTGTGGGACCTGGTCGCGTCCGGGACCGATGCGGTGGGGCCGATGCCCGCGGACCGCGGCTGGGACATCGCGGGCCTGTTCGACCCCGAACCCGGGCAGCCGGGTCGGATGTCGGTGGCTGAAGGCGGTTTCCTGACCGACATCGCCGGTTTCGACGCGGCCTTCTTCGGCATCTCGCCACGCGAAGCGCTGGCGATGGATCCGCAGCAGCGGTTGCTGCTGGAGACCGCATGGGAGGCGTTCGAGGACGCGGGCGTCGATCCCGGGACGCTGCGCGGCAGCCGGACCGGGGTGTTCACCGGGCTGATGTTCCACGACTATGCCGCCCTGCTCGCCGCGCAGCCCGACGCGGGAGGCGGCTTCCTGGAGACCGGGACCTCCGGCGCGATCGCGTCCGGCCGCCTCGCCTACCACTTCGGGTTCGAAGGTCCCGCGATCACCGTGGACACGGCGTGCTCGTCCTCGCTCGTCGCGTTGCACCTGGCGGGACAGGCCCTGCGGCTCGGCGACTGCGACTATGCACTGGCCGGCGGCGTCGCGCTGATGGCGACGCCTCGGGTCTTCGTCGAGTTTTCCCGCCAGCGCGGGCTTTCCCGCGACGGCCGGTGCCGGTCGTTCTCGGCCGATGCCGACGGTACCGGCTGGGCCGAGGGCGCCGGTATCGTGCTGCTGGAACGTCTTTCGGACGCGCGACGCCGTGGGCACCGGATACTGGCGGTGGTACGCGGCAGCGCGGTGAACTCCGACGGCGCGTCCAACGGCCTCACCGCGCCGAACGGCTTGGCCCAGCAGCGGGTCATCGCCGACGCGCTGGCGAACGCCGGATTGTCCGCCGAAGACGTCGACGCAGTGGAGGCGCACGGCACGGGCACCACGCTGGGCGACCCGATCGAGGCGGCCGCGTTGCTGGCGGCCTACGGCCCGGACCGGGCGCACCCGCTGCTGGTCGGCTCGCTGAAGTCGAACTTCGGGCACGCCCAGGCCGCCGCCGGGATCGGCGGGGTGCTCAAGATGGTGCTGGCGCTGCGGCACGACCTGCTGCCGCCGACGCTGCACGTCACCGAACCGACCCCGCGGGTGGAGTGGTCCGGCGGCGCGGTGTCCCTGCTCGTCGAATCGACGCCGTGGCCGGAAACCGGGCGCGCGCGCCGGGCGGGGGTCTCCTCGTTCGGGCTGTCCGGCACCAACGCGCACGTGATTCTCGAGCAGACGGAGCAATCCCCGCCCACGATATCCTCGCCTGGGGTGCTCGTGTGGCCGCTTTCGGCCGCCGACCGGCCCGCGCTGCGCGCCATGGCCGGGCATCTTGAGGCCTTTGTGGACAGCTCGGGTGCGGACCCGGCCGACGTCGCGCGCACCCTGGCGACCCGCGCGGCGCTGGCGTATCGGGCGGTGGTCGTCGGCGCGGACCGCGTCGCGCTGCTGCGGGGGCTGCGCGGGATCGACGGGCCCGCCGGGCTGACCGGGCACGCGCCGGCCCGGCGTGAACCGGTGTTCGTCTTCCCGGGCCAGGGCGCGCAGTGGGCGGGGATGGGCCGGGAGCTGCTGAGGTCGTCGCCCGTCTTCGCCGCCGCGCTCGCCGAGTGCTCGGCGGCGCTGGAGCCGCTCACCGGCTGGTCGCTGGTGCGCCTGCTGGCCGACGGCGGCGAACTGTCCGGTGTGGACGTCATCCAGCCCGCGCTGTGGGGCGTGATGGTGGCGCTGGCCCGGCTGTGGGGCGCGCACGGCGTGGTCCCCGCGGTGGTGGCCGGTCATTCCCAGGGCGAGGTGGCCGCGGCATGCGTCGCGGGCGGGCTTTCCCTGGCCGACGGTGCCCGGATCGTGGTGGCGCGCAGCCGGGCGATCGCGGACGAGCTTTCCGGTGCTGGCGGGATGGCCTCGGTCGCTCTGCCCGTCGAGGAGGTCACGCCGTTGCTGGGCGAGGACCTGGCGGTCGCGGCGGTCAACGGCCCCGCGTCGGTGGTCGTGTCCGGTCCGCCCGGGACGCTCGCGGAACTGCTCGCCCGCTGCGGCGCGGAGGGGGTGCGGGCTCGCCGGATCGACGTCGACTACGCGTCCCATTCCGCTCAGGTGGCCCGGATCGAAGACCGGCTGCGCACCGAGCTGGCCGGGATCGAACCCCGCACCGGCAACGGCGTCCTGTTCTTCTCCACCGTCACCGGGACGCCGCTGGACACCGCGGAGCTGGATGCCGGGTACTGGTACCGCAACCTGCGCGAACCGGTCGTCTTCGAACCGGTGATCCGCGAACTCGCCGCGCAGGGCCGCGACGTGTTCGTCGAATGCGGCCCGCACCCGGTGCTGACCACCGGGATCCGGGAGACCCTGGAGGACGCGGGGCACACGGCCGTCGTGGTCGGCTCGCTGCGCCGCGGCGAACCGGACCACCCGCGGTTCCTGACTTCGTTGGGTGAGGCGTGGACCGGCGGGGTGCCGGTGCGGTGGGCGGTGCCGGGCGGCGAGCTGCTCCCGCTGCCGCGTTACCCGTTCCAGCGCACGCGGTTCTGGCCGGAAGGCCTGGTTTCCGGCGGCGTCACGACGGCCGATGGGTCCACAGTGGAGCATCCGGTGCTGACCGCGGTGCTCGACCTGGCGGGCGGTGACGAAGCGGTGCTGACCGGCCGGCTAGCCCCGGCGGCGTGGCCGTGGCTGTCCGGGCATCGCGTAGCGGGCGAGGCGATCGCGCCGGCGACGCTGCTGCTCGAACTCGTCACCCGCGCCGGGGACCACGCGGGTCTCGGGGGACTCGACGAACTGACCCTGCACACGCCGTTGCCAGTCCCCGAAGCCGGTTGCGACGTCCAAGTGCGGCTCGGCGCGGCCGATCCCGCCGGGGCCCGGCCGGTCGGCGTGCACGCGCGCGCCGGTGGCGAGGACTGGTGCTGCCACGCGACCGGTCTCCTCACCGCCGAAGTGTCCACTGTGGACGCCGAAGCGATGTTCGCCGAGTGGCCCCCGCCCGGCGCCGAACCGATCGGGCTGGACGGCTTCTACCCACGGCTGGCCGCCGCCGGATACCAGTACGGCCCCGACTTCCGCGGCGTGCACGCGGCGTGGCGGCGCGGGGACGAGGTCTTCACCGAGGTGCGGCTCCCGGCCGCCCGGCACGCCGAGGCGACCCGGTTCGGGCTGCACCCGGCGCTGCTCGATGCCGCCCTGCACGCGAGTTTTCTCCGTCAGCCCGGCGAACTCGGCCTGCGCCTGCCCTTTTCGTTCGCCGGAATGCGGCTGCACGCGACCGGGGCGACCGCATTGCGGGTCCGCCTTTCCGGTGTCGCGGGCGGGCTGGCCCTGATGGCGGCCGACGAGACCGGCCGGCCGGTGCTCACCCTGCGTTCGTTGGTGTTGCGGCCGTTCACCGAGGCTCCGACGGGACGCGGCGCGCTGCTTCGAACGGACTGGGTCGAGGTCACGACGTCGGCCACCGCTACGACGGCCGATGTCGTGGTCGAGATTCCGGCTTCGAGGGGTGCCGTCGGCGACGCCGTGCGAACGTGCACTGCGGAAGCCTTGCGGCTGGCACAGGACTGGCTTGCCGATCCCCGGTCGGCCACGGCCCGGCTGGTGTTGGTCACGCGCAGCGGCGACCTCGCCCACGCGGCGGTCCGGGGTCTCGTGCGCTCGGCCCAGTGCGAGCATCCCGGCCGGTTCGTGCTGCTCGACGTCGACGGCGATCCGGCGGCCCCGCTCGTCGCCGCGGCGATCGCGAGCGGCGAGCCGCAGCTGATGATCCGGGACGGCCGAGTGCTGGCGCCCCACCTGGTCCCGTCGGGCGAAGCGCTCGAACCGCCAGCCGGCCCCTGGCGGCTGGACGCCGTGCGCAAGGGCGACCTCGAGGGCCTTGCGCTGGTCGAAGCCGACGACGTGGCACTGACGCCGGGGCAGGTCCGGGTCGCCGTCGCGGCCGCCGGGCTGAACTTCCGCGACGTGCTGATCGCGCTCGACCGGTACCCCGGTGACGCCCGGCCCGGCGGAGAACTGGCCGGAGTGGTCACCGAAACCGGGCCGGACGTCGCGGATCTCGCGGTGGGGGACCGGGTGTTCGGGTTCGCCGGTGACGCGTTCGGGCCGTCGGTGATCGCCGATGCCCGGGCACTGGCGAGGATTCCGGCGGACTGGTCGTTCGAGCGGGCGGCCGGGGTGCCGATCGCGTTCGCGACCGCCTACCACGCCCTGGTCGAGGTGGCCGGGCTGCGCGCCGGGGAACGAGTGCTGATCCACGCCGCGGCGGGCGGGGTCGGTGCCGCCGCCGTGCAGCTGGCTCGTCACCTCGGCGCGGAGGTCTACGCGACCGCGAGCCCGGCCAAGCACGAGGTACTCCGCGCCGCGGGCTTCGACGACCGGCACCTGGCCTCGTCCCGCGACTCCGGGTTCGAAGCGCTGGTGCGGGCGGGCACCGGCGGACGGGGTGTCGACGTCGTGCTCAACGCCCTGACCGGGGACGTCCTCGAGGCGTCGCTGCGGTCGCTCGCGCCGGGCGGCCGGTTCGTCGAGCTGGGCCGTGCAGACGTCCGCGACCCGGCCCGGATCGCGCGGGATCACCGCGGAGCGCGGTACTCGGCCTTCGTCCTGGCCGATGCCGAGCCGGAGGCGCTCGGCCGGCTGCTGGCCGCGGTGCTGGATCTCGCCGGGCGCGGCGCTCTGGTCCCGCCCCGGCCGGTGACCTGGGACGTGCGGCGGGCGGCGACGGCGTTTCGCGAGCTGGGGGCCGGGCGGCTGACCGGCAAGGCCGTGCTGACGCTCCCGCGTGCCCTCGACCCGGCGGGCACCGTGCTGATCACCGGGGGCACCGGCACGCTCGGCGGGTTGCTGGCCCGCCACCTGGTCCGCGTGCACGGCGTGCGGCACCTGGTGTTGTTGAGCCGCCGCGGGCCCGATGCGCCGGGGGCCGCCGAACTGGCCGGAGCGCTCGCCGAGGCCGGCGTCCAGGTCCGGGTCGTGGCCGCCGACGTGGCGCGCCGCGACGAGATCGCCGGCGTCTTGGCCGCGATCCCGGTCGCTCACCCGCTCACCGCGGTTGTGCACACCGCGGGTGTTCTCGACGACGGAATACTGGAAACCCTTACTCCCCAACGGCTCGATCGGGTGCTTCGGGCCAAGGTGGACGGTGCGTGGCATCTGCACGAACTGACCGCGAAGGCCGATCTTGCCGCGTTCGTGCTGTTTTCCTCCGCGGCCGGGGTACTGGGTTCCGCGGGACAGGCCAATTACGCCGCGGCCAACGCCGTGCTGGACGAGTTGGCCGTGCGGCGCCGGGCGGCCGGACTGCCCGGTCTTTCGCTGGCGTGGGGGCTGTGGGCGGAGCGCAGTGAACTGACCGGCCGGCTGGGCGACCTCGACGTCCGACGCAACGCGCGGGCCGGGTTGCTGCCGCTGACCACCGCGGACGCGCTGGCCCTGTTCGACGCCGCGAGCCGGCGGGACGACGCGGCGCTGGTCGCCACCCGGCTGGCGGCCGCCCAGGCGGTGACCGAGCCCGCTCCGCTGCTGCGTGGGCTGTTCCGCACGGCATCGGCGCGGCCGGCCGTCCACGCCGCGCAGGCGGATCCGCCTGCCCTGGCCGAGCTGGCCGGACGTCCCGAGGCCGAGCAGCGCAAAGCGCTGGACGAACTGGTGCTGGGGCACGCGGGATTCGTCCTGGGGCACGCCGGGACGGCCACGATCGAAGCCGGGGCGGCCTTCAAGGCGCTCGGGATCGACTCGCTCACCGCAGTGGAACTGCGCAACCGGTTGGCCGCGGCGACCGGGCTGCGCCTGCCCGCGACGATCGCGTTCGACCTGCCGAGCCCGCGCGAGCTGGCCGCGTACCTGTGGACGGAGCTGTTCGGGCAGGCCCGCGCCGAAGTCGCGGTGGCGGCGCCGGAAACCCCGGCCGGAGAGCCGATCGCGATCGTCGGCATGGGCTGCCGCTTCCCCGGCGGCGTGCGTTCGCCCGAAGACCTGTGGCGGCTGGTGGCGACCGGGCGTGACGCGCTGTCCGCGATGCCGGTCGACCGCGGCTGGTCACTCGGGGACCTGCGGCGGGACGGCCGCCTGCCCGAAGGCGGGTTTCTGCCGGACGCCGCGTTGTTCGACGCGGACTTTTTCGGCATCTCCCCGCGCGAGGCCGTCGCGATGGACCCGCAGCAGCGAGTGCTGCTGGAAGTGGCTTGGGAGGCGCTCGAACGCGCGGGGATCCGGCCGGAGACGCTGCGCGGCAGCCCGGCCGGGGTGTTCGCGGGGCTCATCCACCACGACTACGGTCCCCGGGCCCACGAGGTTTCCGACGCCGAGGGCGGTTTCCTGCTCACCGGCGCCGCGGGCAGCGTCGCCTCCGGGCGGATCGCCTACGCGCTCGGGCTGACCGGCCCGGCGATCACCTTGGACACCGCGTGCTCTTCCTCGCTCGTCGCGTTGCACTGGGCGATCCGGGCGCTGCGTGCAGGCGAGTGCACGCTGGCGCTGGCGGGCGGGGTCACCGTGATGACCTCGCCGGACGTCTTCGCCGAGTTCGGCCGTCAGGGCGGGATGGCTCCGGACGGCCGGTGCAAGTCGTTCGCCGAAGCCGCGGACGGCACCGGTTGGGGTGAAGGCGCCGGTGTCCTGGTGCTCGAACGCCTTTCCGACGCGCGCCGCCACGGGCATCCGGTGCTGGCGCTGGTGCGGGGTTCGGCGGTGAATTCCGACGGTGCGTCCAACGGCTTGACGGCGCCGAACGGTCCGGCGCAGCAGGCGGTGATCCGGGCTGCGCTGGCGGATGCGGGTTTGTCGGCCTCGGACGTCGATACGGTGGAGGCGCACGGAACGGGTACGCGGTTGGGTGATCCGATCGAGGCGCAGGCGTTGCTGGCGACATACGGTCAGGACCGGGAAGTGCCGTTGTGGCTGGGTTCGGTGAAGTCGAACCTGGGGCACACCCAAGCCGCGGCCGGGGTGGCCGGGGTGATCAAGACCGTGCTGGCGATGCGCGAAGGCCTGCTGCCCGAGACCCTGCACGTCGACGCGCCGACGTCCGAAGTGGACTGGTCGGCGGGTGCGGTTTCGTTGCTGCGCAAGCCTGTTGCCTGGCCGGAGACGGGCCGCGCGCGGCGCGCCGCGGTGTCCTCGTTCGGCATCAGCGGCACCAACGCGCACGTCGTGCTGGAACATGTGGCGCCACGGGCGGACCGGCCGTCCGCCGACGTGGAGACGCTCGTGCCGCTGCCCGTCTCGGGCCGGGACGAGCAGGCCCTGCGGGCGCAAGCCCGGCAGCTGGTTCCGATCGCCGACCATGTGTCCATAGTGGACATGGCGAGTGCGCTCGCGACGACCCGCATGGCGTGGCCGCAGCGGGCGGTGGTGCGGGCCGCGAACCGCGCCGAGGCAGTGGCGGGCCTGCGTGCCCTTGCCGCCGGAACCGGTGACGCCCGGGTGATTCGGGGCAGTGCCGGTGGTCTCGCCTTCCTGTTCTCCGGCCAAGGTGCCCAGCGCGCGGAGATGGGGCGGGCACTCTACGAACGCTTCGAGGCATACGCCCGCGCGTTCGACGCCGTCTGTGCCGAAGTGGACGGCCGGCTGCCGAGGCCGTTGCGGGACGTGGTCTTCGCGCCGCGCGGTTCGGCCGAAGCCCGGCTGCTGGACCGCACCGAATTCACCCAGGTCGCGCTCTTCGCGGTGGAAACTGCGTTGTTCCGGTTGCTGCAGCACTGGGGTGTCCGCCCGGCCGTCCTGCTCGGGCACTCGGTCGGCGAGTTGGCCGCGGCACACGCCGCCGGGGTGCTCGGCCTGGTGGACGCGTGCGAGCTGGTGGTGGCCCGTGGCCGGCTGATGGGAGAGCTGCCCGCGGGAGGTGCGATGTGCCGGATTGCCGCACCGGTCGCGGAAATCCGGCTGCTAGCCGAGGAGTTCGCGGTGAGCGTCGCCGCGGTCAACGGCCCCGGCGAAGTCGTCGTCGCCGGGCCTGGCGAGGCCGTCGCCGCGCTTGCCGCCGAGGCACGCGGTCGTGGCCGGATCACGCGCTCCCTGCGTGTCTCCCACGCCTTCCACTCCGCGCTGATGGAGCCGATGCTCGCCGAGTTCGCCGCGGTCGCGGCACGGGTGTCGTTCGCCCCGCCCGAAATCCCGCTGATCTCCGGGGTGACCGGGGAATTGCTCGCGCCCGGGCTGGTGTGCACTCCGCAGTACTGGACCCGGCAGGTGCGGGAGCCGGTGCTCTTCGCCGATGGCGTGCGGGCGGTCCGGGACTCCGGCGCGGCGACGCTGATCGAGCTGGGACCGGGGGAAGGTCTCGCCGCGTTGGCCGCGGAGTGCCTGGCGGGCGAGGACGTCGCCTGCCTGCCCACGTTGGGGTCCGAGGACCCGGAAGCGGGGATCGTCAAGGCCCTGGCGGCGCTGTGGGCCGGTGGTGCGGATGTCGACTGGACGGCGTTCTTCGCCGGCACGGGTACGCGGCCGGTCGAGTTACCTACGTATCCGTTCCAGCGCAGCCGCTACTGGCTGGATCCGCATCCGGCGGTCGATGGGCTGGAGCGGCTCCGCCGTGCGCTGGCCGACGGTGCGTTCGACGACGTCGCGCCCGGCGACCGGGAGGCGCTGGAGTCGCTGCTGGCGCGCATTCGCCCGCCCGAAGAGCGGGAGTACCGGGTGCGCTGGACGCCGGTGGAACCGCGGGACGAGCACCCCGGCACCTGGCTGCTGGTCGTTCCCGAGGCGAAGGCGGACGATTCGCTCGTCGCGGACGTCGAACGGGCGCTCGGGCCGGTCCGGTCGCTGGTGCTCGGCGACGACGAACCTGCCGCGATGGCCGCCCTGCTGACTGATAAGTCCACTGTGGATGGTGTGTTTTCGTTGCTGGCATTGGACGAAAAGACCGGGTTGCGCGCCACGGTGGCCCTGATGCAGGCGCTCGGGAAGGTGGGCTCCACCGCGCCGCTGTGGTGCGCGACGACCGGTGCGGTCGCGGCGACCGCCTCGGACACCCCGGCGAATCCCGGGCAGGCAGCGGTCTGGGGGCTGGGTCGGGTCGCCGCGCTGGAACACCCCCATCGCTGGGGCGGCCTGGTCGATCTGCCCACGCGGCTGGACGACTGGTCCGCGGCCCGGTTGCGGGCGGTGCCCGGCTGCGGCGAAGACCAGGTGGCCTTGCGGCCCGCTGGAATCCTGGCCCGGCGGCTGGTCGCAGACTCCTCATCCGCTGCCGGCGCGCCGCGCTGGACCGGCACCGTGCTGATCACCGGGGGCACCGGCGCGCTCGGCGCGCAAGTGGCCCGATCGCTGGCCCGGGCGGGAACGGGGCACCTGCTGCTGGCCGGACGGCGAGGCCCGGCCGCACCCGGCGCGGCCGCGCTGGTGGACGAGCTGAACATGGCCGGAGCCGAAGTGACCGTCGTCGCCTGCGACCTGGCCGACCGGGCCGCGGTCGCGGCCCTGCTGGCCACGATTCCGCCCGAGCGCCCGCTGGAGGCGGTCGTGCACGCGGCCGGGCTGCTGGATGACGGCCTGCTCGATGCCGTGACGCCGCGGAGCCTGGAGCACGTCCTGGCGGCGAAAGCCGTGGGAGCGCGGAATCTGCACGAGCTGACCGCGGAGGACGAGCTGCGCACGTTCGTCCTGTTCTCCTCGCTGTCTGGCACGGTCGGCAACGCGGGCCAGGGTGCCTACGCGGCGGCGAACGCCTACCTGGACGCCCTCGCCGAACACCGGCACGGCCTCGGTCTGCCCGCCACCGCGCTCGCCTGGGGCCCCTGGGCCGGGGCCGGGATGGCGGAGCGGGCGACCGTAAGGCCCGGGCTGGGCCGGCTCGACCCGGAACGGGCGGTGGCCGCCCTGTGGCGGGCGATGGCCGCGGCCGAGCCCACCGCGGTGGTGGCCGACGTGGACTGGGCCGTGTTCGCCGGGGATTTCACCGCGGCCCGGCCGTCCCGGCTGTTCGCAGCCCTGCCCGGGGGCGAGGGCCGCCCGGAGGCGGAGACCCCAGCCGAGCCCGACAGGCTGGCCCAGCGGCTGGCTGCGGCGCCGGAGGCCGATCGCGAACACCTGATCGCCGATCTGGTGCGGGCGGAGGCGGCACGGGCGCTCGGCCGTCCGGCCGAGGCCGCGGTGCCGCTGCGGCAGGGCTTCTTCGACCTGGGCTTCACGTCGCTGACCGCGGTCGAATTCCGCAACCGGCTGGCCGCGGCGACCGGCCTGGTCCTGCCCGCCACCGTGCTGTTCGACCACGCCACCCCGGCCGCACTGGCCCGCCACCTCGCGGCCGCGCTGGCGGGCGCGCCGCCAGAGTCCGAAGCGGACAGTGCGGACGCGCTGGACGGACTCGCCGTCGGCGATCTTCTCCGGCTGGCCAGGGAAACGCTCGAAACATGACCGGTGCAAGCAGAACGGAATACGCGATGGACGGGCGGACGGACGAACTCGCCGAGGCGCTGCGCGGCTCGCTCAAGGAGGTCCGGCGGCTGCGACACCTGACCGACGCGGCGCAGGAGCCGATCGCGATCGTGGGCATGAGCTGCCGGTTTCCCGGTGGGGCCGACACGCCGGAGCGGCTCTGGGAACTGCTGGTCGGGGGTGGCGACGCGCGGTCGGAGTTTCCGGCCGACCGCGGCTGGGACCTTGCCGCATCCGGCACGGCGTCCGTGCGGTACGGCGGATTCCTCGGCGACGTCGCGGAGTTCGACGCCGAGCTTTTCCGCCTCTCGCCCCGGGAAGCAGCCGCGATGGACCCCCAGCAGCGGCTGCTGCTGGAGGCGTCGTGGGAGGCCTGCGAACGTGCCCGGATCGCCCCGGACTCGCTGTGGGGCGAGCGGGTCGGGGTGTTCGCCGGCACCAACGGCCAGGACTACGCGTCGGTGCTGCACGCGGCCGGCGAGCGCGTCGGCGGTCACGTCGGGGTCGGCAGCGCGGCCAGCGTCCTGTCCGGCCGGGTGGCCTATGCGCTGGGCTTGACCGGACCCGCGCTGACCGTCGACACGGCGTGTTCGTCGTCGCTGGTGGCACTGCACCTGGCGGCCCAGTCGCTACGGCGGGGCGAGTGCGCGCTGGCGCTGGCCGGCGGGGTCACCGTGATGGCGACGCCGCGCGCGTTCGTCGATTTCGCCCGTCAGGGCGGGCTGGCCCCGGATGGCCGCTGCAAGCCGTTCTCGGCGGACGCGGACGGGACGGGCTGGGCCGAAGGTGTCGGCGTGCTGGTGGTGGAACGGCTGTCGGATGCGCGCCGCCACGGGCATCCGGTGCTGGCGCTGGTGCGTGGCTCGGCGGTGAATTCCGACGGCGCGAGCAGCGGCTTGACGGCGCCGAACGGTCCGGCGCAGCAGGCGGTGATCCGGGCGGCGCTGGCGGATGCCGGGTGGTCCGCGTCCGACGTCGACGCGGTCGAAGCGCACGGGACCGGCACGCGGTTGGGTGATCCGATCGAGGCGCAGGCGTTGCTGGCCACCTACGGTCAGGATCGAGAGGTCCCTTTGTGGCTGGGTTCGGTGAAGTCGAACCTGGGGCACACCCAAGCCGCGGCCGGGGTGGCCGGGGTGATCAAGACCGTGCTCGCCCTGGGGCACGGGGTGCTGCCGCCCACGGTGCACGTGACCGAGCCGACCCCCCACGTCGACTGGTCGGCCGGGGCGGTGACGCTGGCGACCGAAGCCGTGCCGTGGCCGGAGACCGGCCGCCCGCGGCGGGCCGGGGTCTCCTCTTTCGGGATGAGCGGGACCAACGTCCACGTCCTGCTCGAGCAGGCGCCCGTCCCCGAGCCCAGCTCCTTCCGGCCGCGGGAGAGCGGGCCCGTGCTCTGGCCGTTGTCGGGGGAGAGCGAAGCCGCGTTGCGGGCGCAGGCCCGGCGGCTGCACGCGCACTGGTCGCCGCAGACCGGGCCCGACCCGGCGGACGTGGGGTTTTCCCTGGCCACTACGCGTTCCGCGCTTGCGCACCGGGCCGTGGTGGCCGGCTCGGATCCGGCCGGACTGCGGGCCGGCCTGGACGCGCTCGCCCGGGGCAAGGGCCACCCGGACGTGCTGCGCGGGACGGTGGGCGAGACGTCGTTCCGACCGGTGTTCGTCTTTCCCGGCCAGGGGGCGCAGTGGGCGGGCATGGGGGCCGGGCTGATGGCCGGGTCGCCGGTGTTCGCCCGGTGCGTCGAGGAGTGCGGCGAAGCCCTTTCGTCCTATGTGGACTGGAAGCTGGCCGACGTCCTGGCCAGCCTGCCCGGAGCGCCGTCGCTGGACCGGGCCGACGTCGTCCAGCCCGCGCTGTGGGCGACGATGACCGCCCTCGCGCGGGTGTGGCGGGCGCACGGGATCCGCCCGGCCGCCGTGCTCGGGCATTCGCAGGGCGAAATCGCTGCGGCAACGGTGGCGGGGGCGCTTTCTCTGGACGACGCCGCCCGTGCGGTCGCCCTGCGCAGCCGCGCGGTCGCCGAGGAACTCGACGGTCACGGCGGTATGGTCTCGGTCGCCGCGGGCCCGGCCGACGTCACGGACTTCCTGCGCCCCTGGGGCGACCGGCTTTCGGTGGCCGCGATGAACGGTCCCGGCGCCACCGTCGTCTCGGGCGATGTCGAGGCCCTGGAAGGCTTTTCCGCCGAGCTGACGTCGGCAGGCGTGCGGACCCGCCGCATCCCGGTTGGGTTCGCGTCGCACTCGCCGCAGGTCGAGCGGCTGCGCGAACGGATCCTCGCGGACCTCGCCCCGATCACCCCACGCAGTGGTGACGTCCCGTTCTTTTCGAGCGTCACCGGCGGCCTGTTCGACACCGCCGGGCTGGACGCGCAGTACTGGTACGACGGGCTGCGCCGCACGGTCGAGTTCGAACGCGCGGTGCGCGCCGCCCTCGGGCACACTGCCTTCGTCGAGGTGAGCCCGCATCCGGTGCTCACCGTGACGCTGCCGGGGATCGTCGGTGATGTGCCCGTGCTGGGCACCCTGCGCCGCGACGACGGTGGGGCCGCCCGGTTCCTGCGGTCTCTGGCCGAAGCCGCGGTGCGAGGCGCCCCGGTGTCCTGGGATGCGGTTTTCCCCGATGCCCGCCCGGTCGATCTGCCGACCTACGCGTTCCAGCGGAGCCGCTACTGGCTCGGCGGCGCGGCCCCGGCCGACGCCGCGTCCCTCGGCCTCGACGCCTCGTCCCACCCGCTGGCCGGTGCCGCCGTCGAACTGGCCGAGGCGGACGAAGTGGTCCTCACCGGAACCCTTTCGACGGCGATGTATCCGTGGCTGGCCGACCACGTGGTGGCGGGCACCGTGGTACTTCCCGGCACCGCGATGGTGGACCTCGTGCTGCACGCGGGCGAGCGGCTCGGCTGCGGCCGTCTCGAAGAACTGACTCTCGCCGAACCGATGGTGCTCCCCGCCGGGGCCGCGGTGCGGATCCAAATGCGGGTGGGCGCGGCCGGCGCGAACGGCCATCGGCCGGTCACGGTGCACTCGGGTGCGGGCAGCAGTGAGTGGACCTCCCATGCCGAGGGCGTGCTCTCGTCGCCCGGCACCGGCGACACGCTCCCGGACCTGCCCGAGTGGCCCCCCGCCGGTGCGGTTCAGGTGCCGCTCGAAGGCTGGTACGACGATCTCGCCGACGCTGGCCTCGAATACGGCCCCGTGTTCCGTGGTCTGCGCCGGGCTTGGCGGGCCGACGGCGAGGTCTGGGCCGAGGTTGCCCTGCCGGCCGGGTGTGACGCGGCCGGGTACGGCCTGCACCCGGCGTTGTTCGACGCCGCCCTGCATGCCTTCGGCCACACCGGTTCCGGCACCGCCGAATCACTCGTGCCCTTTGCGTGGTCGGGTGTTTCGCGCCACGCCACCGGAGCCACAGCGCTGCGGGTGCGCCTGGCGAAGAGGGATGAGTTCACCGCTTCGGTCCGCTTGTGGGACGAGGAAGGGCGGGCGGTCGCGTCGGTGCACCGTCTCGCCCTGAGGCCGGCAGCGCCGCGGGAGACCTTCGCGGACGCATTTTTCCGCTTGGAGTGGCTGCCCGCCGGGCCGATCGTCCCCGCGGACGGCCCGTGGACTGTGCTGGAGCCCGGTCAGGATCTGCGGGCGCTGTCCGGGAATCCGGTGCCGCCGCTGGTGGTGCTCCCGGCCGTGGGTGAGCTGCGCGCCGTGACGCGCCGGGTGCTGGACGTGCTCCGGCACTGGGTCACCGACCCGCGGTTCGCCGGGGCGACCCTGCTGGTGTGGACCGACGGGGCGGTGGACGCTGCCGGTTCCGGAGTGTCCGATGTGGACGGCGGGGCGGTGTGGGGGCTGGCGCGCTCGGCGCAGACCGAGCATCCGGGCCGCGTCGTCGTGGTCGACGCGCCCGGCGTGGCCGAAGCGGTCGCAGCCGTCTCGATCGGTGAACCGCAGGTCGTGGTGCGCGACGGACGTTTCCTGGTACCCCGCTTGACCCGCCTCACCGCGCCCGCGGCCGAGCCTCGCCTCACCTCCGCGGACACGGTGCTGATCACCGGCGGCACCGGCACCCTGGGCTCCGCCGTGGCTCGCCACCTGGTGCGCGGAGGCGTGCGCGGGCTGGTGCTGCTGAGCCGGTCCGGCCTCGCCGCGCCCGGTGCGGACGCGCTGCGCGACGAGCTGGTGGCGGCGGGCGCGCAGACGTCGGTCCTCGCGTGTGACGTCGCGGACCGGGCCGCGCTGGCCGCGGTCCTGGAAGAGCACCCGGTGACCGCGGTCGTGCACGCCGCGGGAGTGCTCGACGACGGGGTGGTGGAATCTCTCGACGCCGAGCGGCTCGATCGCGTGCTGGGCCCGAAGGCCGACGGAGCACGAAACCTGCACGAGCTGACTGCCGGTCGTGAGCTGCGGGCGTTCGTGCTGTTTTCGTCGGTGGCCGGGATCGTGGGTGCGGCGGGGCAGGCGAACTACGCCGCGGCGAACGGATTCCTGGACGCCCTGGCCGGGCACCGGCGCGCGCTGGGGTTGCCCGCGGTCTCGCTCGCCTGGGGTTTCTGGGCTGAGCGCAGCGTGCTGACCGGCGAGCTGGACGACGCCGATCTCGCCCGGCTGGGCCGCACCGGTCTGCTTCCACTGTCCACCGAGGACGGTCTCGCCTTGTTCGACGCGGCGACTTCAGGTGCCGAAGCCCTCGTGGTCCCGGCACGGTTCGGGCCTCGGCACGGTGAGCTGCCGACGGTGCTGCGTGGCCGTCCCCGGATGTCGTCCGAGTCCGTGAGCACGGCCCACCCGGCCGTAGCCTGGGCCGGATTCGCGCTGCCCGAACGGATCCGGCGCCTGAGCGCGCTGATCGCGGCCGAAGCCGCAGTGGTTCTCGGGCATGCGGAGCCGATCGCGGCCGGACGAGCCTTCCAGACGCTGGGCTTCGATTCGCTGATGGCCGTCGAACTGCGCAACCGGCTGGCGGCGGCGCTCGACCTGCGCCTGCCCGCGACGCTCGTGTTCGACTACCCCGACACCGGTGCCCTGGCCGCCCAGCTGGCCACCGAACTCGGCGGCGGTGCAGCCGAGACGCCGGTCGTGCGGGCTGTCGTGGTGGATGAGCCGGTGGCGATCGTGGGGATGGCGTGCCGGTTTCCGGGTGGTGTTGTTTCGCCGGAGGATCTCTGGGATTTGGTCGTGACTGGGGGCGACGCGATCGGTCCGATGCCTTCGGATCGGGGTTGGGATGTTGAGGGACTGTTCGATCCGGATCCGGATCGGGCTGGGGCCATGTACGTGCGCGAGGGCGGTTTCCTTCATGACGCGGCGGATTTCGATCCGGCGTTTTTCGGGGTTTCGCCGCGTGAGGCCCTGGCGATGGACCCGCAGCAGCGGTTGTTGCTGGAAACGTCGTGGGAGGCGTTCGAGCGGGCGGGGCTCGATCCCGGGTCCTTGCGGGGCAGCCGGACCGGCGTGTTCACCGGCGTGATGTACCACGACTACGGCAGCCGGTTCACTGAGATTCCGGACGGCTTCGAAGGATTCCTCGGCAGCGGAAGCGCAGGCGGAGTCGCCTCCGGGCGGGTGGCTTACACCTTCGGGCTGGAAGGCCCGGCGTTGACGGTCGACACCGCGTGTTCGTCGTCGCTGGTGGCGTTGCATTTGGCGGCGCAGTCGTTGCGGCGGGGGGAGTGTGAGCTGGCGCTGGCGGGCGGGGTGACGGTGATGGCGACTCCGACGGCGTTCGTGGAGTTTTCGCGGCAGCGCGGCTTGTCTCCGGATGGCCGGTGCAGGTCGTTCTCGGCGGATGCGGATGGGACGGGCTGGGCCGAGGGTGTCGGCGTGCTGTTGGTGGAGCGGTTGTCGGATGCGCACCGCAATGGGCATGAGGTGCTTGCAGTGGTGCGGGGCAGTGCGGTGAATTCGGATGGTGCGTCCAATGGGTTGACAGCGCCGAATGGTCCGTCGCAGCAGCGGGTGATCTGTGCTGCGTTGGCCTCGGCCGGGTTGTCCACTATGGACGTCGATGTGGTGGAGGCGCATGGTACGGGGACGTCGCTGGGTGATCCGATCGAGGCGCAGGCGTTGCTGGCGACTTATGGGCAGGGGCGTGCGGTGGATCGTCCGGTGTGGTTGGGGTCGTTGAAGTCGAATATCGGGCATGCGCAGGCGGCGGCGGGTGTGGCCGGGGTGATCAAGACGGTGATGGCGTTGCGGCACGGCGTCGTCCCGCCCACGCTGCACGCGGGCGAACGAACTCCGCGGGTGGATTGGGAATCCGGGGCGGTCGAGCTGGCCGTGGAGGCGCGGCCGTGGCCGGAAACCGGCCGTGCGCGCCGGGCGGGGGTGTCCTCGTTCGGGATCAGCGGAACCAATGCTCACGTGATCCTGGAACACGAGCCGGAAGAGCCACCGGAGCCCGGGCCGGATGCCGCGGTGGTCCCGGTCGTCCTCTCGGCGAAGACACCCGAGGCGATCCGTGCCCAGGCGGCCCGGCTGATGCCCATGCTGGAAAAGGGAGTTCGGCTCGCGGATCTCGGTGGCACGCTCGCGAAACGTGCGGTATTCGACCGGCGCGCGGTCGTGGTCGCCCAGGACTTGCCGGCGCTGCGGGCGGGGCTGCAGGAAATCGCGGAGGGCGTCGCCCCGTCGGCACCGGCTGGGGAGCTGGCCGTGGTCTTCCCCGGACAGGGCACGCAACGGGCCGGGATGGGCTTCGGACTGGCCGAGGAGTTTCCGGTGTATGCCGAGGTTTTCGATGAGGTGTGTGCGCTTCTGGACGCCGAGCTGGGTGAGTCGGTGAAGGAAGTCGTTCGCTCGGGGGACCGGCTCGACGAAACGATGTTCACGCAGGCGGCGTTGTTCGCTGTCGAGGTGGCGTTGTTCCGGTTGGTGGAGTCGTGGGGATTGCGTCCGGCGGTGGTGCTGGGGCATTCGATCGGTGAACTGACGGCGGCGTACGTGGCCGGTGTGTGGTCGTTGGGTGACGCGTGCCGGGTGGTTGCCGCCCGCGGGCGGCTGATGCAGGCGCTTGCGCCGGGTGGGGCGATGGTCGCGGTCGCCGCGCCGGAGTCCGAGGTGGACGAACTTCTCGCCGGTATGGGAGAGCGGGCTGCGATTGCGGCGGTGAACGGGCCGTCGTCGGTGGTGGTGTCGGGCGCGGAGGACGCGGTGCTCGCACTTGCCGAGGTGGCCGAAACCCGCGGGCGGCGGGTCAGGCGGTTGCGGGTGAGTCATGCGTTTCATTCGCCGTTGGTCGATCCGATGCTCGACGAGTTCGCCGCGGTGCTGGGCACGGTCGTGTTCTGTGAACCGGTCCTGCCGATGATCTCGAACCTGACCGGCCGCCTGGCCGATCCGGCCGGAATCGCCACCGCGGACTACTGGATCCGCCACGCCCGGCAAGCGGTCCGGTTCGCCGACGGCGCCGTCACGGCGGCCGGTCCGGACGTGCGAGCCCTGCTGGAGCTGGGCCCGGGCACGGCGCTGAGCAGTCTGGCCGAGGAGAGCGTGCCGGACGGGACGATCTGCGTCCCCGCGCTCCCGGACGGGCCTGCCGAACCCGTCGCGATGCTGGCGGCCGCCGGTCGCTGCTGGACCGCCGGAGTGCCGGTGAACTGGCGTGCGCTGTTCGCGGGCGCACGAGCGGCTGCGGTGCCCACCTACCCGTTCCAGCGGCAGCGGCTGTGGCTGAGCGAATCCACCACGTCGGCGCGGGGCCTGGCCGCGGCCGGGCTGCGGTCGCTCGCCCACCCGGTGCTGGCGGCCGCGATCGCCCCGGGCGGGGACGGGC
Source organism: Amycolatopsis sp. NBC_01488 (assembly GCF_036227105.1). Classification (NCBI taxonomy): domain Bacteria; kingdom Bacillati; phylum Actinomycetota; class Actinomycetes; order Pseudonocardiales; family Pseudonocardiaceae; genus Amycolatopsis; species Amycolatopsis sp. NBC_01488. Next base: position 7,320,550 of record NZ_CP109434.1, on the reverse strand, counting down.
TGCTGCTCACCGGAACCCTCTCCCCGGCGACGCAGCCGTGGCTGACCGGGCACGTCGTCGGCGGCGACCTCGTGCTGCCCGGGACCGCGTTCCTCGAACTCGCCCTGTGCGCTGCCCGCGAAACCGGTTGTGAGGCAGTGGAAGAACTGACCGTCCGGACACCGCTTGTCCTGCCGCCCGGAGCGACGCCGATCCAGGTCGTGGTCGGCGAGGCCGGATCGGACGGCCGCCGTCCGATCGCGGTGTACGCCCGGACCGTTCCCGACGGCCCGTGGACGCAGCATGCCGAGGGGATGCTCAGGCCCGTCGCGGCAACTCCGGCGGACCTGACCGCCTGGCCTCCCGTCGATGCCGTAAAAGCGTCCACTGTGGACGTCTATCCGGCGCTGGCCGGCGCCGGCCTCGGTTACGGTGCCGCGTTCCGCGGGCTGACCCGGGCCTGGCGGCGTGGCGACGAACTGTTCGCCGAGGTGGCCCTGCCCGACGAGAGCCGGGAGGGCGGCTGGTGCGGCGTCCACCCCGCGCTGTCCGATGCCGCGCTGCACGCGCTGAGCCTCAGCGGCCCGGCTGGCGCGGCGAAACTCCCGTTCTCGTGGTCGGGCGTGTCGTTGCACGCCTCCGGCGCGGTGGCCGCCCGGGTGAAACTGACCCCGGCGGGTCCGGATGCGATCGCGGTGGAACTGGCGGACGAAGCTGGGCGCCCGGTGCTCTCCGTGGCGGCGCTGACGTTGCGGGAAGCCAGGGTGGGCCCGCGACGCGACGCGCTCCACAGTCTGGAATGGACGGACATCACCGACCCCGCCGAAGCGGGCTCGTGCGAGTACACCGAGTGGGGCGCCCCGGGTGATTCCGCCGTCGTCGTGCTCCCCGCGTCGAGGAGCAACGACGTGCATGCGGTCGTCGGCGAAGTGCTGGAAGCGGTGCAGGAGTGGCTGGCCCGCCCGCCCGGGGCGGACTCGGTGCTGGTGGTGGCTACCCGCGGCGCCGTCGACGCCGGAGCCGCCGTCACGGATCCCGCCGGTGGCGCCGTGTGGGGGCTTGTGCGGTGCGCGCAGGCCGAGCATCCCGGCCGGATCGTGCTTGCCGACGTCGACCGCCCGCTCGACGGCTCGACCGTCGCTCGCCTCCTCGCGACCGGGGAACCCCAGCTCGCCGTGCGCGACGGCCGCTTCCGGGTACCCAGGCTGAGCCGGCTCGAAGTGTCCACCGTGGACAGTCCGGAATTCGGGGATGCCGTGCTGATCACCGGGGGCACCGGGGCGTTGGGCGCGGTGGTGGCCCGCCATCTCGCCGCCCTCGGCGTGCGGCGGCTGGTGCTGCTGGGACGCACCGGGCTCGCCGCGCCGGGTGCGCAGACCCTGCGGGACGAGCTGACCGCCGCCGGTGCGGACGTGGCGGTGATCGCCTGCGACGTGGCGGATCGCGCCGCACTGGCGGCGGTCCTGGACGCGCGCCCGGTCACGGCGGTCGTGCACGCCGCGGGCCTCCTCGACGACGGCGTTCTCGCGTCACTGGATGCGGACCGGCTGGCGAGCGTGTTCCGGCCGAAGGTCGACGGCGCGTGGAACCTGCACGAGCTGACCGCGGACCGCGACCTGCGCGCGTTCGTGCTGTTCTCCTCGGTGGCCGGGGTGACCGGTGCGGCCGGGCAGGCGAACTACGCCGCGGCCAACGGCTTTCTCGACGCGCTGGCGCAGTTCCGGCGGGCGCGTGGCCTGCCCGCGGTGTCGCTGGCCTGGGGCCGCTGGAGCGACGGGGGTGGGATGGCCGCCGCGGGGCGCCACGACCGCGTCGGCCTGGTCGGACTGTCCGATGTGGACGGCACGGCGCTGTTCGACGCGGCCCTCGGGACCGGACGGGCGGTGCTGGTGCCCGCCCGCTGGGAACCCGCCGTGCTGCGCAACCAGGACCTCGAAGGCGTCCTGCCGCCGGTATTGCGCAGTCTGGTCCCGGCCGCGCCCCGGACTGCGGCGGCGCCGGAGGACGTCCGGGCCCGCCTGGCGGCTCTGGCCGACGACGAGCGGCGGGTACTGCTGACCGGCCGGGTCCGGGCCGAGGCAGCCGCCGTGCTCGGACACGGTGAGGCCGGTGGGATCGCCGAGGACCAGGCGTTCCACGAGCTGGGCTTCGACTCGCTCACCGCCGTCGAACTGCGCAACCGCCTCGCCGCCGCGACCGGTCTGCGGCTGCGGCCGACCCTGGTGTTCGACCACCCCACTCCGGCCGCCCTGGCCGCGCACCTCGCCGCCTCCTTCGGCACCGGGCGCCTTCGGCAAACAGGGCCGCGCGAACCCGACGAGGCCGCGGTTCGCCGTGCGCTGGCGACGGTTCCGCTGGGCCGGTTGAAAGAGACGGGACTGCTGTCCACATTGCTCGGACTCGCCGCGCCGGCCGACCCGTCCGCGCCGGTCGAATCGCCGGCGGCGGCCGACGTCGACGCGATGGACGCGGCCGAACTGGTCCGGCTCGCACTGAATTCCGGCGGCGAATGAACGAGAAAGGGAACGAGCGGATGACCACCTCGGCCGACGACCTGGTGAAGGCGCTGCGGGCGAGCCTGCGCGACAACGAACGGCTGCGGCGGGAAGCGCGCGAGCGCACGGAGCCGATCGCGATCGTCGGGATGTCGTGCCGGTTCCCCGGCGGGGTCCGCGACCCGGAGCAGCTGTGGGCGCTGGTCGAGGGCGGAGTCGACGCGATCGGCCCGATGCCCGCCGACCGAGGCTGGGACGTCGAGGCGTTGTTCGACCCGGACGCGGGGCGAACGGGAAGCTCCTACGTCCGGGAAGGCGGATTCCTGTCCGACGCCGGGGAATTCGACGCGGCGTTCTTCGGCATCTCCCCGCGTGAAGCGCTGGCGATGGACCCGCAGCAGCGGCTCCTGCTGGAACTGAGCTGGGAGGCGCTGGAGCACGCGGGCATCGACCCCGGCGCGCTCGGCGGCAGCCGCACCGGCGTGTTCGCCGGAACGTCCTTCCAGGACCACGGCCCGCGTCTGCACGAGGGGAGCCGGGCCACCGAAGGCCACCTGATGACCGGCAGCATGCCGAGCGTCACCTCCGGCCGGGTCGCCTACACCCTGGGTTTGGGGGGCCCGGCGCTGACCGTCGACACCGCTTGCTCGTCCTCGCTGGTCGCCCTGCATCTGGCGGCGGAGTCGCTGCGGCGGGGGGAGTGCGAGCTGGCGCTGGCCGCCGGGGTCACGGTGATGTCGACCCCCGGGGTGTTCGTGGAACTTTCCCGTCAGGGCGCGCTTTCCCGCGACGGCCGCTGCCGCTCGTTCGCCGAGGCGCCGGGCGGCACCGGCTGGGCCGAAGGCGCCGGGGTGCTGGTGGTCGAACGGCTTTCCACCGCGCGCCGCAACGGGCACGAGATCCTGGCGGTCCTGCGTGGCAACGCGGTGAACTCCGACGGCGCGTCGAACGGCCTCACCGCGCCGAGCGGACCGGCGCAGGAGAGGGTGATCCGGGATGCGCTCGCGGTGGCCGGGCTCAGCGCCGCCGACGTCGACCTGGTCGAGGCCCACGGGACCGGGACCGCCCTGGGCGACCCGATCGAAGCGCACTCCCTGCTGGCCACCTACGGCCAGGACCGCACGGAACCGCTGCGGCTCGGCTCGGTGAAGTCGAACATCGGGCACACGCAGTCGGCCGCCGGCGTGGCCGGTGTGCTCAAGGTGGTGCTGGCGCTGCGGCACGAGAAGATGCCCCCCACCCTGCACGCCGACGAGCCCTCCCGTGCGATCGACTGGACCGCGGGCGCGGTCGAGCTGCTCCGCCGGGCCCGGCCGTGGCCCCGGACCGCCACTCCGCGACGGGCCGCGGTGTCGTCCTTCGGGATCAGCGGCACGAATGCCCACGTGATCCTGGAGGAGGCACCCGAACCCGATGCCGCCCCCGCCGCGCCACTCGTGCGCGGCGTGGTGCCGTGGGTGCTTTCCGCGCGTACCCAGGAAGCGGTGCTGGAGCAGGCAAGGCGCCTGCACCGCCACGTGCGTGCGGAGGCGGCCGCCGACGTCGGCTTCACCCTCGGCAGCCGGCCGGAACTGCCGTACCGCGCGGTTGTCGTCGGCCGGGAACGCGACGAACTGCTCGCCGGGCTGACCCGGGTGAGCCCGGGGGCGCCGGTCGCCGCCGGCGCCCGGCGGCCGGTGTTCGTCTTTCCCGGGCAGGGCGGGCAGTGGGCCGGGATGGGGCGGCAGCTGCTGCACACGGCGCCGGTTTTCGCCGACGCACTGGCCGAGTGCTCGGCGGCGCTGGAACCGCTCACCGGCCGGTCGGTGGCCCGGTTGCTGGCCGAGGGCGGCGAACTCGGCGGCGTCGAAGTGGTGCAACCCGCGCTGTGGGCGGTCATGGTTTCGCTGGCCCGGCTCTGGGAAGCGGCCGGGGTGCGCCCGGCCGCCGTGCTGGGACATTCCCAAGGCGAGGTCGCTGCGGCCTGCGTCGCGGGAATCCTCTCGCTCGCCGACGGCGCGCGGATCGTCGCGGCCCGCAGCCGGGCGATCGCCCGGGAACTGTCCGGGACCGGCGGCATGGCGTCGGTTTCGTTGTCCGCCGAAGCGATCGAGCCGCTGCTGGCCGGGGGCGGGTTGTCGGTCGCCGCGGTCAACGGCCCGGCATCCGTGGTCGTCTCCGGCGATCCCGAAGCACTCGACGCACTGCTGAGCCGGTGCGAGGCCGAAGGCGTGCGTGCCCGGCGGATCGACGTCGACTACGCGTCGCATTCCCCGCAGGTCGAGCGGATCCGCACGCGGCTGCTCACCGACCTGCGCGATGTCGCACCGCGGCCGGGCCGCCCGGACGTCGTGCTCTGGTCCTCGGTGACCGGGGAAGCGGAATCCGGGCCGGGCGCCGAGTACTGGTATCGGAACCTGCGCGAACCGGTCGCCTTCGACGCGGCCGTGCGGTCGCTGGCGGGACGCGGGTACGACCTGTTCGTCGAATGCAGCCCGCACCCCGTTCTCGTCCCCGGTGCGGCCGCGATGCTCGGCGAAAGGGGTGCGATCGTCGGCTCGCTCCGGCGCGGCGAACCCGACGCTGCCCGTTTCGTGGCGTCGCTGGGCGAAGCCTGGGTGCACGGGGCCGCGGTCCGGTGGGCCGCGCTGACCCCCGGCCGCCGGACCCCGTTGCCCGCCTACCCGTTCCGTCGTCGCCGGTTCTGGCTCGCGCCCCCCGCACCGGCGGGGACCGCCACCGTGGACCATCCGGTGCTCTCGACACGGTTCGGCCTGGCCGGCGGCGACGAGACGGTCCTCACCGGGGTACTCGGCCCGGCCGCGCAGCCATGGCTGCGCGGGCACCGGGTCGGCGGGCGGTGCGTGGTCCCCGGCACGGCTTTACTGGAGCTGGCCGCGCAGGCCGGGCACGGCAGCGTCGGGGAACTCACCCTGCACACCCCGCTGGCGCCGGCCGAGGACACCGTGCACGACGTCCAGCTCCGGGTCGGCCCGCCGGACACCTCGGGGACGCGGCCGTTCGAGCTGCACACGCGGCCCCGGTACGCGCCGCACGACGCGCGCTGGACGGCGCACGCGAGCGGGCTGCTCGACGCGGCAACCCCCGCCGCGCCGGGGCCCGGCTTTCCGGAAAAACAGGACGCCTGGCCGCCGGTGGACGCGATGCCGGTGGACGTCGCGACCTGCTACGACCGGCTTGCGAGGGCCGGACTGGGCTACGAGGACGCCTTCCGGGGGCTGAGCCGCGCCTGGCGGCACGGCGACGACGTCTACGCGAGTGTCGGCCTGCCGACCGGGTATGAAGACGGCCGGTTCGCCCTGCATCCCGCGCTGCTGGACGCGGCACTGCACGCCCTGGCCGCCCTCGACGGGCCCGAGGTGGCGAAACTGCCTTACCACTGGGCGGGGGTGCGCTGGCATCGCACCGGGGCGACCGCGCTGACCGCCCGTCTCCGCCCGGACGGTGCCGACGGGTTTTCGGTGCTGGCCGTGGACGACTCCGGGCAGCCGGTGTTCTCGGCGGACTCCCTGGTCCTGCGCGCGGCGACCGGCGGCGCGGCGGCCGCGGTGCCGGATTCGCTGTACACCGTCGCCTGGCGGCCGGTCGAGCCCGGCACCGGTATGCCGCGGTTGGCCGTCCTCGGCGTCTCCGGCCTCGCGATCACGGCAGGCCTGTCGCGTGCGGCCGGGCTCGACGAACTGGCGGTGGCCGCCCCGGATGTCGTGCTCCTCGACGCCACCCAGTGGCAGTCGGAGGCGGTCGCCTCGCTGCTGCCCGTGGTGTGCGCCTGGCTCGCCGACGAGCGGTTCGCGACCGCCCGGCTGGCGGTGCTGACCCGCGATGCCGTCGTGGCCGAACCCACCGATCGGCCGGTGGAGCCCGACGCGGCCGCGGTGTGGGGTCTGGTGCGCTCCGCCCAGGCCGAGCATCCGGGGCGGCTGCTGCTGGCCGACCTGTCCGGGGAAGAGGATCCCGCGTTTTTCGCGAACGCTCTCAGCGGCGGCGAACCCCAGTTCGCATTGCGCGCCGACGTCGTTCGGGTACCGCGGTTGCAGCGTGCGGTGGCGGATCCCGCGCTGCGATCGCCGGACTCGGCCGCCTGGCACCTGGATCTCACCGGCCGCGGCACGCTGGAAAACCTCGTGCTGGTCCCGGATCCGCCGCCGGGGCCGCCCGGGCCGGGGCAGGTGCGGATCGACGTGCGGGCGACCGGGGTCAACTTCCGGGACCTGATGATCGCGCTGGACGTCGTGCCCGGCGAACGCGGTCTCGGCGGCGAGGCTGCCGGCGTGGTCACCGCGGTCGGCGAGGGGGTCGCCGGATTCGCCGTCGGCGACCGGGTTTTCGGCGTCTTCCAGCACGCGTTCGGCCCGGTCGCCACCACCACGCACCGGTGGCTGGCCCTGATGCCCGCGGACTGGTCGTTCGTCCGGGCGGCGTCGGTGCCGATCGCTTACCTCACCGCGTATTACGGCCTGGTCGATCTGGCAGGTGTGCGTCCGGGCGAAGCGGTGCTGGTCCATGCCGCGGCGGGTGGCGTGGGCACGGCCGCGGTGCAGCTGGCTCGTCATCTGGGTGCGGAGGTGTATGCGACGGCGAGTCCGGCGAAGTGGCCCGCGGTGGCGGCGTCGGGTGTTCGGGTGGAGCGGATTGCGAATTCCCGGACGACGGAGTTCGAGGAACGGTTTCGGGTCGCCACTGGTGGGCGTGGTGTCGACGTCGTGCTCGATTGCCTGGCGGGGGAGTTTGTCGACGCGGGTTTGCGGTTGCTGCCGCGCGGAGGCCGGTTCCTGGAAATGGGCAAGACCGACCGGCGTGATCCGGTCGAGGTCGCCGCCGCCCACCCCGGGGTCCGGTATCAGGCCTACGACGTGCTCGAGGCCGGGCCGGGGCGGCTGCAGGCGATGCTCGCCGAGCTGCTGGCCCTGTTCGGCAGCGGCGCGCTCACCCTGCCGCCGATCACCGCCTGGGACGTCCGGGACGCCCCCGAAGCGTTTCGCGCGCTCAGCCGGGCGCAGCTGGTCGGCAAGGCCGTGCTCACCGTGCCCCGGCCCCTCGATCCGGCGGGCACCGTGCTGGTCACCGGCGGCGCGGGCATGGTGGGTGCGCACCTGGCGCGGCGGCTGGTCACCCGGCACGGCGTGCGGCACCTGCTGCTGACCGGCCGCACCGGCCCGAGCACGCGGACCGCCGGCCTGGTGGCCGAATTCGCGGCCCTCGGCGCCGAGGCAGAAGTGGTCGCCTGCGATGTCGCGGATCGCGAAGCGGTGGCCCGGCTGCTGGCCACTATCCCGGCGACGCGGCCGCTCACCGCGGTGGTGCACGCGGCCGGGGTGCTCGCCGACGGCCTGCTCGAAACCCTTACCCCGGAGCGGCTGGCGCAGGTCTGGCTGCCCAAGGCGGAAGGGGCGCGGCACCTGCACGAGCTGACGGCGGGGCACGATCTGGCCGCCTTCGTGCTCTGCTCTTCTGCGGCCGGGATCCTGGGCGGGCCCGGGCAGGCCGGCTACGCGGCGGCGAACGCCTATCTCGACGGTCTCGCCGCGCACCGGGTCTCACGCGGGCTGCCCGCTTCCGCGTTGGCCTGGGGGTTCTGGGCCGAACGCAGCACGATGACCGGTGCTGTCGACGACGCCGGGCTCGACCGGATGGCGCGGTCGGGCGTCCGCCCGCTGGCCACTGCCGAGGCCCTCGAACTGTTCGACGCCGCCTTGACTTTTCCTCGGGCGGTGACCGTCCCGCTGCGGCTCGACGCGGGTGCGTTCGCCGGCGATGACGTGCCGCCGCTGCTGCGCGAGCTGGTCCGCCCGGCCCGGTCGGCCGCGGCCCCGCAAGGCCCGGCCGCGCTGAACGGGCTCGACGGGCCGGCCCGGGCCGAAGCAGTGCTGACGCTGGTGCGGACCCACGCGGCAGTTGCGCTGGGCCACGAAAGCGACGAGGACGTCGATGCCGGGCAGTCGTTCAAGGAACTCGGCTTCGACTCGCTGTCCGCGGTGGAATTCCGCAACCGCCTGGCGGCCGCGCTCGGCCGTCGGCTGCCGGTCACCCTCGTGTTCGACCACCCCACTCCACAGGCACTGACCAGGGCACTGCTCGAGCTGCTCGCCCCGGCCGCCACTGGCCTGGACGCGGTGAAAAACGCGTTGGCCGGGCTCGAAACCGCTCTGTCCACTATGGCCTCAGGCGTCGAGGTGGACGGCTGGGACGAGGTGGCCGAGCGGCTGCGCGTACTGCAGACGCGGGTGATGCCCGAAGCGCCGTCCGGCGAACTCGACGGGGCCACCACCGAAGAACTCTTCGACTTGATCGACCGGGGACTCGGGGCCAGAGCCCCGGTCCGTGACTGAGAGGTTTCCGATGCGGGAAGAGGACAGGCTCCGCGACTACCTGAAGCGCGCGGTCGAGGACGGCCGTGCGGCCCACCGGCGGTTGCGGGAAACCGAAGATCGTGCCCGGGAACCGATCGCCATCGTCGGCATGGCCTGCCGGTTCCCCGGCGGGGTCGCTTCGCCGGGGGAGTTGTGGGAACTGGTCGCGGGCGGCGTGGACGCGATCGGCCCGATGCCTTCGGACCGGGGCTGGGACGTCGCGGCGCTGTACGACCCGGATCCGGACCGGGCCGGGAAGACGTACGTCCGCGAGGGCGGTTTCCTCCATGACGTGGCCGATTTCGATCCGGCGTTCTTCGGGGTGTCGCCGCGTGAAGCCCTGGCGATGGACCCGCAGCAACGGTTGTTGCTGGAGACATCGTGGGAAGTGTTCGAACGGGCGGGCATCGATCCTGCCTCGGTGCGCGGTCGCCGGGTAGGCGTGTTCACCGGCGTCATGGCCGGCGACTACGCGCTGCGGTTGCGCACCTTGCCCGAGGACGTGGAGGGTCACGTCGGCAGCGGGACGGCAGCGAGCATCGTGTCCGGCCGGATCGCGTTCACCTTCGGGCTGGAAGGCCCTGCGGTGTCGGTGGACACCGCGTGTTCGTCCTCCCTGGTGGCCCTGCACTTGGCGGTGCAGTCCCTGAGGCTGGGGGAGTGCGAACTCGCGCTGGCGGGCGGGGTCACGGTGATGGCGAGTCCGGGCGCGTTCGTCGAGCACAGCCGCCAGCGCGTGCTTTCGCCGGACGGCCGCTGCAAGGCATTCGGTGCCGGGGCCGACGGCACCAGCTGGGCCGAAGGTGCCGGGATGCTGCTGGTCGAGCGGTTGTCGGACGCGCAACGCAACGGGCACGAGGTGCTTGCGGTGGTTGCGGGTTCAGCGGTGAATTCGGATGGTGCGTCGAATGGGTTGACGGCGCCGAATGGCCCTTCGCAGCAGCGAGTGATCCGCGCCGCGTTGGCGTCGGCTGGTCTGTCCACTGTGGATGTCGATGCGGTGGAAGCGCACGGCACGGGGACCGCGTTGGGCGATCCGATCGAGGCCCAGGCGCTGCTGGCGACCTATGGCCAGGGCCGTCCCGATGACCACCCCCTCTGGCTCGGTTCGGTGAAGTCCAACATCGGGCACGCGCAGGCGGCGGCGGGCGTCGCCGGGGTGATCAAGATGGTGGAGGCGATGCGGCGCGGCATCGTTCCGCCGACCTTGCACGCCGACGAGCCTTCCCCGCGGGTGGACTGGACCGACGGTGCGGTGGCGCTGGCCACCACCTCGCAGGCATGGCCCGAGGCCGGACGTCCGCGACGGGCGGGGGTGTCGGCGTTCGGCTTCAGCGGCACCAACGCCCACGTGATCCTCGAACACACCCCGCAGGAGACCCCGGAACCCGGCCCCGACGCGGGTCCGGCGCCCCTGCACCTGTCGGCCAGGACACCGGAAGCGTTACGGGAGCACGCTTCCCGGCTCGCCGGGATCTTGACCGACGACGTCCGCCCGGTGGACGCCGGGTTCTCCCTGACCCGGCGCGCGGTGTTCGAATACCGGGCGGTGGCCGACGATCTCGCCGGTCTGCGTGCGCTCGCGTCCGGCGAATCCACCCCGCACCATGCGATGGCCACGGACGTGGCGCTGGTGTTCCCGGGCCAGGGCGCGCAGTGGACGGGCATGGGCTTCGGGCTGGCCGAGGCGTTCCCGGTGTATGCCGAGGCTTTCGATGAGGTGTGTGCGCTCCTGACCGCCGAGCTCGGATTTTCCTTGCGGGACGCCGTTTTCACTGGTGACCGGCTGGACGAGACCGTTCGGACGCAGGCGGCGTTGTTCGCGGTCGAGGTGGCGTTGTTCCGGCTGGTGGAGTCCTGGGGGCTGCGTCCGGCGGTGGTGCTGGGACATTCGATCGGTGAACTGACCGCCGCATACGTGGCCGGTGTGTGGTCGTTGGGCGATGCGTGCCGGGTGGTTGCTGCCCGCGGACGGTTGATGCAGGCGCTTGCCCCGGGTGGGGCGATGGTCGCTGTGGCGGCATCGGAGTCCGAAGTGGACGAACTGCTTGTCGATGCGGGAGAACGGGTCGCGACTGCGGCGGTGAACGGGCCGTCGTCGGTGGTCCTCTCCGGCGACGAGGATGCGGTGCTCGCGATTGCCGGCGTATTGAAGGGGAAGGGCCGGCGGGTCAAGCGGTTGCGGGTGAGCCATGCCTTCCACTCGCCGCTGGTCGATCCGATGCTCGACAAGTTCGCCGCGGTACTGGGCACGGTTGTGTTCCGGCCGCCGGAGATCCCGATGGTCTCGACCGTGACCGGCGCCCCCGTCGATCCGGTGTCGCTGTGCACGCCCGGCTACTGGGTCGGCAACGCTCGCCGCGCCGTCCGCTTCGCCGATGCCATCGCGGCATTGAATGTGCGTGCTGTGCTCGAACTCGGCCCAGGCGGGGCGCTGACCGCCCTCGCCGAGGAGATCGTGCCCGCCGGAACGAGCTGCGTTCCGCTGCTGCGTGACGGCATCGCCGAGCCGGTGGCCGTCGCGCGCGGCTGGGGACGGTTGTGGGCGGCCGGAGCGCCGGTTTCCTCCGCCGCGGTGTTCGAAGGCCGCGACGTTCGCCGGATTCCGTTGCCCCCCTACCCGTTCCAGCGTCGGCGGCTGTGGCTCGACGAACCGGCGGGCGCCGCCCGCGACGTCGCCGGGGCCGGGCTGACCCCGGCCGCGCACCCGCTGCTGGGCGCCGCGATCGCACTGGCCGAGGGCGACGGCGTGCTCCTGACCGGGCGGCTTTCCCTGTCCGCGCAGGCCTGGCTGGCCGGGCACGTGGTGGCCGGAACGGTCCTGCTGCCGGGCACCGCCTTCGCCGAACTCGCGCTGAGAGCCGGAGCCGAACTCGGTTACCGCGTCGTCGACGAGCTGACCGTCCTGCGGCCCTTGGCGCTGCCCGAATCGGGTGCGGTCCGGGTGCAGCTGGTGGTCGGCGGCCCCGGCGAAGACGGCCGCCGCGCGGTGAGTGTCCATGCCCGGCCCGACGCCGCAGAGTCCGGCGAGCCGTGGGTCCGCCACGCCGAAGGCTTTCTCCTCCCCGCAGCCGGGCCGGCGCCGGCGCCGGTGTCGTGGCCGCCCGCGGACGCCGAAGCCGTCGCGATCGACGACCTGTACCTGCGCCTTGCCGACGGCGGGCTCGACTACGGTCCCGCGTTCCGCGGCGTGCGGGCCGCGTGGCGCCGCGGCGACGAGGTGTTCGCGGAAGTCTCGCTGCCCGCCGAATGCCACGGCGACGCCGCGATCTTCGGACTGCACCCGGCGCTGCTCGACGCCGCGCTGCACGCACTCGTGCTGGGGCAGCACGAGCCGGCCGGCCCACCCCGCCTGCCGTTCGCCTTCACCGGCCTGAGCCTGCACGCCGCCGGGACGACGGTGGTGCGGGTGCGGCTGGCCCCGCACGGGCCGGACGCGGTCACCGTGGATCTCGCGGACACCGCGGGAAACGCGGTCGCTTCGGTGCGCTCGCTGACCCTGCGGCCGCTGCCCGCGGATGCCCTGCGTCGACTGTCCACATCGGACGGTCTGTTGCGCACGGCCTGGCGCCCCGCCACCCCGGCCGCCTCGGCCGGGCACGCGGAAATCTGGCCGCTAACCGACTTCGGCGATGACGTCCGGGCCGCGCTGAGGACGACCGCAGACCGACTGCAGGCCTGGCTCGCGGACGGGGACGGGGTGCTGGCCGTGGTGACCCGCGGCGGCGCTGCGGTGTCCGCCGGTGAGTCCCCCGGGCTCGCCGCCGCCGCGGTGGGCGGGCTGGTGCGCTCGGCCCAGGCCGAACATCCCGGCCGATTCGGGCTGGTAGATGTCCTTGCCGGAGAGGTCGAGCCGGAGGTGATCCAGGCCGCGGTCGCGACCGGAGAACCGTGGATCGCGGTGCGGCGCGGTGAGCTGCTCGCGCCGCGGCTGGTCCGGGTGAGTGCCGAGGTGACTCTCGCCCCACCCGCGGACACCCGGGCCTGGCGGCTCGACGTCGACGGCAGCCGCACCTTCGACGGCCTCGTCCTCGCCCCCTGTCCAGAAGCGGAACGGCCGTTGGGCAAGGGTGAAGTCCGCGTCGGTGTGCGGGCTGCCGGGGTGAACTTCCGCGATGTCATGCTTGCGCTCGGGCTCTATCCCGGCGAGGCCGAACTCGGCGGGGAAATCGCGGGCGTGGTCCTCGAAACCGGGGCCGGGGTGCGGGGCTTCGAGCCCGGCATGCGCGTGTTCGGGATGGTGCGCGGCGGGTTCGGGCCACAGGTGGTGGCCGATGCCCGGCTGCTCGCCCCGATCCCGGACGGCTGGTCGTTCGTCCGGGCGGCTTCCGTGCCGATCGCCTACCTCACCGCGTATTACGGCCTGGTCGAGCTGGCGGATCTCCGCGCGGGCGAGGCCGTGCTGGTGCACGCCGCGGCGGGTGGGGTCGGGATGGCCGCGGTGCAGCTGGCTCGCCATCTGGGCGCGGAGGTGTATGCGACGGCGAGTCCGGCGAAGTGGTCTGCGGTGGCGGCTTCGGGTGTTCCGGCGGAGCGGATCGCGAATTCCCGGACCACCGCCTTCGAAGCGCAGTTCCTCGCTGCGACCGGTGGGCGTGGTGTCGACGTCGTGCTGGATTGCCTGGCGGGGGAGTTCGTCGACGCGGGTTTGCGGTTGTTGCCGCGCGGGGGCCGGTTCCTGGAGCTGGGCAAGACCGATGTGCGGACCGCGGAGCAAGTCGGGCCCGGGATCGACTACCGGGCCTTCGACCTGTTCGACGCCGGTCCCGAGCGGCTGGGTGAGCTGCTCGCCGAGCTGATGACGCTGTTCGCCGGAGGGCGGCTGCAGCCTCTTCCGGTGTCCGTGCGGGACGTCCGCACCGCGCCCGCCACGTTCCGGTGGATGAGCCAGGCCGGGCACGTCGGCAAGATCGTGCTCACCGTGCCGGTGCCACCCGATCCGGACGGCGCGGTGCTCATCACCGGCGGGACCGGTGCCCTGGGCGCGCGCACCGCGCGGTACCTGGCCGCCACCCACGGTCTGCGCCGGTTCGTGCTCGCGGGACGCCGTGGCGCGGAGGCTCCCGGCGCCCGCGAGCTTGCGGCCGACCTCATCGGCATGGGCGCCGAGGTCACCTTCGCCGCATGCGACGTCTCGGTGCGGGAGAACGTCGCGGCGTTGCTGGCCGAGCGTCCGCCGTCGATGGTGGTGCACGCGGCGGGCGTGGTCGACGACGGCGTCCTGACCTCACTCGACGCCGGCCGGTTCGACACGGTGCTGGCGGCGAAGGCCGACGGGGCACGGCACCTGCACGAGCTGACCGCAGACCACGACCTCACCGAGTTCGTGCTGTTCTCCTCCGCCGCGGGCACCCTCGGCGCACCCGGGCAGGGCAACTACGCGGCGGCGAACGCGGTCCTCGACGCGCTCGCCCATCGTCGGCGGGCAGAAGGACTGCCCGCGACGTCGGTGGCCTGGGGCCTGTGGGCCGAGGCCGGCACGATGACCACCGGCCTCGCCGAAGCCGACCGGCGGCGACTGCGGCGTGGTGGTTTCGGCGTCCTCACCACGGAAACCGGGACGGCCCTGTTCGATCTCGCCCGCGCCGGTGCGGACGCCGCCGTCGTCGCGGCCGAACTCGACCTCGCCGCGCTGAGGACCGCCGGGGACGACGTCGCGCCGATGCTGCGCGGGCTGCGGCCCGCGGCGCCTCCCCGGCCGGCGCCGGTCGCTCGTCCCGCCGCGGCCGGGGACCTGCTCGCCCTGGTCCGCAGCCACCTCGCGGCTGTGCTCGGGCTCGCGCCCGGTACCACGGTGGAGGCCACGAGGCCGTTCACCGAGTTCGGCCTGGATTCCCTGACCGCGGTCGAGCTGCGGAACCGGCTGGGCACGGCGACCGGGCTGCGGTTCGGCCCGACCCTGGTCTTCGACCACCCGAACGCGGCCGCGCTGGCCGACCACCTGCGTGCGGAACTCTCCGGCGCGACCCATCCCCTCGCGGACCGGCCGGCTCCCGCGGCGACCTGCACCGATCCGGTCGTGATCGTCGCGATGAGCTGCCGGTTCCCCGGCGGCATCGAGACACCCGAAGACCTGTGGCGGCTGCTGGAAACCGGTGGCGAGGTCGTCTCCGGGCTGCCCGCCGACCGCGGCTGGGACCTGGAGACGCTGCTGCACGACGACCCCGACCACCCCGGCACGTCGTACCTGCGGGTCGGCGGGTTCCTTGACCGGATCGGGGACTTCGACGCCGGGCTGTTCCGGATTTCCCCGCGTGAGGCCGAAGCGATGGATCCGCAGCAGCGGCTGCTGCTGGAGACGTCGTGGGAGGCGATCGAGCGCGCCGGCATCCCGGTGGACTCGCTTCGCGGCAGCCGCACCGGCGTCTTCGTCGGGGCGACGTTCCAGGAGTACGGCCCACCGCTGGCCGAGGCACCCGAAGGGACCGAGGGCCACCTGATGACCGGCAGCACCCCGAGCGTGCTGTCCGGCCGGATCGCCTACGCCTTCGGGCTGGAAGGGCCTGCGCTCACCGTCGACACCGCGTGCTCGTCCTCGCTGGTCGCGTTGCACCTCGCGACCCGGGCGCTGCGCGCGGGCGAGTGCTCGCTGGCGCTGGTCGGTGGGGTGTCGGTGATGGCCAAGCCGTCGTCGATGATCGGGTTCAGCCGGCAGCGGGCGTTCTCCCCGGACGGGCGCTGCAAGGCGTTCGCCGCCGGGGCCGACGGCACCGGCTGGTCCGAAGGCGTCGGCGTTCTGGTGGTGGAACGCCTCTCGGACGCGCGAAAGCACGGGCACCGGGTGCTGGCGGTGGTCCGCGGCAGCGCGGTGAACTCCGACGGCGCCTCCAACGGCCTCACCGCGCCGAACGGTCTCGCGCAGCAGCGCGTGATCAGGGCGGCGCTGGCTGACGCCGGTCTGTCCACCGCCGACGTCGACGTGGTCGAAGCGCACGGCACCGGGACGCCACTGGGTGACCCGCTCGAAGCGGGCGCGCTGCTGGCCACCTACGGCCGGGAGCGGGGTGCCGCGGGCCCGCTGAGGCTCGGGTCGGTGAAGTCGAACCTCGGGCACACGCAAACCGCCGCCGGTGTCGCGGGCGTGCTGAAGCTGGTGCTGGCGCTGGGCCACGGTGTCGTGCCGCGGACCTTGCACGCGGCCGAGCCGACCCCGCACGTCGACTGGTCCTTGGGCACGGTGTCCCTGCTCCACGAGCCCGCGGCCTGGCCGGCGGGCGGGCGGACGCGCCGCGGTTCCGTGTCCTCCTTCGGCATCAGCGGCACCAATGCGCACGTCGTGATCGAGGAAGCGCCGCCGGCCGCTGACCCGGAGCCCGCGGCCGGGCCCGAGGGGCCGGTGCCGTGGCGGCTTTCCGGCGCCACCGAAGCCGCGCTGCGCGCACAAGCCGTCCGGCTCGCCGCGTTCGCCCGCGCGCACCCCGATCTGTCCACAGTAGACATCGGGCACGCACTGGCGGTCAGTCGTTCGCCGCTGGCGCACCGCGCCGTCGTCCTCGGCGCCGACCGCGACGACGCGGTGAACAGCCTCGACGCGCTGGCCGCCGGAGAGCCGGCCGCCGGACTCGTGCACGGCTGCACCGGGCCGGACGGCGGGCTTGTCTTCGTCTTCCCCGGGCAGGGACAACAGTGGGCCGGAATGGCGGTCTCCCTGCTGGATTCGTCGCCGGTGTTCGCGCGGCGGATGGCCGAGTGCGACGCCGCGTTTTCGGCCCACCTGGCCTTTTCCGTCCGCGATGTCCTGCGCGGGGCGCCGGACGCCCCGGGGCTCGAACCCATCGAGGTCGTACAGCCGGTGCTGTTCGCCGTGATGGTCTCGCTCGCTGAGCTCTGGCGTTCGCACGGCGTCGAGCCGTCCGCGGTCGTCGGGCACTCGCAGGGGGAGATCGCGGCGGCCTGTGTCGCCGGGGCGCTGTCACTGACGGACGCGGCGAAGATCGTCGCGGTGCGCAGCCGGTTGTTCGCCGAACTGGTCGAGCCGGGGGCGATGGGCTGGGTCGGGCTCTCCGCGGAGCAGGTCCGGGCCCGGCTCGCCGGCCGGGGCGACGGGATCAGTGTAGCCGCGGTCAACGGACCGGCCTCGGTGTCCGTGTGCGGCGAAGTCGAGCCGGTGGAGGCCTTCCTCGCCGAGTGCGTGGCCGACGGCGTGGCTATCCGGCGGCTGCGTGGGGTCAACCGGGCCGGTCACTCGGCCCAGGTCGAGCGGATGCGCGAAGCGCTGCTGCCCGCCTTGGCCGGATTGACTCCGCAGCCTGCCGAGGTGCCGTTCTACTCCACGGTGACCGGCGGCCTGCTCGACACCACGGCACTCGACGCCCGGTACTGGTATCGCAATGCCCGGGAGCCGGTGGACTTCGCCGCCTCGGTGGCGGCCCTGCTCGCCGACGGGCATCGGGTGTTCGTCGAGTGCAGTGCGCATCCCGTGCTCACCACGAGCGTGGAGCAGATCTTCGAGCACGTCGGGACCGAGGCCACCGTCGTCGGCTCGCTCCGGCGGGCCGACGGCGGTCTGGCGCGGTTCCTGGCTTCGGTGGCCGAAGCGGAGGTGGCCGGTGTCCCCGTCGACTGGGGTTTCGCCGGGCCGGCCGCTGTCGAGCTGCCGACGTATGCGTTCCAGCGGCAGCGGTTCTGGCTCGAGGCCGGGGAAACCCGCGCGGATCTCGGCAGCACCGGCCTGCTGGCCACCGGGCACCCGCTGACCGGAGCCGTCGTGGAGCCTGCCGAGGGTGGCGGCCGGCTGCTTTCCGGGCGGCTTTCGGTCGCCGCACAGCCGTGGCTGGCCGATCACGCGATCGCGGGCGCGGTTCTGGTGCCGGGCACGGCATTCGTCGAACTGGCGCTGCACGCCGGGGACGACGTCGGCTGCGAGCACCTCGAAGAGCTGACCGGGCACGCGCCGCTGTTCCTGCCCGAGCGTGGCGGTGTGGCACTCCAGGTCGTCGTCGGCGAGCCCGGCGACGGCGGCCGGCGGACCGTCGCCGTGTTCAGCCGCACCGACGAGGGCCTGCCGTGGGTCCGGCACGCCGACGGGGTGCTCGCCCCGACCGGCGCCGGCGAGCCGGCCGGACTGGCGCAGTGGCCGCCCACCGGAGCGGAACCCGTTGCGGTGGACGATTTCTACTCGGCCGCGCGCGAGGCAGGGTACAGCTACGGACCGGCGTTCGAAGGCCTGCGCGCGGCCTGGCGGCGGGGCAGCGAGGTCTTCGCCGAGGTCCGCCTCCCGGACGGCGTGCGTGCGGACCTCGGGCGGTACGGCCTGCATCCGGCGCTGCTGGACGCGGCGCTGCACGCAATGAGCCTCGCGCAGGACGAACCCGCTCCCGGGCTGCGGCTTCCGTTCGCCTGGTCGGGTGTGTCGCTGCACGCTTCGGGTGCCGCGAGTCTGCGCGTCCGCCTGGTCACCCTCGGCCGGGACACGGTGGCGCTCGAAGCCGCCGACGCCGCAGGTCGCCCCGTGGTGTCGGTGGCCGAACTGGCTGTGCGCGAGGTCGATGCCGAGTCGGTGGTGACCCGGGTGAACCCGTTGCGGGACGTGCTTTTCACCCTCGACTGGCTTCCCGCCCCACTGCCGCAGACGCCGGGACAGGCCGGCTGGGTCGTGCTCGGCGAACGGGATTTCGGCTGGGGCGCCGGGGTTTCCGGGCTCGCCGAACTGAACGCAGCACCGGCCGTCGCGGTGGTGCCGTGCCCGGCGGCGGACGCGCGAGCCTCGGCCGGGGCCGTCCTCGGCGTGCTGAACGACTGGCTCGCCGACGACCGGTTCTCCGCCTCGACGCTGGTCGTGGTGACCTCCGGGGTGGTGGCGGTGCCCGGCACCGGGCCGGAAGTGTCCGATGTGGACGGTGGGGCGGTGCACGGCCTGGTGCGCTCGGCGCAGGCCGAGCACCCGGGCCGGATCGTGCTGGTCGACGTGGACCGTTTCGGCACCGGTGTACTGGCCGCGGCGGTCGCGCTGGGGGAACCGCAGGTGGCGGTCCGGGGAACCGAAGCCTGGGTCCCGCGGCTGGCCCGCCTGGCACCGGCCGCGACACCGGGACGTCTCGGCCCGGACGACACCGTGCTGATCACCGGCGGCACCGGGGTGCTCGGCTCGGCACTGGCCCGGCGGCTGGCCGCCGCCGGGGTGCGGGCGCTGGTGCTGTTCGGCCGCCGCGGGCCTGGCGCGCCCGGGGTGCCCGAACTGCGGGACGAGCTGACCGCGGCGGGCGCGGACGTCGCCGTCGTGGCGGGTGATGTCGCCGATCGCGACGCCCTCGCGGCGGTGTTTGCGCAGCACCCGATCACCGCCGTGGTGCACACCGCCGGCGGCACCGACGACGGCCTGCTCGACGCGATGGACGCCGAACGGCTCGACCGGGTCTTCCGGCCGAAGGTGGACGGCGCCCGGTGGCTGCACGAACTGACCGCGGACCGGGAGCTGTCCGCGTTCGTGCTCTACTCGTCGGCCGCCGGGGTGCTCGGCAGTTCAGGGCAGGCGAACTACGCGGCGGCGAACGGCTACCTCGACACGTTGGCCGCGTACCGCCGGGGCCGGGGGCTGCCCGCGGTGGCGCTCGCCTGGGGCTACTGGGCGGCTTCGGCGGCCGGTGGTGCCGGGATGAATGCCGACCTGGAACGGCTCCGTCGTTCCGGTGTGGCTCCTCTGTCCACCGAGGACGGTCTGGCCGCCTTCGACGCAGTCGTCGGCACGGACGCCGCCCTGGCCGTCCCGGCCCGCCTCGACCTCGCGGCGATCCTGGCCCGCGACGAGGCACCCCCGGCACTCCTGCGCGGGCTGGTCCGCGCCCGCCGCCGCCGTGTCTGCGAGACCGAGGACGGCCCGGCGCTGGGCCGCGTGGTCGCCGGGCTGCCCGCCGGCGAGCGGCTGGGGCACGTGCTCGGGCTGGTGCGCGGCGAGGTGGCCGGCGCGCTCGGCCATCCCGACCCGGCGCGAGTAGCGCCGGAGGAGGCGTTCAAGACGCTCGGTTTCGACTCCCTGATGAGCGTCGACCTGCGCAACCGGCTCGCAGCCCGCACCGGCTTGCGGCTGCCGGCGACCCTGGTCTTCGACCACCCGAACCCGCAGGCCCTGGCGAAGTACCTGCTCGGGCGGCTCGGCGGCGACGTCGCGACGGCGGAGCGGAGCCCGGTGCCGGCCGCGGACGAGCCGGTGGCGATCGTGGGGATGGCGTGCCGGTTCCCGGGTGGTGTCACTTCGCCGGAAGACCTGTGGGACCTGGTCGCGGCGGGGACCGACGCGATCGGTCCGATGCCCGCCGACCGCGGCTGGGATACCGACCGGCTCTACCACCCGGATCCCGCGCAGCCGGGTACGATGTACGTGCGCGAGGGCGGTTTCCTGCACGACGCGGCGGATTTCGATCCGGCGTTTTTCGGGGTTTCGCCGCGTGAGGCCCTGGCGATGGACCCGCAGCAGCGGTTGTTGCTGGAAACGTCGTGGGAGGCGTTCGAGCGGGCGGGGCTCGATCCCGGGTCCTTGCGGGGCAGCCGGACCGGCGTGTTCACCGGCGTGATCTACAACGACTACGCGAGCCGGTTCGGCGAGATTCCGGACGGCTTCGAGGGTTTCCTCGGCAGCGGCAGTGCGGCCAGTGTCGCCTCCGGCCGGGTGGCCTACACCTTCGGGCTGGAAGGCCCGGCGTTGACGGTCGACACCGCGTGTTCGTCGTCGCTGGTGGCGTTGCATTTGGCCGCGCAGTCGGTGCGCCGCGGCGAGTGCGAGCTGGCGCTGGCGGGCGGGGTCACGGTGATGGCGACGCCTGCGCCGTTCGTGGAGTTCTCGCGCCAGCGCGGGCTTTCCCCGGACGGCCGGTGCAGGCCGTTCTCGGCGGACGCGGACGGGACCGGATGGGCCGAGGGTGTCGGCGTGCTGCTGGTTGAGCGGTTGTCCGATGCGCGCCGCAACGGGCATCCGGTGCTGGCGGTGCTGCGCGGCAGCGCGATCAACTCCGACGGCGCGTCGAACGGCCTGACCGCACCGAACGGTCCCTCGCAACAGCGGGTGATTTCCGACGCGCTGGCCGCCGCAGGTCTGTCCACTATGGACGTCGATGTGGTGGAGGCGCATGGTACGGGGACGTCGCTGGGTGATCCGATCGAGGCGCAGGCGTTGCTGGCGACTTATGGGCAGGGGCGTCCGGTGGATCGTCCGGTGTGGCTGGGTTCGGTGAAGTCGAACATCGGGCACGCGCAAGCGGCGGCGGGTGTGGCCGGGCTGATCAAGACGGTGATGGCGCTGAGGCACGGCGTCGTCCCGGCGACGCTGCACGCGGCGAAGCGTTCCTCCCATGTGGACTGGGACAGTGGTGCGGTCGAACTGGCCGTCGAGGCGCGGCCGTGGCCGGAAACCGGCCGTCCGCGCCGAGCGGGGGTGTCCTCGTTCGGGATCAGCGGCACCAACGCCCACGTGATCCTGGAACACGAACCCGAGAAGACATCCGAGCCCGGACCGGATACCGCGCCCGTGCCGCTGTTCTTGTCGGCGAAGACGCGGGAGGCGCTTCAGGCCCAGGCCGCGGCCTTCACCGCGGCGATCGGCGGACCGCGGCGACTGGACCTCGCCTACTCCGCCGCGACCACCCGGGCGGTCTTTTCCCACCGCGCGGTCGTCGTCGCCGAAGACGACGACGGACTGCGGAGCGGACTGGCCGAAATCGTGGAAGGCACCGGAGCCGCCGAGAGCGATCCCGATGTGCGGCTCGGCTTCCTGTTCGCGGGCCAGGGTTCCCAGCGGATCGGGATGGGCTTGGCGCTGGCCGAGGAGTTTCCGGTGTATGCCGAGGTTTTCGATGAGGTGTGTGCGCTTCTGGACGCCGAGCTGGGTGAGTCGGTGAAGGAAGTCGTTCGCTCGGGGGACCGGCTCGACGAAACGATGTTCACGCAGGCGGCGTTGTTCGCCGTCGAGGTGGCGCTGCACCGGCTGCTCGAATCCTGGGGGATCCGGCCAGACGTGCTGCTCGGCCACTCGATCGGCGAACTGGCGGCCGCGCACGTGGCCGGGATCTGGTCGCTGGCGGACGCGTGCCGGGTGGTCGCCGCCCGCGGGCGGCTGATGCAGGGGCTCGCCCCGGGCGGGGCGATGATCGCCGTCGCCGCTTCGGAGTCCGAAGTGGACATACGACTGCGCGGCTACGCGGAGTCGGTTTCGCTCGCCGCGGTCAACGGACCGTGCTCCGTGGTCCTTTCCGGCGACGAGGACGCCGTCGCGGGGCTCGCCCGGGAGCTGGAAGCCGACGGGCACCGGGTGAACCGGCTGCGGGTCAGCCATGCCTTCCACTCGGCCCGGATGGAGCCGGTGCTCGGCGAGTTCGCCGCGGTCCTGGCCGGCGTCACCTTCGCCGCCCCGCAGCTGCCGCTGATCTCGGACGTCACCGGCGAATTCGCCGAGCCGGACGTGATCTGCACGCCGGAGTACTGGGTCGGCCACGTCCGCCGCGCCGTGCGATTTGCCGACGGTGTGGCCACGGCACACCGCGCCGGGGCCACGGCGCTGCTCGAATTGGGCCCGGCCGGAGTGCTGACCGGGCTGGCCGAAGGCTGTCTGCCGGGGGCCGGCGTGACCGCGGTTGCGGCGCTGCGGCCGGGGACCCCCGAGCCGGTGGCCCTGCTGCGTGCCCTGGGCCGGCTCTGGACGAGAGGCGTCGGGTTCGACCGGGCGGCGGTGTTCGCCGGACGTCCGGCGCGGCGCGTCGACCTGCCGACGTATCCGTTCCAGCGTGCGCGATTCTGGCTCGGCGGCCCGACGGGGTCACCGCGGGACCTCGGCGGCGCTGGGCTGACCGCGGCCGGGCACCCGCTGCTGGGTGCCGCCGTCGCGCTCGCGGACGAGACCGGAGTGGTCCTGACCGGACGGCTCTCGCTCGCGGCACAGCCGTGGCTGGCCGGCCACCTCGTCGCCGGAATCGTGCTGCTGCCCGGGACCGCGTTCGCCGAACTGGCCGTCCGGGCCGGGGACGAGGTGGGGTGCGATTCGGTCGGCGAACTGACCGTCCACACGCCGCTGGCCCTGCCCGCGACGGGCGGGATCCGGCTGCAGGTGGTCGTCGGCGGACCGGCGGACGCCGGGCGTCGCCCGCTGGCGATCTATGCCCGGCCGGACACCGGAGAAGACGGGCAGTGGCTCAAACACGCCGAAGGGACGCTCGTGCCCACTGCCCCCGAACCGGTCGTGCCGGGACCCTGGCCGCCCGAGGGCGCGGTCCGCGTGCCGACCGGCGACCTCTACCCGCGGCTGGCCGGCGCGGGCCTCGAATACGGGGCCGAGTTCCAGTGCCTGCAAGCGGTGTGGCGACGTGGCGCAGATCTCTTCGCGCAGGTGCGCACCACCGGCGGTGGTTTCGGTCTGCACCCGGCGTTGTTCGACGCGGCCCTGCACGCCTTGGCGGCCGGTGCCGGCCCCGACGCGCCCAGGCTGCCGTTTTCCTTCACCGGCCTCAGCCTGCACCAGCCGGGGGCGGACGAACTGCGCGTCACCCTGCGCCCGGCGGGGCCGGACGCAGTGGCGATCACGGCGGCTGACGGCGCCGGGCGTCCGGTGCTCACGGTCGACGCGCTGACCCTGAGGCCATTGCCGGAGGACGCGGATCTCACCGGCTCCCTTCGGGACGCCCTGTGGCAGCTGGAATGGGTGCCAGCAGCCGAAACTGCCGAACCGGTGCCAGGCGAGGGGGTCGTCCTCGAGGCGAGGGAAGCTGCTGTCGCGACGCTCCTGGAGCCGGGAGCGGACCTGCCGCCGGTGGCCGTGCTGCCGGTGCCAGCCGGAGAGGTGACGGACGTCGTCGGCCGGGTCCTGCAGGTCGTGCGGGATTGGCTCGCCGAACCGAGACTGGACGGGACCCGGCTGCTGGTGCACACCCGGGGCGCGATCGACACCGGGGCCGGTGTCCGCGACCTCGCCGCGGGCGCGGTCTGGGGCCTGGTGCGTTCGGTCCAGGCCGAGCATCCGGGCCGCGTTCTGCTGGCCGACACCGAAGGCCCTGGTGACGCCGTCGTGCTCGCCGGGGACCCGCAGGTGGTTGTGCGTGACGGGGTGGCCCTCGTGCCGCGGCTGGCTCGCGCGGGACGTCCCGAGGACGGCGCGCCGCGGCTGGGTGCTGCCGACACGGTGCTGATCACCGGCGGGACCGGGGCACTGGGTGCCGCCCTCGCCCGCCACCTCGCCCGGACGGGTGTGAAGCGGCTGGTGCTGCTCGGGCGGCGGGGCGAGAATGCCCCGGAGGCCACACGGCTGCGGGACGAACTGGTGGCGCTCGGCGCCGAGGTCGCCGTCGTCGCGGCCGACGTCGCCGATCGCACGGCCATGGCGCAGGTGCTGGCCGAGCATCCGGTCACCGCGGTGCTGCATGCCGCGGGCGTGACCGACGACGGTGTCGTCTCCGCCATGGACGGCGATCGCCTTGCCCGCGTGCTGCGGCCCAAGGCCGGCGGCGCCATGGTCCTGCACGAGCTGACGAAGGACCGCCCGCTCACCGCGTTCGTGCTGTTCTCCTCGGCTGCCGGGGTGCTGGGCAGCCCGGGACAGGCGAACTACGCCGCCGCCAACGGTTTCCTGGACGCACTCGCCGCCCACCGCCGTGGGCTCGGGCTGCCCGCGGTGTCCCTGGCGTGGGGTCCGTGGGCGGCCGACGGCGGCATGGCGGGCAAGCTGGCCGAGGGGGACCGGCGCCGGCTCGGCCGGGCCGGGCTGCGTGCACTGTCCGAAGAGGACGGTGTCCGGCTGTTCGACTCGGCGCTCGGGCTCGGCAGCCCGCTCGTTCTGCCCATGGAGTGGGACTTGGAGGCAGCCCGGCGTGACGCGGCGGGCGGAGAGGTCCCGCCGCTGTTGCGCGGAATACTGCGGACGACGCGGCGTGGCCCGGCGGCCGGTCGCCCGCGCGAGCGGTGGGCCGCGTTGCCGCAGCCGGAGCGCGTCTCGGCGGTGCTCGCGCACGTCCGGGCCGAAGTGGCCGCGGTGCTCGGGCACGCGGATCCGGCGTCGGTCGGGGACGGCCGGGCGTTTCGTGAACTCGGCTTCGATTCCCTGATGGCGGTGGAACTGCGCAATCGGCTGGCGGCAGCGACCGGGCTGACCCTCGCCCCGACGCTGGTGTTCGACTACCCGAACGCCTTGGCGCTGGCCGCTTTCCTCGCGGCCGAAGTCGCCGACGAGGCACCGGTCACGCCGGAGACACCGGTCGTGCGGGCTGTCGTGGTGGATGAGCCGGTGGCGATCGTGGGGATGGCGTGTCGTTTCCCGGGTGGCGTTGCCTCGCCGGAGGATTTGTGGGAGTTGGTCGCGGCGGGGACCGACGCGATCGGGCCGATGCCTTCGGATCGGGGCTGGGACGTCGAGACGTTGTTCGATCCGGATCCGGACCGGGCCGGGACCACGTACGTCCGTGAGGGCGGTTTCCTGTACGACGCGGCGGATTTCGATCCGGCGTTTTTCGGGGTTTCGCCGCGTGAGGCCCTGGCGATGGATCCGCAGCAGCGGTTGTTGCTGGAGACGTCGTGGGAGGCGTTCGAGCGGGCGGGGCTTGATCCCGGGTCCTTGCGGGGCAGCCGGACCGGCGTGTTCACCGGCGTGATGTACAACGACTACGCGAGCCGGTTCTTCCGCGTGCCCGATGGCTACGAAGGCCAGCTGGGCAGCGGAAGCGCGGGCAGCGTCGCGTCCGGACGGGTGGCCTATGCCTTCGGGCTGGAAGGTCCGGCGATGACGGTCGACACGGCGTGTTCGTCGTCGCTGGTCTCGGTGCATCTGGCCGCTCAGGCGCTTCGGCACGGCGAATGCGATCTCGCGCTGGCGGGCGGGGTCACGGTGATGGCGACGCCCGCGGCGTTCGTGGAGTTCTCACGCCAGCGGGGCCTGGCTCCGGACGGCCGCTGCAAGCCGTTTTCCGCCGCCGCCGACGGCACGGCGTGGGCCGAGGGGGTGGGCGTCCTGCTGCTGGAGCGGTTGTCGGATGCGCACCGCAACGGGCATGAGGTGCTTGCAGTGGTGCGGGGCAGTGCGGTGAATTCGGATGGTGCGTCTAATGGGTTGACGGCGCCGAATGGTCCGTCGCAGCAGCGGGTGATCTGTGCTGCGTTGGCCTCGGCCGGGTTGTCCGCTGTGGACGTGGATGTGGTGGAGGCGCATGGTACGGGGACGTCGCTGGGTGATCCGATCGAGGCGCAGGCATTGCTCGCGACTTATGGGCAGGGGCGTCCGGTGGATCGTCCGGTGTGGCTGGGTTCGGTGAAGTCGAACATCGGGCACGCGCAAGCGGCGGCGGGTGTGGCCGGGGTGATCAAGATGGTGGAGGCGATGCGGCGTGGGGTGGTTCCGCCGACGTTGCACGCCGATGAGCCGTCTCCGCAGGTGGACTGGACGGCAGGGGCTCTCGCCATCGCGACCACGTCGCGGGCGTGGCCCGAGGCCGGACGTCCGCGGCGGGCAGGGGTGTCGGCCTTCGGGATCAGCGGCACCAACGCTCACGTGATCCTCGAACAGCCGCAGCCCGCGGCGGCCCCGGCGGCCGCGCCCGTGGTGGTCACGACGGTGGTCACGTGGCCGCTGTCGGGCACCGACGCGACCGCGTTGCGCGCCCAGGCCGCCCGACTCAGGTCCTTTGTGGACGATCAGTGTGACGTGCCGGTCGCCGAGGTGGCGGCCGCGCTCGCCGCGCGTCCGGCCTTCGCCTGTCGCGCGGTGGTGTCCGGCGCGGACGTCGCCGAGTTGCGGACCGGCCTGGCGGCGCTGGCGAACGACGGCAGCGGACCCGCGGCGCAGCCGCGCCGTCCGGTGTTCGTCTTCACGGGCACACCCGCGACCCCGGCCGATGCGTTCTGTGCCGCCTCACCGGTTTTCGCCGCCGCCTTCGAGGAGTGCACGGCACTTCTCGAGCCCGGGCAAGCCGCGACGCAGTGGGCCGCCGCGATCGCGTCCGCCCGGCTCTGGCAGGCCTGCGGAGTCGTGCCCGCGGCGGTCGTGGGCCACGGGACCGGGGAAATCGCCGCAGCATGCGTGGCCGGAATCCTCTCGCTCGCCGAGGGAGCACGGCTGGTGGCGACCGGCAGCCTGCCCGCCGACGAGGAAATCCGCCGCGACGGTGGGATTCCGTTCCGATCGTCCCGCACTCCGCACTCCGGGACACCCAAGGCGTTCGAGAAGCTCCTGCACAGCCTGTCGGAGAGTCACGACACCTTCGTCGTCTGCGGCGCCGACGCGGAAATCCCGGTGGACGGCGGTCTTCTCGTCGTCGGGACCGGATCGGCTCCGGAACACCTGCCGGGCGCCCTGGGCGCGCTGTGGGCGCACGGCGTGGACGTCGACCTGGCCGCGCTCGCTGCCGCGCGGCCGGTGCCGTTGCCGACCTATGCGTTCCAACGGCGCCGGTTCTGGTTGGACGCCCCGGCCACGGAAGTCCCGCCGGTGGCGGCCGGCCAGGCCGAACCTCCGGTGCCGGACCTGCGGGAGCAGCTGGCGAAGCTGGACGACGACGCGCGCACCGAGCTGCTGACCGGCCTGGTCTGCGACACCGCGGCGGCCGTCCTCGGCCACGATTCCGGCCGTACCCTCGACGCCGGCCGTGGCCTGCTGGAACTCGGGTTCGACTCGCTGACCGTCACCGAGCTGCGAAACCGGCTCGTCGCCACGACGGGCCTGGACGTGCCGACGACGCTGCTCTACGACGCCGGGACGCTGGACATGCTCGCCGCCGGCCTGGCCGTCCTCGCCGCGGCGCCGGCCGGGCCGCCGGCCACCGATCTCACGTCGCTGTACCTGGAAGCCGGCCGGCTCGGCCGCCTCGGGGACGGCATCGAGCTGGCCAAGGCGGCGTCACGGGTGCGGCCGTCGTTCACCGGCGCGGCCGACCGGGCCCCGCGCGGCCGGCCGGTACGGCTGGCCGAAGGTCCGAAGCGGCCGGTGCTGATCTGCCCGGCGTCGTTCGGGCTTCTGGCCGGGCCGGTCGAATACGCGCGGTTCGCGGCCTTCTTCCGCGGGATCCGTGACGTGCACGCACTGCCGGCGCCGGGCTTCGGCGAAGGCGAGCCCCTGCCCGCGGACGTGAACGCGCTGGCCGAGGTCCAAGCCGAGGCGGCGCTGGAAGCCGCAGCGGGCGCGCCGTTCGTCGTGCTCGGCCGGTCCGGCGCGGGCTGGATCGGCCATGCGATGACCGCGGTGCTGGAGAAGAACGGCACGCCGCCGCGGGCGCTGGTGCTGCTCGACACCCCGGAACCCGAATTCGGCGCCTCGGATTCGGCGTACGCCCGCATGGTCGCCGAAGGCGCGTGGGCCCGGGAACGGCACACCACTGGCGGATCGGACACCCGTGTCCTCGGTGTCGGGGCCTACTACCGGATCTTCGCCTCCTGGGCGCCGTCGCCGGTTTCGGTACCGACGTTGTACGTCCGCGCGAGCAGCCCGTGCGCGGAAGCCGACGTGCCCCCCGGGGATTCCTGGCGGGCTCGGTGGCCGTCGGCCGACCACAGCGTGGACGTCCCCGGCGATCACTTCACGATGCTCGAGGAGCACGCGGGCACGACCGCGCGTGCGGTCGAGGACTGGCTGCGGTGAACGGCTCAGCCGCGTGGCCGCACCACGACCCGGGTGCCGCGCGAGGGAACCAGCATGACGTTGCGGATCCGGGCGGTTTCCGGCCGGTCGTGCTCGGGGTGGAGGTCATAGCGCAGCAGCGCCGCCTTGAGCACGGTGATCGACTCGAGGGTGGCGAACGTGGCGCCGGGGCAGCGGCGCACCCCGCCGCCGAACGGGATCCAGCTGCCGGTCGCGGGCGCTGTGCCGAGGAAGCGCTCGGGCCGGAAGTCCGCCGGGGCATCGTGGTGGCGGGGCGAGGTGTGGATCAGCGTCATCGCGGCGATGACCGACACACCGGCGGGCAGCACCCGGTCTCCCACCGTCGCCGGGCCGGTCAGGCGCCGTCCGAGCTGCGGCAGCACCGGCCGCAGCCGCAGCGTTTCCTTGACGACGGCTTCGAGGTACTTGTCGTCGTCGCGGGCGGCGGCCTCGCGGGCGCGGGCCAGCTGCGCCGGCCGGTGGGCGAGTTCGTGGAACGTCCAGGCCAGCGCCGCGGACGTGGTGTCGAACCCGGCCATCACCAACGTGATCAGCTGGTCGCGAAGCTCCACATCGGACAATCCGCCGCCGTTCTCGGAGGCGATCATCATGCGGGAGAGCACATCACGGCGCTCGGGGGTGTCGGGAGCGGCCCGGCGGTCGGCAATCTCGGCGTAGAGCAGCTGGTCGACCGCGTCCTGGGTCCGCCGATACCGGCGCCACGGCCCGAACCGCTCCAGCGCGGGCACCGACCAGCCGATCATTTCGAGCAGCCCGGCCCGCGCGAGCTTCTTCATCAGGCCGCGCAGCGGGGCGAGCCGGGCTTCGTCCGACACCCCGAACACGACGCGGAGGATCACCTCCATCGTCAGTTCCTCCATCCGGTCGTAGAGACCGAACGGCCGGTCCGGCCGCCACCGGGCGACCTCGTCCTCGGCGATTTCGGCGAACATCCCGTGATAGCCCTTGATGGCGGTGCTCCCGAATGCGGGCAGCAGCATCCGCCGCATCCGCAGGTGTCGCTCCTCGTCGAGCATCAGCACGGACTCCGCGCCGACCAGCGGGCGGAGCACGGCGTTGCCCTCCCCGGCGTGGAACACCTCGGGCGAGCCGGTGAAGAGCCGGCTGACCTGGTCCGGGTCGGTGATGACGACCATGTCGCCGCCGACGGCCGGGCGCAGCGAGAACGTGTCACCGTAACGCCGCTGCAGCCGGGGCAGCCAGCGGTGCCGGTATTTCGCGAGCAGGATCGCCTGCAGCGGACGCGGCAGCCGCGGGCCCGGTGGCATTGTGGCGCCGCCGGTGGAAGATGTGGTCATCGGTACCCCCTGGGAAAGTGGTTCGGGAAGGCGGGCACGGCAACGGCCGCCCGGCGTAGCCAGGGCGGCCGTTTACGCGGAACTCCAGCCGGCGTGGTGCACTCAGCCGAAGAGGGTGAATTCGAACTCCGAGCGGCTCAAATTGGACATCCCGGCGTCCGCCGGGGCCAGCAGCGGCAGCGTGACACTGCGGAAACCGTTCGCGGGATCCCGCACGTAGTCCAGGTAGTCGTCTTCGATGTTGTCGTTCACGATCAGCGCGCCCGGCCGAAGCTGGGGCCGGAGCAGCTCGATCACGGTGCGGGCCAACGTGGGCGGCTCGCTGGGCCAGCCGTCGAGGAACACGAAGTCGATCTCTCCGGCGACGTCGGCGAGAGTCTCCTTCGCGTCACCCTCGCGGATCTCGGCGTATTCGGAAAGCCCGGCGTCGGCCAGGTGCTTGCGTGCGGTCTCGACCTTCTCCGGCACGATCTCCGCGCCGATCACCCGGCCACCCCCGTTGTCCCGCACGGCGGCCGCGAGGTACATGGTGGATACTCCGAACGACGAAGCGCACTCCACGATCCACTTCGCGCCGGTGGCCCGGGCCAGGACGTAAAGCGTGTCCCCCTTGAACGCGGACACGGAAATGCCGAAGCCCGCCATGTTCCGCGGGTCGGACATCATCGCCTGGATCATCCCGTCCTGCTGTGCCCTGATCCCGTCGATCACGCCGGTCACCCGGGCGTCCCCGACGGTGCCTGCGGCCCGGTTCGTCGATGTCGTCGTCATGTTTCCGCTCCTGATTCCGGCGCGCGTTCGGCGGTGGGTCCCCGGTCGGGGTGCCACGGGCGCGCGCAACCCCCATAGCTCCGAGAGTGGCGGAAACACCGTTTCAATGCAAGGAAATCGCTTATTTGTCCACAATGGATCACCCAGCTCGCCCGGTTCGGCCGCGGGCGGGTCGATCGCGTCCGGGAGAGAACATGACCGCCACCGTCCGCTACACGAAATCCGGCCACGTCGCCCGGGTCACGCTGGACCGGCCCGAGGTGCTCAACGCGATGAACGCCGCGATGCACGAAGAACTGGGCGAAGTCTGGGCCGACGTCCAACGCGACGACGACGTGCGCGCCGTCGTGCTGACCGGCGCGGGCGGACGGGCGTTCTCCGTAGGGCAGGACCTCAAGGAACTCGACGCCGGACCCCGTGCCGTGTCGAGCTTCGGCAGCAGGGGAAAGCCCGGCGCGCCCCGGCTTACCGACCGGTTCACCCTGACCAAGCCGGTCGTGGCCCGCGTGGACGGCTACGCCCTCGGCGGAGGCTTCGAGCTGGTGCTCGCCTGCGACCTCGCAGTGGCCAGCGACCGGTCGGAGTTCGCTCTCCCGGAACCCCGGCTGGGGCTGATCGCCGGGGCCGGCGGGGTTTTCCGGCTGGCACGGCAGGCACCGCTGAAACCGGCGATGGGCTACCTGCTGACCGGCCGCCGGTTCTCCGCCGCCCGGGCCGCGGAACTCGGCCTGCTGAACGACGTCGTCCCCGCGGCGGAGCTGGACGAATGCGTCGAGGGGTGGGTGGCCGATCTGCTGCGTTGCGCGCCGCAGTCGGTGAGGGCGGTGAAACAGGCTGCTCTCGCCTCCTTGGACATGCCGCTCGAGGCCGCGTTCGGGGCGCGGTATCCCGAGGAAGAACGGCGGATGCACGGTCGTGACGCGGTCGAGGGTCCTCGTGCTTTCGTCGAGAAACGGCCGCCGGTGTGGGAAGGGCGCTGAGCGTCCGTCCTCAGTGGACCTCCTGCCCGGCCCGCAGCACGTCCTCGCCCAGTGGAGTCAGCGAATGCCGGACCGAACTGCCCATCCGTTCCGACACGATCAGTCCGGCCTTGCGCAGCGAGGCCGCGTGATAGCTGGCCGAACTCAGTGAGATCCGGGCCGCCGTGCTCAGTGCGGTCGTCGTGCTGCCCCGCGCGGTGGCCGCCAGGATCAGCATCTTCGTCTTCCCGAGCACTCCGCCGAGATCGATCGGATGACTGCTGTCGTGCTCGGCGCGGGCAGGCAGCGGATAGACCAGTACCGGCGGAAGGCGCGGGTCGGCCAGCACGGTCGGTCGCCGATCGCAGAAGTACGACGGGATGATGCGCAGCCCCCGGCCCGCCAGTTCGAGATCGCCGTTCACATGGTCACCGGCCACCTCGAGGGACGACCCGCACCAGCACAGCGCCGGGTGCAGTGAGCCGATCAGCTCGCCGAAACCCCGGCCGAGCAGCGCGCGCCCGCAGTGGGTGCGGTGCCGGTGGAAGTCCGTCTCGATCCGGGACCACAGTGGCTGGATCGCGGTCCGGTGGAAGCGGGTCAGTGCCGCCGCCATGTCGCGGAACGTCGCTTCGTGGGTGACGAGGCGCTGGAGCGCGGGCGGCACCGGGGCACCGCGGCTGAGCCGCGCCAGCTCGACCTGCCGACGGGCGGCACGGGTGCGCAGGAGCGCGTCGAGCCCGGCGTCGAATCCCTCCCGTGCTTCGGAGGGAGTAAGGAAATCCGGCGAGTATCCCCGCGACGGTGCGAGCGCCTGCAGGCTCCGGAACGTTGGTTCCGGCGCGATTTCCGCGCGCCAGGTCGTGAGGGCGGAGCGACTGTGGCCCGCTTGCAACGCATGCAGGCCGAGCAGGGTTTCCCAGAACGGGTCCGGCGCCTCGGCGAACGTGGTCAGCGCGAGGTCGTCGGGCGAAAAATGGATGCGCAGGACCAAGGTATCCCCCCAGGAATCCGGTCATCTGAACACAGTGCTGTCGTGCGGGTGGCGGTCCGGTGCGGGCGGCCGCCGAAGCATCTTGTTCCGCCGGGCGGGACCGCCGTTTCGGAGCGGTCAGAACACCTCCGGGGTCGACCTGGGGTGTGCGGGTTCCGGAGTCCGGCTGAAGATCCACGCGCCGGCGTCATCGGCGCGATCGAGCATGATTTGTCCGAATTCAGTGATTTTCGCATGCTGGGGTCTTCTTGCCATAACCGTGTCCTTCCGTTGCCGGTACTTGGCAAGATAGGACTTGAGGGAGTGCTTGTCTCTTCTTTCAACGACATTCGAATAGCTGGCCACCGTCGGGGTCGCCCCGGATCGCGTTACACGATCCGGAGGTACTCGCGAATAATTCGAAACTCCGTGGCCACGAATGCGGCCGGGGGTCAGGACGGGGTGGTGAGCGCGGTGTCCACCTGTACGAGCCGGGGCCCGGCCGGGCGCTCGGCGAGCAGGGCCCGGAGCTGCTCCGCGTTTCAGGCGTGCTGTGCCGTCACGCCGTAACCCCTCGCGATCTGCGTGAAATCCAGGCCGGGCAGGTCCGGTCCCGGGGCGTCCGGCACGCCGAGCAACCCGGCGAACCAGCGCAACGCGCCGTAGGAACCGTCGCGCAGCAGGACGATCGTCATCGGAACCATGTGCTGGGCGGCGGTCCACAGTGCGGTGATGCCGTAGTTGGCCGAGCACGCCGACGACCGGGCGGTCGGGCCTGGCCATCGCGATGTCGGCCGCGGCGGGCAGCCCGAACCCGAGACCTCCCGCCGCGGGGAAATGGTAGGATCCGGGCAGCCGCAGGTCCATCTGTCGCCACCAGGCACTCGAGGTCGAAGTCGACTCGACGACGACATACGTGGTGTCCGGGGCTGTTCGTCGCGCAGCGCGGCGAACACTTCTTCGGGATGCCGCGCGGATCCCGGGCACGTCCGCGGTTCGGGCACGGGCAGGTATTCGCCGACGGCCGGTTCGGGGCCGTCGGCCAGTGCGTCGAGCACCGCCACCGGGTCCGCGACCAGCGCTTCGCCCATCGGTGCCCGCGCCGCCGCGTCCGCGTCCTCGGTCACCTGGACCAGGCGGGTGCCCTCGGGAAGGTCTGTTCTTGATGGCCGTCGAGGTCGCCCCCGAGCACCAGGGCCGGGCGGTGCGCGGCGGCGACCAGCTCGGCCAGCCGGCGGATCTGGCCGGATCCGGCGCGGCGTCCCGTTCGACCCGGCGATCCGGCACGAACCGGCTGTTGTCGTCCGCTTCGGCCGCCCAGTCGTCGTGGGGGACGGAAAGGTAGGTCGGGCGCCACTGCAGCCGGGCCTCGAACACGGCTTGTGCCAGCGCGCGGGGCACGTCCTGGGCGCACGCCGGTTCGGCGGCCCAGCACACCCAGCGGTTTCATCAGCGCCGCGGCGTCCACGTTCGTCAAGTTGGCCTCGGGGCCGATCGCCGGACGCACCTGCTGGCCGGCCACGATCACCAGAGGAGTGCGGGCCGCCGCGGCGTTGGTCAGCGCCCCCATCGCGTTCCCGGAACCGGCGGCGGAATGCAGGCTCCCCAGCACCGGGTGGTCGCTGGCCTGCGCGTAGCCGGCCGCGATGCCGACGACGCTGCCCTCGTGCAGCCCGAGAACGTATCGGCAGCTGTCGGGCAAGCCGGTGAGGAAGGGCAGTTCGTTGGAGCCGGGATTGCCGAAGACGGTGGTGAGACCCTGTCGTTCGAGGAAATCGTGGGCGACACGGCGAACCTCGGGGTGGGAATGATCGGTGCCCTCGTGGGGAGGGCACCGATCGGACGGACTTGCCTACACCGGACTGGCTCAGGTGTGCACGCAGGCGCCCGGGTCGATGACCAGGTTCGCCGGGGTGCGGTCGTCGTTGTTGATCACGATGCCGCTGGTTCCGCCGACGGCCCAGCTGTCGGTGGTCGGGTAGTAGCGGTAGAAGCGAACGGCGTAGTTGTCGCCGACCTTCGCGCCGATGCCGTAGAGGATGTCCTGCCCCGGGGACGTCATATGCGGTACCGCGTTCCAGCCGGTTCCGCTGTCCTTGTTGCGTTGGGTCCAGGTGTTGGTGGTGAAGTCGTATTGGAAGCGGTAGAGGTTTCCGGTGGTGGTGCGGGCGTAGAGGACGCCGTCTCCGGCGGCGACGATGAGGTTGTAGCCGTTCCAGCCGGTGTCGAGGAGTTGGCCGGTGAGGGGAGTTGTCCAACGCTTGGTGGCGTCGTCCCAGTTGTACATGCGCAGTTCGCCCTGGGCGTTGACGGCGTAGATCCGGCCGCGGGAGTCGACGGTGACGAGGTTCTGGTTGGCTTGCTGGAGGAAGGATCCCCAGCCGTTGCCGACCTTGACCGGCGCCGGGGCCTGGTAGACGTTGTGCCAGAGGAGGAGATCGCCGTCGGCGAAGGGGTCACTGATGCCGGTCTTCTGGTGGATGTTCCAGGCCA
The DNA here is from genome assembly GCF_036227105.1 of Amycolatopsis sp. NBC_01488. Taxonomy (NCBI): domain Bacteria; kingdom Bacillati; phylum Actinomycetota; class Actinomycetes; order Pseudonocardiales; family Pseudonocardiaceae; genus Amycolatopsis; species Amycolatopsis sp. NBC_01488. The sequence continues at coordinate 7,285,674 of NZ_CP109434.1, read as the reverse complement.
GCTTGTTCGGCCCGGCCAGGGTCACGCCCTGCCACCCGTTGACCGTCTGGCCGCCGCCCCACCCGTACCAGGTCGAGCCGAACTGCGCATCTCCGAAGAGGCCTGCCTGCATGGTCTTCGTCGCGGGGTAGGTCGCGTAGGCGTCCGGCTGGCCGGCGCAGTTGATGTCGAGGTCGGGGTCCTGCTGGTGGATCCAGTCGGTGATGTCGTCCAGCCGGGTTTCCTGAGTGCCGTCCTGCGTCCCGGTTTCCCCGAGACAGCCGTGCTGGAAGGAACCGGTGTGGACGGCGACGATTTCGGGGTCCCAGGGGTCGCCGCGGTAGACCGGTCCGCCCGCGTCGCCCTTGCACGTCGTGGAGCCGCCGCCGACGCTGAAGGTGGTCGCGCCGACCGCGCCGACCGTCGCGTTCGCGACCTGCTGCTTGGCGGAGACCCAGTCGGTGGTGGTCCGGCCGTAGCCGTTGATCTGGACGCCCTGGCCGGTGACCGGGGGCGTGGTGGCCAGTCGCGCGCGGTAGTTCTCGAACGGCCGGTCCAAATGCAGCAGAGCGAGGTCACGGTCGTCGCGGGTGACGTAGCCGTTGATGCCGAAGACGTAGCCGTCTACGGGGGTGTAGTTGAACGGCTGGACGGATCCGATCGGGACGTGTTGCGGGCGCGCGGCATTCGCCCTCGCCGCCGCCGGCGGGGCCACGGGGTGCAGGCAGCTAGCCGCGGTGACCACCGTCTCCGGAGAGATCATCGTGCCCGTGCACGACTGGTCCCCGAGGCCCAGTGTGATGCGGACGGTCGGGACGTAGGGGCTGCCGTAGTCCCCGGTGGGCGTGCCGCCGGTGATCGCTTGTGCGGGTGCCACGGTGAGCGTGACGGCAGCCAGCGCGGTGCCGAGCACGACCAGCGGCCGGGTTCTCGGTGGTCTCATGGGTTTCCTTTCGGGGACGAAGCCGGGGCGGGCAGGGGTGCCCACCCCGGCGGTGGTTCGCCTGGGGCGTCCACAAAGGACTCGATCAGACGCGCTGACAGCCCGCCGGGTCGAAGTGCAGGTTCGCCGGCGCGGAGTTGCTGCCGGAGATGCTGACGATCGTGCCGAGGCCGTCGCTGCGACGGGGCCTGGCCGCCGTCACCAGCCAGTCCGCGGAGATCAGGGTGCCGGTGCACGCGCCGGCCCCGTTGGCGAGCTTGATGTGGACGACCTCCTGGTAGTGGTCGCCCCAGTTCCCGGTGGGAGTGCCGCCGGTGATCGCGTGTGCGGGAGCCGCGGTGAGCGTGACGGCGGCCAGTGCGGGGCCGAGCACGACCAGCGGCCGCGTTCTTAGTGGTCTCACGGGTTTCCTTCGGATCATGGCGAAGCCGCCGGGGCGGGCAGACGCCCGCCCCGGCGATGGGTCAGTGAGTGGGGCTGAGCCAGATTTCGTGCCGGTCGGCGAAGAAGGGAATGGCGTTGAGCCCTTCGAAGAAGCCCATGTTCGAGGTGCCGACGTTGCGCGGCGCGTTGTGCGGGCGGTACTGCACGGCCTCGAAGTCGGGGTAGGCGTCGCCGTCGAGCTGCAGGCCCATCTGGTCCTTGCCGACGACGACGTTGAGCGTGCCGTCGACGGCGAAGACCGGCAGCTTGCCGTTGAGACCGGTGTAGGTCGCGTTGATCTGCCCGGATGGGAAGCCCGAGTTGAGCGTCAGGTCGTTGCCCAGGCCCGGTCCGATGTCGTGCGCCGGATAGGTTTCGGCCGGCACCTGCCTCGGCGCGCCGTTGGTGAACGTGGCCCAGTAGGCGGACTTGTAGCTGTGGGCCACCGTCATGCTCACGATGCCGGTGTCGGTGTTCCAAGCCGCCACGATCCGGAACGCCGCGGTGGGGTCGTTGGAGAAGCCCCGGTTGTCGCCGTCGAGTTCGCCGAAGGCGGCGTCCGCGGTGTGGATGAAGAACCGCATCATGATGATGCCGTTGCCGGGTGCGGTGGAGTGGGAGTCCCACTCGCGTTCCTTGTCCCCGGCCGCTTCCGGCGGTGCCTGCCCGTTCTTGCTGAAGTACTTCGCCAGCGCGACGTCGTAGTCGTGGTCGTTCGGCTGGGTCTGTCCCGGCGGCGGGGCCTGGTGGGAGGCGTCGTCGGCTTGACGTTGCTGCTGCTCGGCCGCCGCCGCCGACTTGGCGGCGTCGTCCGCGGACTTGCCCGCGGCGATGGCGTCGGCCCGCGCCTGGTCCGCGGCGGCCTTCGCCGCGTCGGCCGACTGACGGGCCTGATTGGCCGAGTCCTGCGCCCGGGTCACCGACTTGTCCGCGTCGGCGGCCGCCTTCTGCGCTGCCGTTTCCGCGTTCTGCGCGGTCTGCGCCGACTGGGCCGCTGCCGCCGCGGATGCCGCTGCGGCATCCGCGGCGTTCTTCGCCGCCGTCGCCGACCGGGCCGCCGCGTTCGCGGAGTCCTGGGCCTGCTTGGCGTAGTCCGCGGCCGCACCGGCCGCGTTCTCCGCGGTCGCCCAGTAGGCGTAGGCATTGAACGCGTTCTGCCGTGCGGTGGAGGCCGACCGGGCCGCCGCGGCGAGGAAGTCGCTGATCTCCGCGACGTGGATGGCGGTGTCGGAGTCGCGCTGCTGCGCCCGCGCCAACCCGGACTGCAGGAACGTTTCGATGTAGGCGTCCGGCCCGGACAACGCGGCCTGCGCGGCGGCCTTGACCTCCGGCCCGCCGGTGTTGAGGGCCTTCCCGACCAGCACCATGTTGTCGTCGTGGCGGGCACTGTACTGCCCCGTGGACAGGAACGTCTCGACGTCGGCGTCGGAACCGTTGAGCGCCTTCTGCGCGGCGTCCTTCACTCCCGGCCCGCCCGCGTCCATGATCCGGCTGACCTGGATCCGGTCGTCGGAAATCTTGTCCGGGTAGTCACGGGTCGCCAGGAACGCGCTCACCTGGGCGTCGGAGCCGCGCTGCGCGGCTTCCGCGGCGGTGCGCTGGGCGGGGATGCCGGTCGAGTCCGCGATCGCGCCGACGCTGGCGCGGTCGTCCCGCTCGGTCGCCACGGCCAGATCGGACCGGACATACGCAGTTACGTCCGCGTTGCTGCCCAGCAGCGCCGAGGTCGAGGCATCCTTCACCCACGGTCCGCCGGTCTGAAGCAACCGGCCGGCCACCTTGCGGCCGTCCGAGACGACCACGTCGGCCGCGGTGGCCGGGTTGCGGGCCTCGGCGAGCAGCTGCTTCTCCTGCGCGTCGAGCTGGGCCGACTGGCCCGCCTCCCACGCTGCGGCCGCCGCCTTGTCCTGCTCGACCTGTTTCGCGTCCGACGCGGCCGCGACCTGCTTGTTCTGCTGCTCGGTCAGCCGCTCGGCGTCGGCGTGCAGGGCGATATCGTGGACCTTCTGCGCCTGGACGGACGCCGACTCGGCGTCACTGGCGGCCTGGTCGGCCGCGGTCGCTGCGTCCTTCGCCTTGTTCGCGTCCCCGGCCGCTTCACCGGCATGCAGATAGGCCTGGTACGCCGCGTCACCGGCCGCATCGGCGTGCTGCGCCGCCGCGTTCGCGTCGTCACGCGCCTCGGTTGCTGCGTCCGCGGCCTCCTTCGCGATCGCTTTGGCCGCGTTCGCCGCCCGGGTCGCTTCCGCGGCCTCGGTCTTGGCCCGTGCGCCTGCTTCGCGAGCCGCCTGCGCTTCCTTGCTGGCCTGGTCGGCATACCCCGCCGCAGCCGTCGAAGCGTCCGCCGCAGCCGACGCATTCGCTGCCGCTGCGGCCGCAGCCGACGCCGCGGCACCGGCCGCGTTCGCCGCGTCCACCGCCGCGTTCGCGGCCTGACCCGCCTGACGAGCCCCCGCCGCTGCCGCATGTGCCGCATCGGACGCAGCCTTCGCGGCATCTGCATCGGCCTGCCGATGGCCACCCGCCGCGGCCTGGGCCGCCAGCTGCGCCGCGGCCGCGGTCTGACCCGCCAGCGCCGCCGCGTGCGCCGCCTGCGCCGACGCGTCCGCAGCCACTCGAGCCGCTTCGTTCGCGGCGGCCGCGGCACCGACCGCGACCTGGGATGCCTGCGCTGCCCGCGCCGCCGCGTCCGCCGCACGGCCTGCCGCGTTACCCGCCGCGACGGATGCCTTCTGCGCCTCCGCCGCCTCGTTCGCCGCCTGGACTGCAGCGTCCTTGGATTCCTGCGCCGCCTGCACGGCCTTGTCCGAGGCGTCCTTTGCGATCTGCGTCTGCTCCGCGGATCTCACCTGCGCCGCACTGGCCAAGTCGGCCAGCTGTGCCACCGAGATCGTCTCCTCGTCCCGTGCCGCGGCAACCTGATACCCCGACTCCAGGAAATCCTCGACGTCCTGGATCGACCCGTTCAGCGCCGCGTTCGCCGCCGCCTTGACGTTCGGGCCGCCGGTGTTGAGCAACCTGCCCAGCACCACGCGGTCGTCATCGGCCTTCGCCGCGGGCTGTCCCGAGCCCAGGAACTTCAGCAGTGCTTCGGTGGTGTTGGCATTCAACGCTTTCTGCGCCGCGTCCTTCACCCCGGGACCGCCCTGCGCCGCATCGGTCCCGACCTGGACCCGCAGGTCGTCCTGCCACGGTGCCTGCCAGCCGGTGGCCAGGAACGTGCGCATGTCGTCGGTGGACCCGTTCAGCGCGGTCTGCCCGGCCGCCCGCACGCCCGCGCCGCCCACGATCATCTTCTGCCCGATCTGCACCTTCAGATCATCGGTCTCCGCCTTGGCGAACCCGGTGTCCACGAACGTCTGCACATCGGAGTCCGTGCCGACCAGCGCGGCCACCGCCGCCCGGGCCACCGCGGGCCCGCCGGACTGCATCATCTGCAACACCTTCACCCGGTTCGCCGACGCGGACTCGTCCGCACCGGCGGGCTGGGCGGTGGCGCACAGCACCGCGCCCGCGGTCACCACCGCCCACCCCACATGCCACCAACGCCCAGACAAGGGCCTAGTTCTCTTCACGGTTCAAGTCCTTTCACGGCTGGGCAGACGCTCGGCTTTCAAAGCGGATGAAAACATCGAGGTGGGGTCCGTGTGTCAGAATTTCTGTCCGGAGTCCGATCGACGCAGACTCGTCCACAGATCAACCTAGCAGTGTTCGAACCGGGCCGGTCAATACTCTGAACAGAGTATTGACCGGGCGGGATCCCGGTGTGCCATGCTGCACGGCGGGGTCCTTTCCGATAAACCGCTCACGATAGAGGTACACATGCCTTCGAGACGGATTTCCCTGGCCGCGAGAGTGGCTTTGACCAGCGTGTTTGCCGTCGCCTGCGCCAGTTCGGCGACGACTGTCGCGGGTGCTGCGACACCGCATGCAACGCCGCGGACTGCGCCCGCAAGTGTTTCGAAACCATTGGAAGATCAGCCTTCGAATATTGTCGAAGACTTCTCCTATCCGGGTGCCGCGCAAATTCTCGCCACCCGCGGAATCACGTTGAAAAAGGGTGACGGGCACATCTTGCTCGTCGACTGTGTGGCCGGCGATGCCACGCAGATCGTCGTCGACGCCCGCGCACGTCCGCAGACTTGTTTCCACGTCACCGGCCCGGTCGGCGACCTCACCCTGCAAATCCCCAGGACCTACGACATCAGGGGCGGCGACCGCAACCTCACCGCCACGCTCACCCCCGAGGTCTCGGGCGACGACAAGACCTACGACGTCGCCGCCGGTCAGTGGACCTCCGTTGGCGAGACCGACGTGGGCGGCTACTGGGCGCTCATGGAGATCCGAGTCGGCTGAACCCGGCGGCGTCCACTCCGGCAACCCGATCGCCGATGAGGGGCCGGGCCGGCGAAGCCGCGTCCAGTGCTGTGAAAGTCTCGAACAGCAGTGTCGCCGAGCGCTGCGCCCGGCTTCCTTACCGTGCCCGCTGGCTCGAAGACGGGCCGAACCCCGGCTGATCGGCTGTATATCGGCGTGCGCTGAGATGGCGGAGTTGCTTCTCGCGATGCACTCCGCCGTCTTCGCCGGTCAAACCAGCCCCTGTGGTCGGGATGAGAGGAAGCCGCAGTCGGCGCGGCTGCTGACCACTTCGGCCGCGTCGGGATCGACGCGCAGCACACGGGCGCTCGACGTCCAGTCGATCGGTGTCCCGGCCCATCGACGCGACGAACGGTCATGCTTGAAGAAAGCCTTCGCCCGTTGCAATCACGGCGAAGAGCCCCAGGCTTACGCCGACCACATGGCCAGGCGGTGCTGGAGGGCGTCGCGCCCACCCGGCCTGACCTGTAACAACAACCCCACCTGCCGCGACCTCCACGACCTAGGCTGACGATTCGGCCGGGCACCGTCAGAGCCTGTGAAGGAGGCCGAAGCTCTTGTGGGTTCCGTGGGAACGCGCCGAAGGTTTCACAGGAAGATCCTGGCTGTTCGAGGCAGTTCTCGAATGGGTGGAATCGTCGGACCGCACGCTGGTGATCGTGGGGGTTCCCGGCAGCGGCAAGTCGGCGATCGCGGTGCAGGCTGCGCACTCGAACCTCGGACAGGCACGTGGACTCGGCACTAGACTGTCAGAGGGCTGGCTGGCCGCGACGCACTTCTGCGACTCCTACCCGCAGCGAGACACTGGACCCGGCCCTGTTCGTGCGATCGGTGATCCGCCAGTTCTCGGTCAGCGTGCCGGGGTTCGCCGAGGCCGTCCGCAGCACGGCAGTCGACCTCACTGGAGGGCCGACGGTGAACCTGGCCGCGTCCGTGACCATCGGCGAGGTCCAGCAAGGTGCGACGGTCGTGGGCGTCGCGGCTGACCTGCATGGCTACACGCCGGGGGAGACGATTAGTCGTCTGCTCGGCGAGGCACTCCGGTCGCTGAACCTGCCGGCGCGGCCGATCGTCCTCGTGGACGGCCTCGACGAGACGGCGGCGTTACCGACCGAGGTCACAATCGCCGACCTGCTCACCGGCCCGACATTCCAGGACGTTCCCATCAGGCTGCTGCTCACCTCGCGGCCAGCCGGCTTCCACCACACCACCGGCGTCCGGGTGATCGACCTCGACGCCGGCGGCTCTCCCGGGCAGGCGGACGTGCGCGAGTACGCCCGGAAGCGTCTCGCTGCCGGGGTGCCCGGCAGCGACCTGGACCTCCTGGCCGATTCCGGGGCGGCAGCCAGCAAGGGGAACTTCCTCTACGCGCACCACGCGATCGGTGAGCTGCTGGAAAGCGCCCAGGTGCAACCCTTTGCCGTGCCGGAGCTACCGGGCGACCTCAGCCAGGTCTACCACGGTTTTCTGCGCCGGAGCATCGCAATGACCGGGTCGGACAGCAAGAAACAACATTGGCGCACCGCCCTGCGCCCGGTGCTCGCGCTGCTCGCCGTTGCCCAGGGCGACGGCTTGACCAGGCAGCAGCTTCACGCGATCACCGGCCTTGACTCCGACGTGCTGAACGACGCACTCGAAGACCTGTCCCAGTCCCTGCACTTCGGTGACACCGCCGTGCGCGTCTTCCACAACTCGTTCCGCGAACATCTCACCTCCGCACGCGGGGGAGAGCTGCCGATCGTCGATGCGCATGCCGCCCACCACAGGATCGTCACGGCCGCCTTGGCCGCGGTTCGAGCCGCGCCGGACGGATGGGAGCGAGCAGACAGCTACACCAGGCGATACGTCGCCGTGCACGCGCGGCACGCCGGCGTGCTGGTGGACCTGCTGGCGGACGTGGGTTTCCTCGTGTTCGCGGAACCCCGTGGACTGGTCACGGCGATCGAGTCGCTGGATGAAATCCCCGCCGCGGGGCTGGCCTATCGGCAGGTGTTCCCCGAGCTCCTCGACCACGACGACGCTGGCCTTCGACTATCCTATTTGGACGTCGCGATGCACCTCCACGCTCTCGACGAGCACCTCGAACGGCTCGCTGACCTGCCGATCCGGCGCCCGTGGTCCTGCCGGTGGAGCCGCGCCCGGCCGTCCCTGCACCGCCGGATGCTGCACGGGCACGAGCACCCGGTCACCGCGGTCACGGCCGCCCAGATCGCCGGTACGCTCGTCGTCGTGTCCGGAGACGACGACGGGCACCTCCTGGTCTGGAACCCGGTCAGCGGAGCACTTCTGCGCCGATGCCGGGCGCACAAGACTGCGATCGTGGGCGATGCTAGAGCATTTGCTCGACCTCACAGGTTGAGGTGGCCGCGTGGCGTGCACGTCTGTCCACAGTGGAATTTCTGGGCCGTTTCTGGGCCGTATGAGGATCGGTCGCAACCGGTACGCACCGGTCCTGACCAGCCCAAACGTCTGAGACGGCCGAGGGGGCGCGGATGGCTCGGATCGGGCTCCGAGGCACCCCCTCGGCAGCTCTCTCGAAGGTCGGCGCGTCGGCGTCAGCGGGAGCGGTTGGCCCACCAGGTCTGGCCGGCTTCGGGCAGGGTGGTGATCGGATCGTAGTAGGGGTACCGCCGCTGCAGCGCCTCGCCGCGGTCCTCAGCATCGGCCCTGTCTACGCTGGTCAGGTAGTTCTTGGTCCAGTACGAGATCCCGAGCTCCCGGTCGTACTCGGCCAGCTGGTGCACCCACCGCTTCCCGACATAAGGCACGTCGCACACGATCCGCGGGGTCGCATACCCCGGCAGGTACCCCATGATCGCGTGCTGCAGCTCCTGCGCCTCCCACACTGAAACCCGCCAGTGCTCCGCGTTCGGGATCAGGTCGCACATGTAGAAGTAGTACGGCAGGATGTTCGCCTCGCCCTGCAGCGCGAAGCACAGGTCCAGCAGGGCCGCCGGGGTCGCGTTGACGCCGCGCATCAGCACCCCCTGGTTGCGGACGTCGCGGACGCCCACATTCAGCGCTGTCTGGGCCGCCTCCGCCACCAGCGGCGTCACCGACTGGGCGTGGTTGACGTGGGTGTGGATCGCCAGGTTGACGCCGCGGCGCTGGGCGGTCACGGCGACGCGCTCCAGGCCCTCGACCACCTTCGGCTGGATCCAGTGCTGCGGCAGCGCCGCCAGGGCCTTCGTCGCCAGGCGGATGTCGCGAACCGTGTCGATGTCCATCAGGCGCATCAGGAACGACTCCAGCTGCGGCCACGGCACGTTCGCGACGTCGCCGCCGGAGACCACCACGTCGCGCACGCCCGGGGTCTTCTTCAAGTACGCGATCATCGCGTCCTGGCGGTCGACCGGCTTGAGCGTCAGCTTGTGCTTCTCGACCGTCTCGGTCGAGTTGCCGACGAGGTCCATGCGGGTGCAGTGGCCGCAGTACTGGGGGCAGGTCGAGATCATCTCGGCCAGCACCTTGGTCGGGTAGCGGTGGGTCAGGCCCTCGACGACCCACATCTCGGCCTCGTGCAGCGAGTCGCGTTCCGAGTGGGGGTGGCTCGGCCACGTCGCGTCGCGGTCGCTCTTCACCGGGAGCATGTAGCGGCGGATCGGGTCGGCGTAGAACGCCTCGGTGACCTTCGCCGGGTCGGTGCCGGCCGTCGGCGCCATCGTGTTGAGCATCTGCGGGGGCAGCAGCATCGACATCGTCGCCAGCTCGCGTTGGTCGGCGAGCAGGTCGTCGTAGAAGCGCTCCTCCAGCAGGTCGCCCATCAGGGCGCGCAGCTGCTTGACGTTGCGGACGCAGTGCACCCGCTGCCACTGCGCGTCACGCCACTCGGCGTCGGTCACGTCGTGCCAGCCGGGGAAGCGGCGCCAGTCGGGTTCCGCCAGCTCGGCGCGGGCGTACTCGTAGGGCTGGTCGAAGGCGGCGGCAGGCGTCACAGGTTCCTGGATCGCAGTCACTTGTACTCCTAGTCGTCGGGAACGCGTTAAAATATCCTGTCATAACGTTCTCACGGAGTAAATCTTCCTGTCTGCTGGTGTGCCTTCACCCAGGTGCCGAGGGCGCTGCCGCCCGGGGGAGACTCAAGGGCGTGACGGACGAACACACGACGCTCCTGCTCGGCGGGCGCGTCTACACCCCCGCCGGCCCGGACGCCACGGCGATGGCGGTCACCGGCGGCACCGTGGTCTGGGTCGGCCAGGACGCCCCGGCCCGTGCCCTGCACCCCGGCGCCGAGATCGTCGACCTCCAGGGCGCTTTCGTGGCCCCCGCCTTCGTCGACGCGCACGTCCACGCCACCGCCACCGGCCTGCACCTGACCGGCCTCGACCTCACCGGCGTCCACAGCAGCGCCGAACTGCTGGCCCGCGTACGCGACGCCGTCGTCCCCGGCCAGGTCCTGCTCGCCCACGGCTGGGACGAGAGCGCCTGGACCGACCCGCGGCTGCCCAGCCGCGCCGAGCTCGACGCCGCCGCCGGCGGCACGCCCGTCTACCTCAGCCGCGTCGACGTCCACTCCGCGCTGGTCTCCACGGCTCTGGTCGCGCTCGCCCCGGCCGCCCGCGACGCCGCGGGCTGGTCGCCCGACGGCTCGCTGACCCGCGCCGCCCACCACGCCGTCCGCGCGGCCGTGCGCGCCGCGATCACCCCGGACCAGCGCGAACGCGCCCAGCGCGCGTTCCTCGCCGAAGCCGCACAGCACGGAATCGTCAGCGTCCACGAATGCGGCGGCCCCGACATCTCCGGCCGCGACGACTTCGCCGCCCTGCTCGCCCTCGCCGGCCCCGGCACGCCCGAGGTCGTCGGCTACTGGGGCGAGCTGGGCGCCGTCGACACCGCCCGCGCGCTCGGCGCCCGCGGCCTGGCCGGCGACCTGTTCGTCGACGGCGCGCTCGGCTCCCACACCGCCGCCCTGAGCACGCCGTACGCCGACCACGCCGGATCCGGCACGCGCTACCTCGACGCGCACCGCATCGGCGAGCACCTGGCCGCGTGCACCGAAGCCGGGCTGCAGGCGGGGTTCCACGTCATCGGCGACGCCGCCGTCGCCGAGGTCGTCGAAGGCTTCCGGCTCGCCGAGAAGGAGGTCGGCCAGCGTGCCCTGGCCGCCCGCCACCACCGCCTCGAGCACCTGGAGATGGTCACCGCCGAGCAGGCGAAGCTGCTGGCCGGCTGGGGCGTGGTCGCGTCGATGCAGCCGCTGTTCGACGCCCGGTGGGGCGGCGAGGACGGCATGTACGCCGAACGGCTCGGCGCGGACCGCGCGGCCGGGCTCAACCCGTTTTCGACGTTGGCCGCGGAAGGCGTCCTGCTGGCCTTCGGCTCCGACGCGCCGGTGACGCCACTCGACCCGTGGGCGAGCGTCCGCGCGGCCGCCTACCACCGCACCGCGGGTGCGGGGCTGTCGCCGCGGGCGGCGTTCACCGCCCACACCCGGGCCGGGCACCGCGCCGCCGGGGTCACCGACGGCGTCACCGGCAGCCTCGTCCCGGGCGCCCCGGCGCACTACGCGATCTGGGACGCGACCGACCTCGTCGTCGCGACCCCGGACAGCCGGGTGCAGCGCTGGTCCACCGACCCGCGCGCCGGCGTCCCGCCGCTGCCGAGGCTGGAACCGGGCGCCGCGCTGCCGCGGTGCCTGCGCACGGTCCGCGCGGGTGAAGTCCTCCACGACGCCATCACCTAGAGTTCTCACCCGTGGCAGTCACCGTGGCGGACCCCGAACCGGGCGCCCCGCACCAACCCGCCCGTACCCGGCGGTTCCCGCGTGCCTGGCTGCTGCGGCTGGCCGGCGCGCTGGTGTCCGGGTTCGCCTACTACCTGAGCTTCGCGCCACGCCCGCTGTGGTGGCTGGCGCCGCTGGCGTTCGCCGGGTTCGCGCTCGTGCTGCGCGGCCGGCGCCGCTTCCGCGGCGCGTTCGGCTACGGCTTCGCGTTCGGGTTCGTCTTCTTCCTCCCGCTGCTGACGTGGCTGCTCGACTTCCTGGGCCCCGACTTCGGCCCGTGGCCGTGGCTGGGCCTGTCGTTCGCGCTGGCGCTCTACTACGGCCTCGCCGGCGGCCTGATCACGCTGGTGTCCCGCCTGCCGGCCGGGCCGCTGTGGGCCGCGCTGGTGTTCATCGCGCTGGAGACTCCGCGCGCGTGGTTCCCGTTCGGCGGCTTCCCGTGGGGCCGCGTCGCCTTCAGCCAGCCCGAAGGCGCGTTCCTGCCGCTCGCCTCGATCGGCGGCGCGCCGCTGGTCGGCTTGGCCGTCGTCCTCACCGGCTTCTGCCTGGCCGCTCTCCTCGGACGCCTCTGGGACGGCCGGGCGGCGCTCATGGCCGCGCTGCGGACCCGCCCGGCCGTGTTCGCCGCCGCCGGCACGCTGCTGCCCGTCGTGGCCGGCCTGGCGCTCTGGCCGACGATCGGCACCGACGCCCAGGACGGCGAACGGACCGTCGCGACCGTGCAGGGCAACGCCCCGAACATCGGGCTGGCGCTGCAGGGCCAGCGGGAAGTCCTGCGCCGCAACACCATCGCCGAAAGCGAACGGCTCCTCGACGCCATCCACGCCGGGAAGGTCCCGAAGCCGGACCTGCTGCTGTGGCCGGAAAGCGCGACCACCGTCACCGGGCCCGACCCGCAGGTCGACCAGCTCGTCGCGAACTTCGGCGTGCCCGCGCTGATCGGCGCGATCTACGAGCTGCCCGACCGGCACCTCCAGAACTCCGTCATCGCCTGGGACCCGCACACCGGCCCCGGCGCTCGCTACGCCAAGCAGCAGCTGGTGCCCTTCGGCGAATACGTCCCCGCGCGGAAGCTCGCCGAGCTCGTCACGCCGTTCCTCGACTCCGAGACCGTCGACATGGTCCCCGGCGACGGCACCAACCAGGCCCTGGCCGTCGCGGGCACCAAGGTCGGCGCGTTCGTCTGCTACGAAGCGGCGTTCGACTACCCGGGCCGCGACGCGGTGCGCGACGGCGCCGAGCTGCTCGTCGTGCCGACCAACAACGCCTGGTACGGCGAGAGCGAGATGAGCCTCCAGCAGCTGGCCATGTCGCGGCTGCGGGCGGTCGAGCACGGTCGCGCGGTCGTGGTGTCCGCCGTCTCAGGAGTGAGCGCGATCGTCGCCCCCGACGGGACGGTTACCAGCTCAACGGGCCTTTTCACCGCGGATTCCCTGGTCGGGCGCGTCCCGCTGCGGACGCAGACTACGCTGTCGGATCGACTCGGTGCGTGGACGGAGTACGGGCTGCTGGCACTGGCGATCGCCGGGGTGGCCGGCGGGCTCGTGCTCCGTTTTCGCACCCGGCGCGGCAGCGCCGGCACGGCAGGGGAAGCGGCGGACTGACCGCCGCGGATATCGGAGGAGCACGGATGTCGCAGGCGCCGCGGGGGGCCCGGGGAATCGAGCCGGTGCTGGTGGTGATCCCGACGTACAACGAGCGGGAGAACCTCGGCCCGATCCTGGATCGCCTGCACAAGGTACTCCCGGACGTGCACGTGCTCGTGGTGGACGACGGCAGCCCGGACGGCACCGGCGAGCTGGCCGACGAGCGCGCGGCCGCGAACGAGAACGTCCACGTCATGCACCGGACCGAGAAGGCGGGGCTGGGGGCGGCCTACATCGCCGGGTTCCGGTGGGGCCTGGCGCGGGAGTACAACACGATCGTCGAGATGGACGCCGACGGCTCGCACGCGCCGGAGGACCTGCCGCGGCTGCTGGACGCGGTCGGTGACGCGGACCTGGCCATCGGGTCGCGGTACGTGCCGGGCGGCGCCGTGGTGAACTGGCCGCTGAAGCGCCAGGTGCTCTCGCGCGGCGCCAACGTCTACTCGCAGATCGCGCTCGGCATGCGCACGCGCGACATCACGGCCGGTTTCCGCGCCTACCGGCGCCCGGTGCTGGAGAAGCTGGCGCTGGACGAGGTCAACTCGCACGGCTACTGCTTCCAGATCGACCTGACGATCCGCACGGCCGAAGCCGGGTTCGAAATCGTCGAGGTGCCGATCACCTTCACCGAACGCGAGATCGGCGAGTCCAAGATGGACGGCTCGATCATCCGTGAGGCGTTCCTGCGGGTGGCGAAGTGGGGCGCCGAGCGCCGATGGCAGCAGGTCCGGCGGCTGCTCAAGCGCGGCTGAGCCGGGCGGTCACGATCCACGTCCGGGCGCCCAGCAGCACGCCGTCCGGGGTTTCGCGCGCGGCGAACGCGGCTCGCAGGCGGGCCGGGGCGTCCGCGGTGGGCCGCAGCTCCTGGACGTCCTTGAGACCGAGGGCGAACTCGCACGCCGTCGCCGCATCAGGCCCGTAGCAGACGGGCTCGCGCAGCTCGGTGAACTCGACGTCGCGGAACCCGGCGCCTTCGAGTAGCGCGCGCGTGCGATCAGGGTTCCCGAGGGAGAAGTGCGGCCCGGCGGGTGGCGGGGTGGTGCCGGGCGCGACGGCGTCGTGCAGCACCGAGTACCACTCGTTGCGGGCCCGCTCCTGCCACACCAGCAGCACCAGGCGGCCGCCGGGCCGCAGCGCGCGGGCGAGGTTGGCGAACGCCGCGGGCGGGTCGGGGAAGAACATCGCCCCGAACCGGCTGAGCACGACGTCGAACGCCGCGGCCGCGAACGCGTGGGTCTGCGCGTCGGCGACCTCGAACCTCGCCCCGCCAAGCTCGCGAGCCCTCGCGATGGCGGCTTCCGAAACGTCGACGCCCAGCGCCGTCGCGCCCGCCTGCGCGGCTTCGCGGGTGGACTCGCCGGTGCCGCAGCCGACGTCGAGGACGTCCTCGCCGGGTTTCACCGCGGCCGCGGCGCGGAACCGCTCGTTGTGCGGGCGGACCTCGGCGTCGAACAGCGCCGCGAACCGGACCCGGTGCTCACTCACGTCGCCTTCTCCCGTTCTCGGCCATCATGGGGCCGATGACGACCATCGTGGCCTTCCACGCCCACGCCGACGACCCCGTCCTGCTCAGCGGCGGCACCCTCGCCCGCGCGGCGGCCGACGGGCACCGGGTGGTGGTCGTCGTGGCCACCGACGGCATGGACGCTTCGGTGCCCAGCCCGCGGTGGGCCGAGCTGGAGGCGAGCGCGGCCATCCTCGGCGTCCGGCGCGTCGTGCACCTGGGGTACGCCGACAGCGGGCACGGGCCCGAGCTGTACCCGGACCCGCCCGGCCGGCAGCGCTTCGCCCGCGCCGACACCGAGGAGGCCGCGCACCGGCTCGCCGCGATCCTGCACGAGGAGCGGGCCGACGTCCTGCTGGGCTACGACCCCAACGGCGGCTACGGCCACCGAGACCACGTCAAGGTCCACCAAGTCGCCCGGCGAGCGGCCCGCCTGAGCGGGACGCGGCTGCTGGAGGCCACGCTGCCCCGCGACTTCGCGCTGCGGTTCGTCCGGGTCCTGCGGGTGCTGCGCATCCCGTTCGAGTACGACGTCGAAGCGCTCGAGCGCGCCTACAGCCCGGCCTCGTCGGTCACCCACCGGTTCGACGTGCGGCGGTTCGCCGGGCGCAAGCAGGCCGCGCTGGCGGCGCACGTGTCCGACGTTCGCGGCACCGGGCGGCTCGCGGCGGTGTTGCGGGTGCTCGTGTGGCTGCCGGCGCCGTTGTTCGCGGTGGTGGCGGGCCGGGAGTGGTACGTCGAAGTCATGCCCGCAGGATCGGCACCCGCTCTGCAAGTTCCTGCACGTTCTCCGCATCGGTGATCACGCCGGCGACGTCGGCGAGGGGCAGGACGGTGAATCGCGAGGCCGCCCCGAGCTTCTCGGCGCTGGCCAGCACGTAGGTGTCGGCAGCACGCCGGGCCAGGGTGCGTTTCATCGCGGCCTCCTCGGCGTCACCGGTGGTGAGCCCGGCGTCGGGGTGGACGCCGGTGACGCCGAGCAGGAAGACGTCGGCGCTGATCGCCTGGGCGGCCTCGGCCGCGGCGGCGCCGCAGGTGACCGCGGAGTGCCGGAACAGGCGCCCGCCCAGCAGGAACACCTCGACGTTCGCGTGGTCGAGGAGGGCCACGGCGACGGTCGGGCTGTGCGTGACGACGGTGGCCTCGAGGTCCCCGGGCAGGGCTTTCGCGACGGCGAGGGTGGTGGTGCCGCCGTCGAGGATGACGGTCGACCCGGGCCGGACCAGGCTCGCGGCGACCTGCGCGACGCGGTCCTTGCCGTCGACGGCGATCGCCGTGCGGCTCGCGTAGTCGGCGACGGCGGGGGAGACGGGCAGCGCGCCGCCGTAGACGCGCTGGCAGAGCCCGGCGGCGGCCAGGTCGCGCAGGTCCCGGCGGATGCTGTCCTCCGAGACGCCCAGCTCGGCCGCGACGTCCTTGGCCAGCACCTTGCCCTCGGCCGCGAGCCGGGCGAGCAGCAGGTCGCGACGTTCACCGACCAACATGCACGGTCCTCCTTGTTTCTGCCGAGTCATGCACATTATGGTCGCGGCATGACCACCATCGCAAGCGCCCCCGACCGCAACCCCCGCGTCCGCGTCACCGACGTGGAAGTGCTGTCCTCGGCCTGGTACGTCCTGCGCCGCACGACGTTCGACTACCAGCACCGGGATGGCCGGTGGACCAGCGAGCAGCGGGAGACCTACGACCGCGGCAACGGCGCCACCGTGCTGCTCTACGACGTCGAGGGCGGCACGGTGCTGCTGACGCGGCAGTTCCGCTATCCCGTCTACGTCAACGACCACCCGGACGGCATGTTCCTGGAGATGGCCGCGGGCCTGCTGGACGCCGACGACCCGGAGACGGCGATCCGCCGCGAGGCTCAGGAGGAGACGGGCGTCCGCATCGGCGAGCTGGAGCGCGTCTTCGACGTCTACCCGAGCCCGGGCTCGGTGACCGAGCGCCTGCACTGCTACGCGGCGCCGTACGACCCGGCGGACCGCGGCGAGGGCGGCGGGATCGCGGCGGAGGGGGAGGACATCGAGGTGGTGCAGCTGCGCTTCGAGGACGCTCTCAAGAAGATCGAGACGGGAGAGATCTCGGACGCGAAGACGATCATGCTGCTGCAGTGGGCGGCTCTCCGCGGCCCGTTCAGCGCCGCGGCGGGATAGCGCGGGCATGCGAAAGGCCCCGCGGGGGGAGGTCGCGGGGCCTTTCCGTTGTGGCGGGAGCGGTGGCTACGGGCCGACGCTCGAAGGGTTACGCGGACCGGGAGGTCCGCCGGCCCTTCAGCTCGGCGAGACGTTCGTTCAACAGGTCCTCGAGCTCGGGGATCGTGCGCCGCTCGAGCAGCATGTCCCAGTGGGTGCGCGGCGGCTTGACCTTCTTCTGCTCGGGCTGCCCGCCGTCCACGATCTCCGATTCGCTGCCGTGCAGGCGGCACTCCCAGACCGTCGGGATCTCGGCGTCGTCGGAGAACGGCACCTCGAACTCGTGGTTCTTCGGGCAGGCGTAACGCACAGTGCGGCGTGGGGCGAGGTCGTGGTTGCGGTCGGTCTCGTAGCTGACCGCTCCCAGCCGGCTTCCACGAAGAACACGGTCGGCCATGATGGGGGTCCTTTCAGTCAGCTCCGGGTGGAGCCTGGGTGATGCTCACCCTATGCAACGACCAAGTACCCCCGGGGATTCCCGGACGACCATGTCGTTGCTCACGATGAGCTGCGTCACCCAACGGCATCAGCTTCCTCTAGTAGGAGGCGTTTCGCGCTCCGGCGTGACGTCAATACGGCCTTCTTAGTGCTGATATCCCCCGGATGGGCTACTGGTGCCCACGTCAGGCCAACCGTAACTGACCGTGACGACCAGTAACGGGCCCCAAGTCACCCGATCGAAAGTGGCGGCGACACAATACCTGATAACGCACAGTAGTGTTTTCGGCCTCAAAACCGGCCGAAGCTGAAGATTCAACTACGGATTGTTCGGTATCTGCCACCACGACGGTGTCGCCCGCACGCGCCACCTCGCCGTCGAGCACCCGCGCGTTGAACCGCCCGGGCAGCCCGCACCAGCACAAAACCTCCACCTGGACCGGCTGCAGCTCGTCCGCCAGTTCGAACAGGCGAGCGGCACCCGGGAACAGCCGGCTCCGGAAGTCCGTCGCGATGCCGAAGCAGTACACGTCGATCTCGACCTCGTCGGCCAGCTCCGCCAGCTGGTCGACCTGCCCGGGGGAGAGGAACTGCGCCTCGTCCACGACCACGTAGTCCACGTGCTGCCCCCGCGCCCACTCCTGCCGCACCAGGTCCCGCACGTCGGTGTCCTCGCCGACCTCGACCGCCTGCCGGCTCAGCCCGATCCGGCTCGAGATCCGCGGCGCGCCCGACCGGTCGTGGCGCACCAGCACCAGGCCGCGCCGGCCCTGGCGCGCGTGGTTGTGGTCGATCTGCAGCGCCAGGGTCGACTTCCCGCAGTCCATCGGCCCGTAGCAGAACTTCAGCCTGCCCACCGGCGGCGTCCCGCGGCGCGAACCGGCCGCGGGCACCGACGAGAGGGCGTCGGTCGGGTCGGGGCCGCCGGCCCGGTCGTTCAACAAGGTCACGACACCTGACCCTATCGGTGGCTTGACGCGGCCGTCACCTCGCGCCGGGTGACAGCCGAACGACCCACGTCACAGGGTCACAGCACCTCCGGCGGCGTGTTGCCCGCCGCCACGATCGCCCGCCGCACCGGCACCAGCCACACCAGCACCAAACCCGCCGCGAAGAAGACCACCAGCGCGATGATGGCCAGCCGGAACGACCCCGTCGCCTGCCCGACCCCCGCGAACAGCAGCGGCCCCAGCCACGACGTCCCGCGCTCACCCACGACGTAGAGCGAGTAGTACTGCGCGTCCTTGCCCGCCGGGATCAGCTGACTGAACAACGACCGCGACAGCGCGTTCGTCCCGCCCAGCACCAGTCCGATCCCCACCGCCACCGCCAGGAACTGCACCAGCTGCTTCGGCTGCACGAAGTACGCCCCGGCCAGCACGACCACCCACACCACCAGGCTCCCCAGGATCGTCCGCTTCGCCCCGATCCGCCGCGCCACCAGCCCGTGCAGCGTCCCGCCCAGGTACGCCACGAACTGGATCACCAGGATCGTCACGATCAGCACCGAGTCGCCGAAGCCCAGCTCGTCCTTGCCGTACTGCGCCGACACCGTCACCACGGTGTTGATCCCATCGGTGAAGACCAGGTAGCTGCCCAGGAACGCCAGCGTCAACGGATAGGCCCTCGCCGCCCTGACCGTCTGCCACAGCTCCGCGAAGCCCGCGCGCAGCACCGACCGCCCCGGCACGACGTCGACCGGCGTGTGCCTGCGGGGGAGCGCCCGCACCGCGGGGAACGTGAACAGCGCCCACCACAGCCCCGAGGTCAGGAAGCAGATCTGCACCGCCATGCCCTTGCTGACGCCGAACGCGTCGTGCCCGAGGTAGAACCCCAGCTGCAACGCCAGCGCCAGCCCGCCACCCAAGTACCCGAACGCCCAGCCCTTCGCCGAGATGTCGTCCCGCTCGTCCGGGCCGCCGATGTCGACCAGGAACGAGTAGTAGACGACCAGCGACCCGCCGTAGCCGATGTTGGCCACGACGAACAGCACCACGCCCAGCTGCCAGTCCGAACCGGCCAGGAAGAACATCGCCGCCGCCGCGGCCGCACCGAGGAACGCGAACCCGCCCAGGATCCGGCGCTTGTGGTGGCTGCGGTCGGCCACCGCACCGGCGATCGGCAGCACCAGCACCTGCACCACCGTCGCCACCGACAGCAGGTACCCCCACACCGAACCGGCCGGGAACTGCAGCCCGAACAACGTCACGTCGCAGTTGTGCAACGTGTCCGCCGCGCCGGCCGCGTTCACGCACGCGTGGTCCCCGTTAAGGGTGATGTTCGACTTCGCGTCCGCCGCCGCGATCGAGCTCATCGAAAGGGCGCCGAACACCGTCGTCGTCGACGAATAGAACGGCGAATTCGCCCAGTCGTAGAAATACCAGCCCCAGCGCTCGCGCTTGGTCGAACGCGTCCCGGCCAGCGTCATCCACGGCTCCTCGATGTCGAGAACTTCCAGGTCAGCGCGGAGAATACTGGGCCGCAACGACGCCGATGACCGAACCGCCGAAACCGTGCCCGGTTCGTCGCTTCGTGATCATCCGCCACTTCCGGGCGAATCACGGTCCGCCGTGCCCCGCGTGTCGCTGACCAGAGTGAAAGAAGTTTCATGTGAGACTGAGGCGCGCAGTGTGTCTCTTGTGGTCAGTGGGACACGCTCCTACTGTGCTCCCATGATCCAGAACCGGAGACGCACCGCCGCGAGAATCCTCCTTCTCGCCCTCGCCGCCCTGGGTCTGCAGCTCACCGTCCCCGCCATCGCCTCCGCGGATCCCACCTCGAGCGCCTGGACCAAGCTCCGCATGTGCGAGTCGAGCGGCCGCTACGCCACCAACACCGGCAACGGCTACTACGGCGCCTACCAGTTCGACCTGCCCACCTGGCGCAGCGTCGGCGGCACCGGCCGCCCCGACCAGGCCGCCCCCGCCGAACAGGACTACCGCGCCCTCTACCTCTACCGCATGCGCGGCTGGCAACCCTGGCAGTGCGCCGGCCTGCTCAAGCTCACCGGCGACGCCGACGCCCGCAGCAAGCGCGTCCCCACCTACGCCGAATCCGCCTACATCGGCGGGGGAGACCTGCCCACCCCGCCACCGGGACCCGGCGGCCCCAAGCCCGCCTGGCCCGGCGTCGTCTACTCCTACGGCGACTGCGCCGCCCCGCTCAAGGCCTTCCAGCTCCGCATGAACGCCTTCGGCTACGGCTTCACCGGCACCGGCTGCTACTACGACAAGACCCGCACCGCCGTCCTCGACCTCCAGCGCTCCAACGGCATCAAGGACAGCGGCCTGCTCGGCCCCAAGACCTGGGACGCCGCCTGGAACGGCAAAGCACCCCGCTGACGCTCACAGCTCCTGCGACCGCTGCCACTTGCCCCGCTCGATCAGCACCTCGCGCAACAGATCCGGCCGATCCGTCACGATCCCGTGCACCCCCAGGTCCAGCAACATCCGCATCTCCGCCGGATCGTCGATCGTCCACGCGTGCACCTCGATGCCCGAGCGCCCGGCGATCGACAGGAACGCCTT
This sequence comes from Amycolatopsis sp. NBC_01488, assembly GCF_036227105.1. Taxonomy (NCBI): domain Bacteria; kingdom Bacillati; phylum Actinomycetota; class Actinomycetes; order Pseudonocardiales; family Pseudonocardiaceae; genus Amycolatopsis; species Amycolatopsis sp. NBC_01488. Next base: position 7,264,926 of record NZ_CP109434.1, on the reverse strand, counting down.
GTCCACCACCCGCAGCGCACCCTGACGCACCGGCACCTGCGCCATCGCCCCCAGCACCAGCCGCCCGAGGGGCAACAGCGGCAGCTTCCCCCGCGCCCACAACGCGAACGCCGACCGCGGCCCCATCGCCGTCACCAGCTTCGGCCCCGCCAGCTTCCGCAACCGCACCAGCCGCGCGTCCGAAAACGCCGCCGCCGCCACCCGATCGTGCGCCTGCGTCCGCTCCAGCACCTCGACGAACGGCTCCACCGCCCGATCGGCCTTCACATCGACGTTGAACCGCGCGTTCGGCAGCTCCTCCAGCAGATCCTCCAGCCGCGACAGCGGAGCCTTCCCCCCGATCTTGACGTTCTTCAGCTGCTCCCACTTCTGCGTCGCAATCGGCCCCGACCCGTCGGTCGTCCGATCCAAGCTCGCGTCGTGGTGCACCACCACCACACCGTCCGCGGTCGCGTGCACGTCCGTCTCCAGGTACCGGTACCCCTCCGCGCACGCCCGCTGGAACGCCGGCAGCGAATTCTCGAGCCCGTCGAGTTCGTCGAGGTGCCACCCCCGGTGCGCGAACGCACGGGGAACCGGATCGGCCAGGTACGGAAACGACGCCTGCATCCCCCCAGTGTGCCCTTCCGCCATGACCCCGGCATGAGCAACCAGTGGCCAGCTAGGGTCTCCCGGGTGAGGGAAGCCGTCGAACTAGCCCAGCCCGCCCCCGTCGAACTCGTGCCCGGACGCCGAGGCGCGCCCCGGCACTGCGGCTGGTGCGGACGACGCCTCCCCGAAGGCGGCAACGTCGGCCGCCGCCGCCGCTACTGCGGCCAGTCCTGCCGCCAGCGCGCCTACGAGCGCCGCACCGCGCTGCAGCGAAGCGGCCTGCCCGAGGACGCCGTCGTGCTGTCCGACACGGAAATCGCCGCACTGCAGGACCGCCTGTTCCAGCTGCGGTGCGCGGCCGAAGACATCGTGACCGCGGCCGACGACGGCGCGGACCCACGCGAACTGCGCGGACTGGCCGAAGACATCGCCCGAGCCGCCAAAGACCTCGAACAGCTCCGCTGACCACCGGGGGAGAACGAGCCGAACGGCCTCAACCCAAGCCGTCCAACGCCCGGTACGTCCGGTTGCTCGCCGCCGCCGCACGCTGCTCCCGGCCCGTCGCCTCGATGTAGTTCTGGCTCGTCGCCAAGCTCGCGTGCCCCAGCAACGCCATGATCTCCGACGCCGTCGCCCCGTCCTCCGCCAACCGCGTCGCGAACGTGTGCCGCAACGCGTGCAGGTTCGCCCCCGCCGGCACCCGGTCGTGCAACCCCGCACCGCGATAACACGACTTCACCAGGTACTCCAGCGCACCCCGCCCGATCGGCTCACCCGACCGATCCAGCAGCAACGGCGAACCAGGGGAGAACCGCACGCTCGGGAACCGCACCCGGCACGACGCCCGATACCGCTCGATCAGCTCCGCCAGCACCGGCTGCACCGGGATCGACCGGTCCCGGCTGCCCTTCCCCTTCACGTGCAACCGCAGCTCACCCGCACGCCCCACCAGCGACCGCGCCGTCAGCGCCCGCATCTCCGCCGCCCGCAACCCCGCCACCAGCCCCAGCGCGATCACCAGCACGTCCCGCTCCGGCCACGGATCCCGCGCGCGCCGCGAACCCGCGGCCGCCGCCGACAGCAGCTGCTCCGGGGTTTCCTCACCCCGCAACGGCTTCGGCGTCAACGCCGGCGTCCGCGGGCGCGCCACCGCACCCATCGGGTTGCCCTCGAGCAGCCCGTCCGCCACGCAGAACGTCAAGAACTGGTTCCACGTCGACCAGGCCCGCAGCACCGAGCTCTTCGCGTGCCCGTCGGCGAACACGCCGAACACCGACCGCAGCGCCGGTCCGGTCAGGTCGGCGACGTCGAGATCCTCGACAGGGCGGCCGAGCTCCGAAACCAGGAGAGTGGTGATCCCGGCGAGGTCGCGGCGGTAGGCGTCGGTGGTGTGCGGAGAGTCCTTGCGGGGCCGTCTGGCCGCGAAGAAGGCTTGCTGGGCCTCGGAAACCTTCATGTGGATCTTGTACAGCACACCACCGACAATTCCGGTCGGCGGGTCGGCCCCGACATTTCATGCATAATCGCCATTATGCATGAAATGTCGGTTTAGCCCGGAATGGTCTCCCGGGGGATCCAAGGCTCTCTCGAAGACGAATTCGACCCTGAGTCGCCCCACAATGCGCGCAGCGGGGATGCGCACGTATGTTCGAGCGACCGGTCCGCTGCGGGAGACTGTGCGGCGGTCGGCAGTCAGCAAGGCTGCGGCGTCGACATTGCCGACTGCCGTCTGTGCGTCGGATCGCCCACCGCAGTTTCGTCACCGTGACGTTTTGAGGTCGGGTGGTGGCGCATCTGTCCGATGGCTCCAGGGGATGCTCCTGCGGCGTCCGAAAGGCGCCCGCAGGGCGTCAGGCGCTCGATGTGTCAGAAGGTCCGACCGGAAACCTCAGGAGAAGCCGTCCTGACGAACCGAACGCACCTCCCGGGAAACCGGGCTTCAGGACCCCTCCCGGCTTTGCGTCGCAGCACGTCCCAAGTGCCGATAATGTACATTATGTCAAGTAACGTCAGTGCCAGTCGCTGATCATGACGTCCCGCGGTGCCGGGGCGCCCTCTCCGGTCTCCAGCAGCTGCTTGAGGCTCATCAGGTAGATGGCCCACTTCGTGCTGCAGTGGTGCATGAACTCGCCGGCCTCGCGCCAGCCTTCGTGCTTGAACAGGACGATCGTGTGGTCGCCGCGCTGCTCGACGTCCCAGTGGATCGTCGTGCCGATCCACTCCGGCGGGCCGTCGACGACCTCCCAGCGGACGAGCCGGCCCGGGTCGAGCTCGGTGACCTTCATGTCGAAGCCGCCGGGGATGAACCGGAACGCGATCACGCCGCCGAGGTCGGTGTCCCCCACGGTCTTCTTGGTCCACCACCCGGAGAGGCCGTCGAGGGTGGTGAGCGCCTCGTAGACCTGATCCGGCGAGGACTTCTCGATGCCGATGCGGTGCAGGATGTCCATGGTCTTCTCTCTCTACCGGTTCTTCTGGATGGTTTCGGCGAGGTGCTTGATGCGGCGCAGCCGGGCGTCCCAGGCGGCGCCGACGTCGGCGAGCTGGGCGACGGCGCGGGCGAGCTGGGCTTCGTCGACGCGGTACTGCTTCTCGCGGCCGGTGGCCGTGGCGTGGACGAGGCCGACGCGGTCGAGGACGGTGAGGTGCTTCGCGACGGCTTGGCGGGTCACCGGGAGGTGTTCGCTCAGGCTGGTCGCGGTGGCGCTCCCCGCGCCGAGGAGCAGGTCGAGCAGGCGGCGGCGGGTGGGGTCGCCGACGGCCGACCAGAGGTCGTCGTCCACGGCGGTGCTCACCGGGTGACTCCCACCTTGGCGGCGCAGGCGGGCAGGCGGGGCAGGAAGTGGTCCCAGCCGCTGACGTGGTCGGCGTACTCGGCGGCGATCTTGGCTTCGTCCCAGCCGCGTTCGCGGAAGCCGGTTTCGGTCATCCGGAGGCGGGTGCCGGTGGTGGTGGGCTCGAGTTCGAAGACGACGAGGAACGAGTTGCCGGGGGCGGCGGTCTCCCCCTCGGCGTGGGTCCAGCGGAAGGAGAAGTGTTTCGGGGGGACGGCGTCGACGACGGTGAAGCCGACCCGGTGGCCGCCGAAGCCGATGCGGCCTTGTCCCCCGGGTTCGACCGGGTAGTCGGCTTCGTCGGGCCACCATTCGCGGAGGTGTTCGGGGCTGCTCACGACGTCGAAGACGACTTCGGGGGTGGCTTCGATGTGGATTTCGCGGTCGAGCGTTCCGTAGTCCATGCCGGCTCCTCGTGCAACGTTTGGTTGCGTGTCACGTTAGCGGCACCGGCGGAGAAGTGCAACCATCGGTTGCGCGAAGGTCCTTCTGGACCCAGGCGACGTCGCGCCACGCGCCGTGTTTCCAGCCGACCCGGCGGTAGATGCCTGCGGGTTCGAACCCGAGTGCGCGGTGCAGGCCGGCGCTGGCGTCGTTGGGGAGGGTCATCCCGGCGAAGGCGCGGCAGAAGCCGTTGTCCCGCAGTCGTTCGAAGAGCGTTTCGTACAGGGCGCGGCCGGCGCCGGTGCGGCGGCGGCCGCGTTCGAGGTAGATGCTCGTCTCGCAGGACCACTGGTAGGCGGCGCGTTCGGCGAAGCGGTGGGCGTAGGCGTAACCGGCGACGCGGCCGGCGTCTTCGAGGACGAACCAGGCGTGCGCGTCGGCGATCCGGCGGGTCATTTCGGCGGTGGACGGTGGTTCGTCCTCGAAGGAGATGACGGTGTCGGTGACGTAGGGGGCGTAGAGGGCGGCGCAGGCGGCCGCGTCTCCGTGGGTGGCGTCTCGGATCAGCATGGCTCATATGGTAGCCAGAAGGGGTCGTATAGTATCAACCCATGACCGATCCCCTGACCGCTCGCCTGGCCGCCACCGTGCACGGGGCGAGGACGTCCCAAGGTCTCTCGGCGGCTGCGCTGGCCGAGACGTCCGGGGTGTCGCGCGCGATGATCGGCAAGATCGAGCGGGGTGACGTCCAGCCGACGGCGGCGTTGCTGGCGAAGCTGTCGGCGGCGCTGGGGATGACGTTGTCCGAGCTGATCGCGCGGGCCGAAGGCGACGAGCGACGGCTGGTACGTGCGGCGGAGCAGCCGGTGTGGGTGGATCCGGGTACCGGGTACCGGCGGCGCGCGGTCTCCCCCGCCGCCGGGCGGCCGCTGGAGCTGGTCGAGATCGAGCTGCCCGCGGGTGCGGAGGTGCCGTTGCTCGCGAGTGCGTTCCTGCACCAGCAGATCTGGGTGCTGGAGGGGCACCTGCGGCTCCGGGAGGGGGCCGAGGTGCACGAGCTGGCCGCCGGAGACTGCCTGCAGCTGGGGACGGCGCCGGAGCGGGTGTTCGCGAACCCGGGGGCGCTCCCCTGCCGATACTTGGTGGCGCTGGTGCCGCGGGCCACCTGAGCTTCGCGCGGTGCGTCGTCTGCAGCGTTGACTGAAGCAATGAATCAGTGCTTCACTTCTTGCTGTGCCCTACCGCCGCACCCCGAAGGTCCAGGAACGGCTCGACGCCCAGCGCGCGACGATCGTCGCCGCCGCGACCGAGCAGCTGGCCGAACACGGCTACAGCGGCTGTTCCGTCGCGGCCGTCGCCGAGCGGGCCGGCGTCGCCGTCGGGAGCGTCTACCAGCACTTCCCCACCAAGGCCGACCTGGTCGTGCACGTGTTCCGGCAGGTCGTGACGCGGGAGGTCGAGGCCGTCCGGGCCGCGTCCGCGCAGCCCGGCGAGCCCGCTGACCGGGTTCTTGCCGTGTTCGAGACGTTCGCCCAGCGCGCGCTCAAGGCGCCGCGTCAGGCGTACGCCCTGCTCGCCGAACCGGTCGACGCGCGGATCGACGCCGAACGGCTCGAATTCCGGCGCGCGTTCACCGACGTCGTCGCCGAGCACGTCGCGGCCGGTGTCAAAGCAGGCGCGCTGCCGCCGCAGGACGGCCGGCTCACCGCCGCCGCCCTGGTGGGCGCGGCCGCCGAAGTCCTGATCGGCCCGTTGACCAGCGGTAACGCCGGCGACGTCGCCGAGCTCCGCACGTTCTTCGTCCGCGCTCTAGGAGGTTCCGATGCCCGCCACGCATGAGGTCACCAACCAGGTCCCGCCGTTCACCGGCCACGACACTGCCGACGACCCCGCGCTGCTGGCCGGGCTGGAGCGGGCCGACGCCGGGTGGGCGTCGGACGAGCTGCACGAGCTGGGCCGGCTGGCCGGCAGCGAGCAGGCCCAGGAGTGGGGCCGGGTGGTCAACGAGAACGAGCCGGTGCTGCGCACGCACGACCGGTACGGCCACCGGATCGACGAGGTCGAGTTTCACCCGTACTGGCACGAGCTGATGACCGTCGCGGTGTCGCACGGGCTGCACGGCACGCCGTGGCGGGACCCGCGTGCGGGTGCGCACGCGGCCCGGGCGGCGAAGTTCTACGTCTGGGGGCAGGTCGAGGCCGGGCACAGCTGCCCGATCTCGATGACCTACGCCGCGATCCCGGCGTTGCGGGCCAACCCGGAGCTGGCCGCGCGGTACGAGCCGCTGCTGGCCGCGACCGAGTACGACTTCGGGCTGCGCGAGCCGGGCACCAAGCGCGGCCTGATCGCGGGCATGTCGATGACCGAGAAGCAGGGCGGTTCCGACGTCCGCGCCAACACCACGACCGCGACGCCGAGTGCCGAGGGCAGCTACACCCTCGTCGGGCACAAGTGGTTCACCTCGGCGCCGATGTCGGACATGTTCCTGACGCTGGCCCAGGCGCCCGGCGGGCTCTCGTGCTTCCTGCTCCCCCGCGTCCTGCCCGACGGCTCGCGCAACCCGATCCGGCTGCAGCGGCTGAAGGACAAGCTGGGCAACCGGTCCAACGCGTCGTCGGAGATCGAATACGACAATGCCGTCGGCTGGCTCGTCGGTGAGGAGGGCCGTGGGGTCCGCACCATCATCGAGATGGTCAACAACACCCGGCTGGACTGCACGCTCGGCAGCGCGTCCGGGATGCGGCTGGGTGCGGTGCGTGCGGTGCACCACGCGACGCACCGGCACGCGTTCGGCAAGGCCCTGGTCGACCAGCCGCTGATGGCGAACGTGCTCGCGGATCTCGTGGTCGAGTCCGAGGCGGCGACGACGGTGGCGATGCGGCTGGCCGCGGCGGGCGATCGGCGCGACGACGCGCAGGAGCAGGCGTTCCGGCGGCTCGGGCTCGCGGTGTCGAAGTACTGGGTGTGCAAGCGGGCGCCGATGCACGCGGCGGAGGCGCTGGAATGCTTCGGCGGCAACGGGTACGTCGAGGAGTCGGGCATGCCGCGGCTCTACCGCGAGGCTCCGCTGTCGTCGATCTGGGAGGGCTCGGGCAACGTCGCCGCGCTGGACGCGTTGCGCGCCATGGGCAAGCAGCCGGAGTCGGTCGCGGCGTTCTTCGCCGAGGTCGAGCAGGCGGCCGGCGGCGACGCGCGGCTCGACGACGCCGTGGACCGGGTCCGCAAGGAGCTGACCGACCTCGACGCGATCGAGTACCGGGCGCGGCGGGTGGTCGAGGCGATGGCGCTGGTGCTGCAGGGGTCGCTGCTGGTGCGCCAAGGGCACCCGGCGGTGGCGGACGCGTTCTGCGCGTCCCGGTTCGGCGGCGACTGGGGCATCGCGTTCGGCACGCTCCCGGCCGGGGTCGACACCGGCGCGATCATCGAGCGCGCCGCTGTCCGTTAGCCGCCGAGTGCGTCGAGAGCTCCGGCGACCGCCGCCGCTTTCAGCTGTTCGACCGGGGCATCGGGGAACTGCATGCAGACGTCCTGCAGGCCGCCGAGCGCGAGGATGGCCCGAGCCTGCCGCTCGAGGGTCGGCGCAGGGCCGCAGATCAGCGCGGTGAGCCGGGTGCGCCAGCCCAGCGCCTGGTCGATGAGGCCGAGGTCGGCCAGCGTCGGCAGCTCGGCCAGCAGCATGATCACGTCCGCGCGGTGGCGGTAGTTGAAGTCGAAGAAGCCCTCGATCAGCTCCCGGACCGGCGCGTCGCCGCGGGCTTCCTGGGCGAGGAGGAACTGTTCGCCGTCGTCGAGCATGGGCGCGACGATGCTGCGGACGAGGTCGTCGCGCGACGGGAAGTGGTAGTAGAGCGCGGGTTTGGTGATGCCCAGGCGGTCGGCGATGTCCTGGAGGCTGGTGCGCTGCACGCCCTGGGTGGTGAAGAGGTCGCGCGCGACGTCGAGGATGCGCTGCTTGGTGTCGGAGGGTTTCGGCACCGGCCCAGCATAACTGACTTAACGATAGGTAAGGAGCTGTGGTACAACTTACCTACCGTTAAGTCAGGGAGGTACTCATGCGGATTCTCGTCTCGGGCGCCAGCATCGCGGGTCCGGTGCTCGCCTATTGGCTCACCCGCCGCGGCTTCGACGTCACGGTCGTCGAACGCGCCCCGGCACTGCGTAAGACCGGCGGCCACGCCGTCGACCTCTTCCGGCCCGCCATGGACATCACCGAACGGATGGGCGTGCTGCCCCGCGTGGAAGCGCACGCGACCGGCACCACCCGGATGACTCTGCACCGCGAAGGCGTCCGCCGGCCGGTGCGCGTGGACCTGTCGAAGATCTACCGCGCCACCTCCGACCGGCACGTCGAGATCATGCGCGACGACCTCAGCGAGATCTACTACGACGCCGGCCGCGACGACGTCGAGTACCTCTTCGGCGAGTCGATCACCAGCATCTCCCCCGACGGCGACGTCACCTTCGAGCACGCCGCGCCGCGCGAGTTCGACCTCGTCGTCGGCGCCGACGGGCTGCACTCGAACGTCCGGCGCCTGGTCTTCGGCGAGGAAGCCGGCCTGACGAACTTCATCGGCGCCTACCTGGCCGTGCTCTCCATTCCGGGCGCCTTCGGCCTCGGCGACGGCGAGACCGTCCTGCACCTCGGCCCCGGCCGCACCGCGGGGATCTACCGCGCCCGCCACCTCGACGAAACCCGCGCGGTGTTCCTCTTCCGCCACGACGAGCTGCTGGACTACCACCACCGCGACGTCACGCGACAGAAGGAGCTGCTGCGCGAGGCGTACGCCGGGATGCACCCGCAGGTCGACGGCTGGCTCGCCGAGCTCGACGGGCCAGGCCCGTTCTACTTCGACTCGATCACCCAGCTCGGGCTCGACACGTGGTCACGCGGGCGCGTCACGCTCGTCGGCGACGCCGGCTACTGCCCCGCCGGCCGTCGGCGGCAGCACCAGCCTCGCGGTGCTCGGCGCGTACGTCCTGGCCGGCGAGCTGGCCGCGGCGGGCGGCGACCACGAACGCGCCTTCGCCGCCTACGAAAGGGAAATGGGCGAGCTGGTGCGCAAGAGCCGCGCGTTCGCCGCCGGTGCCGCCCGCAGCCTGATCCCCGCCTCCCGCGCCGGGGTGTGGGCACTGGCCCGCGGCGGCCAGCTGGTCTCGGCACTGCCGGCGCGCGTCACCACGGCGCTGGCGAAGCTCAACACCGGCGGCGTGCGCATGCACGACTCCATGCGGGTCAAGGACTACGCGGTCACGCCGGTGGGCTGACGGACGGGCGGTGGTGGTCGGCGGCCTGCTGGACGCGGGCGGTGTACCGCTCCCACCACGCCGCGTCGCCGATGTCGTCGTGGTCGGCGCCCCCGTGGCCGTCGACCAGCTCGCGGACGATGTCGGCGTGCCCGGCGTGGTGTGCCGTCTCGGCGGTCACCCGCACCAGCAGCGACCCGAACGTCGTCTTGCGGCGCTCTTCCGGCCACCACGGCACCGAAGCGGGCGCGTCCAGCGGCAGTTGCTCGATCGACTCGTCCGTGTGCCGCCACGCCATCCGGTACAGCTCGACCACCTCCTCGCGGGTCTCGTCCGCGGTGGCCCACATGTCCGCGCCGTCCCAGACCGAGCCGTCCTCCACCCACGGCAGCCGGACCGGGGACGGGCGGCCGACGCACTCGCCGAGTGACCCCAGCTCGCCACTGGCCAGGTGCTTGACCAGGCCCAGCAGGTTCGTGGCCGTCGGGGTCATCGGACGGCGGATGTCGTACTCGCTCAACACGGACAACGACGCGAGCACGCTCTCGCGCTTTTCCTGGAGGTACCGGTGCAGCTCGGCGGCAATGGGGTCCATGGCGCGCACGCTAGCGCCGGACACCGACAAGAACCGGGCGGGCGCGCGGGAGGAGCACCCGCGCGCCCGCACCCCCAGTGACCCGGCGAGAACCCCGCCGTCGCGGACAGGAGACATCGGGGATCACGCTGGATACGGCGAAATCCCACGAAAATCCTTGCCTGGACGCCGGTTCTTCTCGTGAAGAAGCCTCAGCCGAGCAGCAGCTCCGGGTCGGACTCCGGCGGCGCACTACGCCCTGGCCGCAGGGTCGGCCAGGCCGCGGGCGAGGCCCACAACAACGCCGAAGACCCGGCCTACCTCTTCCGTTTCGGCCTCGCCCGCGTCCTCGACGGCATCGAAACCCTGGTGTCAGAGCGCCAGCAGTAGGTTCGCGGGCCGCCAGGTCCCGCCGTCGGGCGCGCGCGGCACGTCGTCGACGGCGAGCGCGAGATCCGGGAACCGGCCGAACAGCGCCGACAGCGCCACTTCCGTCTCCACCCGCGCGATCGACGCGCCCAGGCAGAAGTGCGGGCCGTGCGAGAACCCCAGCTGCGCCGGCCCTTCCCGGGTGACATCGAGCCGGTCCGCGTCGGCGAACACCCGCGGGTCGCGGTCGGCGGCCACCATCGCGGCCGTGACCCGTTCGCCTGCGCGGATCAGCTGCCCGTCGATCTCGACGTCTTCGCGCGCGAACCGCGGCGTGGTCAGCAGCTGCGGGCTGCAGAAGCGCATCAGCTCCTCGACCGCCCCCGGCCACCGTCCCGGCTCCGCACGCACGGCCGCGAGCTGGTCGGGGTGCCGCAGCAGGGCCTCGACGGCGTTCGCGATCAGGTTCACCGGGGTCTGCCCGGCCAGCACGAGGTGCCAGACCAGGGTGACCAGCTCGGTGTCGGTGAGCCGGTCGTCGTCCTCGGCGCGCACGAGGTCGCCGATGAGGTCGTCGCCCGGTTCGGCCCGGCTGCGCGCCACCGCGTCCTTCGCGCCCTCGATGATCGCCGGGATCGCGGCGGCGAAGTCCGGGCCCACGCCGCCGGCGACCGCGGCGCCGTACTCCCGCCAGCGCGGCCGGTCGGCGTCGGGAATGCCGGCCATCTCGCAGATGACGTCCATCGGCAGCGGCCGCGCGAAGTGCGCGACGAGGTCCACGACGCCGTCCTCGGCGTGCGCGGGCAGGTCGTCGAGCAGGCGTTCGGTGAGGGCCAGCAGCCGTGGGCGCAGCTGCGCGGCGCGTTTCGGGGTGAACGCCGGGGCGACCAGCCGCCGCAGCCGCAGGTGCTCGGGCCCGTCCTGCTCGGCCATCGTCCGCAGGTAGGCCAGGCAGTGCTCGGGGATGCCCGGCGGCCGCAGGAAGCTCTCCGCGCGCACCTCGAACCGCGGGTCGGCCAGCATCGCGCGAGCCTCGGCGTAACGGGTCAGCGCCCAGAACGGGCCGAAGCCGGGAATCACGAGCTTGGCCAGCGCGCTCACTTCCCGCGCCTGGTCGTAGGCGGTGAACGGGTCGGTGAGGACCTTCAGGTCGGTCAGGTCGATCTCGGGGCTCATCCGCAACTCCACATGGTCAGATCAGATGTTCCTATCATCTCAGTGGTCACGGTATCTTGACTGGCGACGCCGTGGCAAGGAGGACGATGGTCAGGCTCAGCAGGGCGGAAACCCAGGAACGCAATCGCGCGAAGGTCCTCTCCGCCGCCCGCGACGAGTTCGCCGAGCGCGGCTTCCGCGAGGCGAAGATCGACGTCATCGCCGAACGCGCCGAGCTCACCCGCGGCGCGGTCTACTCCAACTTCCCCGGCAAGCGGGCCCTCTACTTCGCCGTCCTGGCCGACCTCGCCGAACGCGCACCCCGCTACGCCACCCCACCGCCGAACCCGACCGCGGCCGACGTCCTGGCCGCGTTCGCCCGCGCCTGGGTCGCCCGCCTGCCGCTGGCCACCGACAGCGACAGCGGCGAAGCCCGCCTCGGCCGCGACCTGCTGCCCGAGATCCTCGCCGACGAGCACACCCGCCGGCCGTTCGCGCAGCTCATGCGCATCGAGGCGATCCTGCTCGGGCTCGCCCTCGAACGGCTGCGCCCGGGACGGCGCCTCGTCCGCGTCGCCGAAGCCGCCCTCACGACGCTGCACGGCGCGAGCCAGCTCGCCGTGGCCGCACCCGGCTTCGGCGAGCCGTTCCACGTCGTCACCGCCTGCGCGGCACTGCTCGACCTGGACCTCGTCGACGACTGGCCCGCGACCCCGCCGATCACCAGTCACGCCCGCCTGGCGGACAAACCCTGGACCCCGCCGCCGGCGACCGACCTGCTGACCGGCGAACCGTTCCGGCCCGGCGACGGCGTCGTCACGATCCTCGGCCTGCACCGAGCGTCCGCCTTCGAGGAGGCTGTGCGCGCGGGCGCCGACGTCACCGCCGTGCTCGTCACCAGCGACCCCGGCGAACTCGCTGCCCTGGCCCGGCTCGCCGTCGCCGACCTGCGCGGCTGCCTCGACCAGGCAATCGCACCCCCCGCGAGTCCTCGCTTGAGGCTCGTCTGCGACGCCGCGGGCGAGCTCGCCGCCGCCGCCGGCGTCACGGCGGTCAGCGACGCCACCGAGACGGCCGTCCGCGTCGAAGGTGGCCGGATCGTCGTGCGCGCCGAGGGGTTCGGCGCCTGCCACGCCGCGGCGGTCGGTCCCGGCCCCCGCCGTTCGTCGGGTGGGTGACCCGGCGGGAGGAGGAGCGGTGGTGGACGTCGAGACGGCGGTCGCGGAGGCGTTCCGCGAAGAGTGGGGCCAGGTCGTGGCCACGCTCATCCGGATCACCGGCGACTGGGACCTCGCCGAGGAGTGCGCCCAGGAGGCGTTCGCTCTCGCGCTGCGCACCTGGCCGCGCGACGGCGTCCCGCGGCGGCCCGGCGCCTGGCTGACCACCGCCGCCCGCAACCGCGCCACCGACCGGCTCCGCCGCGAAACCGCCGGCGCCGCCAAGCTCCGGGAGGCCGCCCTCATGCACGTGCCCGACGAGCCGGACCTCGACGACAGCGGCGTCACCGACGACCGGCTGCGGCTCATCTTCACCTGCTGCCACCCCGCCCTGGCCACCGAAGCCCAGGTCGCGCTGGCGCTGCGCACGCTGGCCGGGCTGTCCACGGCCGAGATCGCCCGCGCCTTCCTCGTCCCGGAAGCCACCATGTCCCAGCGGCTGGTGCGGGTGAAGCGCAAGATCCGCAACGCCGGGATCCCGTACCGCGTCCCGCCCGCGCACCTGCTGCCCGAACGCACCGCCGCCGTCCTCGGCGTGCTGTACCTGACGTTCAACGAGGGCTACTCCGCCAGCGCCGGGCCCGACCTGCTGCGCCCCGACCTCGCCGCCGAGGCCGTCCGGCTCGCCCGCGTCCTGGCCCACCTCATGCCGGACGAACCCGAGGCCCTCGGCCTGCTCGCGCTGATGCTGCTGCAGCACGCCCGCCGCGCCACCCGGGCCGGCCCCGACGGCGAGCTCGTCCCGCTCGAAGAACAGGACCGCACCCGGTGGGACGCGGGCGAAATCGCCGAAGGCACCCAGCTCCTGGAGACCGCGCTGCGCCGGCGGCAGCCCGGGCCGTACCAGATCCAGGCCGCCATCGCCGCCTGCCACGCCACCGCCGCCCGGCCCGCCGACACCGACTGGGCGCAGATCGCCGGCCTCTACGGCGAGCTGCGCAAGCACGTCCCCAGCGCCGTCGTCGAGCTCAACCGGGCCGTCGCGGTCGGCATGGCCGACGGCCCGCTCGCCGGGCTCGCCCTCCTCGACGAGCTGACCATGGACGGCTACTATCTCCTGCCCGCCACCCGCGCCGACTTCCTCCGCCGGCTCGGCCGGCACGCCGAAGCCGCCGAGTGGTACGCGAAAGCGCGCGACCTCGCGCCCACCGAGTCCGAACGCGCGTACCTCACGCGAAGAATCTCCGAAGCGGTGTCGGTCCCGGCCGCGTCCGTTCGTCGGTCGGGAGAAGCCCGACCACCGGAGGAACACCCATGACCACCCTTGCCGTCCCCGGCGCCACGATCACCTACGACGTCACCGGCAGCGGCCCCGTGCTGCTGCTGGTCCCCGGCGGCCCCGCCGACTCGACGGTGTTCACCTCGATCCGGCCCCTGCTGGCCGAGGACCACACCGTCGTCACCTACGACCCCCGCGGCCTGTCCCGCAGTCCCCTCGAGGGCGAACCCGGACCCGACACGATCCGCGAGCACGCCGACGACGTCCACCGCCTGCTCACCGACGTCGGCCCCGCGGACGTCCTCGCCAGCAGCGGCGGCGCCATCACGATGCTCGACCACGTCGTGCGGTACCCCGGCGACGTCCGCACGGTCGTGCTGCACGAACCCCCGGTCACCCGGTACGCGCCCACCGGGGCGCTCGACGGCCCCGACATCCCCGCGCTCTACCGCGAACACGGCGTCGGCCCGGCCTTCGCCGCGTTCATGGCGACCCTGGGCATCGACCCGGCTCCGCCGCTCGACCCGCGCGGAGAAGGCAACTTCGCCTACTTCTTCGGGCACCTGATGCCCGCCACCGGCGCCTACGAGCCGGACCTCGACGCGCTGCGGGCGACGTCCGCGCGGCTGGTCGTCGCCGTCGGCGAGAAGTCCGCCGGGCAGCTCGCCCACGAAACGGGCCTCGGCCTGGCCGCCGACCTCGACCGGAAGCCGGAGTTCTTCCCCGGTGACCACGGCGGGTTCATGGCCGAGCCGGAAGCCTTCGCCGCGCGTCTGCGCGAAGTACTGGAAGGACGCTGAATGCGCTACCTGCTGCTGATCGCCGGCGACGAGACCGCCGAGGAACACCAGTACGACGGCTGCGACGGCTGGGGTGAAGACCTTGCCCGCCGCGGCAAGATCCACGGCGGAGGCGGCCTGCGCCCGCCGTCGGAAGCCACGACCATCCGCGTCCGCGACGGGGAAGTGCTGCTCACCGACGGCCCCTTCACCGAAGCCAAGGAGCAGGTCGGCGGCTACGTCGTCCTCGAATGCGACGACCTCGACGAAGCCCTCGAGATCGCGGCCAAGCACCCCGCCGTGACCTACGGCAGTATCGAAGTCCGCCCGATCTTCGTCCCGGAGGAACCCTGATGCCGTCCATCGTGGACCGACCGGCCCAGCGCTACGTCGCCGAGCGCGCCACCCTCGGGATCGAGGACTTCCCGCGCATCGCCGACCGGCTGCCGCCGCTCATCGGCACCCTGGCCGGCCGCGGGATCGTCCCGGCCGGAGCGCCGTTCTTCCGCTACCGCGTGCTGCACCCCGGCATGCGGTTCACCGTCGAAGCGGGCGTCCCGGTCGACGGCGAGTTCGACCTGCGGGAACCGGCGTTCCTCGGCGAGGTCCCGGCCGGGAAGTACGTCCTCGAAACCTACGTCGGCGCCCCTGACGGCCTGGCCGCCGCGACCGCGGACGTACTGGCCTGGGGCGCCGCCGAGGGCGTCACGTGGGATGTCACGGAAGGCCCCGACGGCGAGGAGTGGGGCGGCCGCCTGGAAGTCCTGCGCACCAACCCCCTCGAGGTGCCGGATCCCGCCGACTGGGTCACCGACCTGCTCTTCCGCCTCGCGGACTGAGTCACCTCTTGGTGAGCACGGCGGCGACCAGGCAGCCGAAGCCCGCCGTGCTCACCACCGCACGCACGACGTTCCAGCGCACCCAGACCGCCTCGAACGCCGCCCGCACCGCCGCGTAGTCGTCACCGCCGCTATCCATCGCATTGTTGAGCGGGATGTGCACCACGCCTGTGATCACGATCATCGCCACCAGGAACACGAACCCCGCGATCACCCACGGCCGCGGCCCGGGGTTCAGGAACACCGCCACGCCCGCCAGCACCGGCGCGCCCAGGAACGTCAGCATGAAGACCGGGTTGACGATCGCGACGTCGATGCCGCGCATCGCCTCCACGAACGTCTTGTCGTCGCCACGTGCTAAACCCGGCATCACCGAGCACGCGTAGGCGTAGAACAGCCCGGCGATCAACCCGGCCGCGACCAGCGCGGCCACCAGCACCACCGTCGACATCGTTCTCCCCTTCACCGCGCCCAGGCCCCGGCCGCCGCCGCGTCCCGCGCGAAGTCCTCGACGTCCGTCGCCGGGCGCCCCAGCACCAGGAAATTCGTTGTCATGGCCGAGAGTCAACCGGTCGCCGATAAGACTCTCCATAGTTCACAGCCTCAATCGCATGTTCCAGCGTCTACACTCGGCGGCATGGACCCGCTCGCCGCGCTCCTGGACGGTTCCCGCGCCCACGGCGCGTTCCTGCTCCGCTCGGTGCTGACCCCGCCGTGGTCACTGCGCATCGAAGACGAAGCACCGCTGACCGTGGTGTCGGTGGTGCGCGGCGAAGCGTGGATCGTCCCGGACGCCGGCGAGAGCGTCCTGCTGGGCGAAGGCGACGTCGCGATCGTCCGCGGCCCGGACCCGTACCTGGTCGCCGACCACCCGTCGACACCGCCGCAGGCGCTGATCCTGCCCGGCCAGGAGTGCCGCACTCCCGACGGCGGGCACCTCACCGAGTACACCGACCTCGGCGTCCGCACCTGGGGCACCGGCGGCCCGGTCGTGCTGCTCACCGGCACCTACGGCATGGCGGGCGAGATCAGCAAGAAGCTCCTGGCCGCGCTGCCGACGTTGATCGTCCTGCGGGCGGCCGACTGGCCGACGCCGCTGGCCGGGTTGCTCGCCGGCGAGATCGGCAAGGACCTGCCCGGACAGGAAGCCGTCCTCGACCGGCTGCTGGACCTGGTGCTGATCGCCGCGCTGCGCGCGTGGTTCGACCGGCCCGACACCAGCGCGCCCGCCTGGTACCGAGCCCACGACGACCCGGTCGTCGGCCAGGCGTTGCGGCTGCTGCAGCACCAGCCGGCCGAGCCGTGGACGGTCGCGAAGCTCGCCGCCGACACCGGCGTCTCCCGCGCCGCACTGGCCCGCCGGTTCGCCACGACGGTCGGCGAGACGCCGATGGCCTACCTCACCGGCTGGCGCCTCGCGCTCGCCGCGGACCTGCTGCGCCAGCAACCGGACGCCACGATCGGCTCGGTTGCCCACCAGGTCGGCTACGGCAGCGCGTTCGCGCTCAGCGCGGCCTTCAAGCGCGAGTTCGGCGTCAGTCCCCAGCGGTACCGGACGGCGTGAACGACGCTCCGGCAAGTTCTGCCGTCATTTCAGCTCCTCGCCCAGCTTGTCCAGCCAGTCGCCCGTGCCCTGCTCGCGCCACTCCGGTTTCTCGGCGTCGTCGAGGAACGTGTCCTGCTCGGTGAGGACCAGCCGGGTGCCGTCACCTTCGGGCAGCAGTTCGACGGTGGTGATGGAGACGGTCGCGAGCGCGCCGGCGCCGGCGAGCGTGGAGGAGTAGACGATCCGCTGCTCCGGCACGATGTCGTGATAGGTCGAAACGAGGTTCAGGGCACCGCCGTCGGGCGCGCGGCCGTCGATGGTTTCCTGGCCGCCGACGCGGAAATCCAGCTCGTGCGCACCCTCGGAAACGAACCAGCGGTTCTTGGCGACCGGGTCCGCCCAGGCGGCGAACACCCGCGCCGGCGGGACGGGGTAGGTGCGTTCGAGTGAGAAAGTGGTGTGCTTGACGGTCATGTCGTGCTCCCTTCCGAGGGGCCGGGCGGCTCGGCGAGGAAGTCACCGAGCCGGTCGAGCCTGCTTTCCCACGTGGTGCGCTGCCGCCCCAGCCAGTGCTCGCCGGCCCGCAACAGCTCCGGCTCGATCCGGCAGGTCCGGACGCGGCCGGCCTTCTCCGACCGCACGATCCCGGCGGCTTCGAGGACCTGCAGGTGCTGCACGACGGCGGCGAGCGACATGGTCAGCGGCTCGGCCAGCTCACTGACCGACGCGGGCCCGCGCACGAGCCGCTCCACCAGCGCCCGCCGCGTCCGGTCGCCCAGCGCGCGGAACAGCAGGTCCAGGTCATGGTCAAGCATGTACTTAAGTATGCGCGGCGCGGACTAATAGTCAAGTAGTTACTTGAGCATTGCCACGACGTCCTCGGGTAACTCGGCGTTCGGGATCTCCCGCAAGACGGCGAGTGCCCTGGTCAGCGCGCGTTCGGCGTTGTCGGCACGGCCCGCGGCGGCGCGGAGTTCGGCGCCGAGGTTCGTGGTCGTCTCGTGCATGGACCGGACGGTCTGCTCGTGCGCGGCCTGCGCCTCGGCCAGCCGCTGGTCGTACCCGGCGCGCATGCGTTCCACCTCCGCTCGCGCCCGTTCGAGGGTGGCTTCCTGCGCGGCGTGGTGGGCAGCAGCTGCCTTGGTCAGCTCTTCGCGTGCCGCGTCGAGCCGCCCGGCGACCGTTTCGGCGCGCGTTTCGGCCGCCTCGGCACGGGCCGCGGCAGCTTGGCCGCGGCCGCGTTCCTCGTCGAGCGCGGCGCGGGTGGCGGCGAGGTCCGCGGTCAAGGTGGCGATCGTCGACGCTCGCTCGCCGGCCAGGCTCGCGCTCGCCTCGGCTCGTTCGGCGACCCGCGCCAGCTCGTCGCGGACCGCGGCCAGCTGCCCTTCGACGCGTTGCCGTTCGTGAAGCGCCTCGCGCTGGGCGCCACGGGCGGCATCCCGTTCCCGTTCTGCCGCCGCCATTGCCTTCTCGGCGCCGGCAGCGGTCCTCGCGGCGTCTTCGGCGACGTCACGGGCCTGCGCGGCTTCGGCTTCGGCGAGCCCACGCTGACGACGGTGCTCGTCGGCTTCGGTCAGTGCCGCGTCCCGCTCGGAGAGCGCGGTGGCGGTGGTGGCTTCCAGTTGGTGGCGCAGGGTCGCGAGGGTCTCGACGAGCCCGCGCGCGGGCTCGAGGACCCGATCGACCTGCCCGGCGAGCGCGGTGACGGCGGTGTCGTCCAGCTCGGTATCGCTCTCCCGCAGCGACTCGGCGTCCGACAGCACGGCTTCGGCGTCGCGGCAGGACAGGTTGCGCCGCCCCCAGGTCTTCCCGTCCTGGCAGAACCGCGCCCGGCTCCCCCGCCCCACCGCAGGCGGCAGCGGCGCTCCGCAGCGCCGGTACTCGCAAACCCGCAGCTGACCAGCATCTTCCGTCATGATCGGTACTCTATCAAAGCTTCTAATCAGAACTAAAAAGAGCTATTCAGATTTAGAAGATAGAAGCTCGAGCACCTGGGTTTGGATAAGGTCACATATCCAAACCCAGAACAAGGCAGGAGACCGAGGACGCGACAGGGGGCGATCGGGCCCTCGAAAAACTAGAACCCCCTGATGTCAACCCGGAGTTGACGCTGAGGCGCGCTTCCGCTCCAGCAGAGCCCGCTCGGCCGAATTGCGAGTCAGCTCGATCGCCGTCGTGTAGGACGCCACCGCTTCCCCGCGTCGGCCGATCCGGTCCAGCAGGTCCGCGCGGATCGCGTGGTACAGCGGGAACCGCGGCAGCTCCAGGTCCTCGACCAGCGCCAACGCGGTCTCAGGGCCGTCGACCTCCGCGACCGCCACCGCCCGGTTCAACGCCACCACCGGCGTCGGCGACACCGTCAGCAGCTGGTCGTAGAGCGCCTTGACCTGGGACCAGTCGGTGGGCGCGTCGCTGTGGACGGCCTGGATCGCCGCCTGGATCTGGTACGGGCCCGGCTGGTTGCGGCGCAGGCAGCGGCGGACGATCTCCTGGCCCTCGGCGACCAGGTCCGCGTCCCAGCGCGAGACGTCCTGGTCGGCCAGCAGCACCAGGTCGCCGGAGGCGGTCGTGCGGGTCGCGCGGCGTGCGTCGATCAGCAGCATCAACGCCAGCAGGCCCCAGACCTCCGGCTCGTCGGGCATCAGCCCGGCCAGGACGCGGGCGAGCCGGATGGCCTCGCGGCACAGGTCGTCGCGGACCAGATCCTCGCCCGCGCTCGCCGTGTAGCCCTCGTTGAAGATCAGGTACAGCACGCCCAGCACCGCGGACAGCCGCGCCGGGAGGTCGGCGTCGCGCGGGACGCGGTACGGGATGCCGGCGTCGCGGATCTTGTTCTTCGCCCGGACGATCCGCTGGGCCATCGTCGGCTCGGCCACCAGGAACGCGCCGGCGATCTCCGCGGTGGTCAGGCCGCCGAGCAGCCGCAGCGTCAGCGCGACCTGGGTGGGGCGGGCCAGCGCGGGGTGGCAGCAGGTGAAGATCAGCCGGAGCCGTTCGTCGGGCACGGCGCCCTCCTCCACGGGCTCGGTCTCCGCATGCAGCAACGCCGCCTGGGCGTGCTTGTCCTGCCGGGCGGCCTCCCGGCGCAGGCGGTCGACGGCGCGGTTGCGGGCGGTCGTGATGATCCAGCCCGCCGGGCTCGGCGGCACCCCGGCGGCCGGCCACCGCCGCACGGCCTCGGCGAACGCGTCCTGCACGGCTTCCTCGGCGACGTCGATGCTGCCGAAGATCCGCACCAGCACCGACACCGCCCGGCCGTACTCCGCGGCGAAGACCTCCTCGACGCTCATCCGGCGAACGGCCGCACCTCGACCGGCAGCGGTGCGACGGCGTCGGCGAGCCGGCTGCCCCAGGCGAGCGCCGCGTCGAGGTCGGGCGCGGTGATGATCGTGAACCCGCCGAGGTGCTCCTTGCCCTCGGCGAACGGCCCGTCGGTGATGAGCGTGTCGCCGTCGTCGGCTCGCAGCACGGTAGCGGTCGACGGCGGGTGCAGCCCACCGGCGAACACCCAAGCCCCGGCCGCCTTGAGGTCCGCGTTCAGGGCGTCGAGCTTCTTCGTGACGCCGTCGAGGACCTCCGGCGGCGGGATCGGGCCATCGGGCTGGTAGATGCTGAGCAGGTACTGCTTCACGTCGGCTCCTTTCGCTGTCCCGCCCCTCACACGAACGGCGCGCGGCCGGATCGACAGCGTCCCGGGACCGATTTTGCGTGGACACCGCTGAAAGGATCAAGCCATGAGGATCCGCGTGTCCGACCACGAAACCACCGCCACCGTCCGGGGTACCCGGGGGCCGGCCGTGCTGCTCGTCCACTCGCTCGGCCTGGACCGGCGGATGTGGGACCCGGTGCTCGACCGCCTCGCCGGCGGCCGCCGCGTGGTCGCCTACGACGTCCGCGGGCACGGCTCGGCCGCCGCGGCGCCGCTGCCGTTCACCATGGCGGCCACCGCCACCGACCTCGTGGCCGTGCTGGACGCCCTCGACCTGGACACCGCCCACGTCGCCGGTCTGTCGCTGGGCGGGGCGATCGCGCAGGCCGCCGCCGTCGCCGCGCCTGAGCGCTTCGCGTCGTTGACGCTGATGGCCGCGCCGGACCGGCCGATGCCGGAAGCCTTCGAGGAGCGTGCCCGTCTCGCCGAAACCGGGGGCATGACGCCGCTGATCGCACCCACGCTGGAACGCTGGTTCACCCCGGAGGCCCTGGCGGCGGACACCGAAGGCGTGCGGTACGCCCGCGGGTGCGTCGCCTCGTTCGATCCGGCCACCTGGGCCTCGATCTGGCGTGGCTACGGCGGCCTCGACGTCTACGAACGGCTTCGCGACTTCCCGGCGCCGGTGCTGGCCCTGGCCGGTGAAAAGGACGCGTCGATCCCGGTCGACGGCATGGCCGACATCGCGACCCGGCTCGGCGGCG
The DNA here is from genome assembly GCF_036227105.1 of Amycolatopsis sp. NBC_01488. Classification (NCBI taxonomy): domain Bacteria; kingdom Bacillati; phylum Actinomycetota; class Actinomycetes; order Pseudonocardiales; family Pseudonocardiaceae; genus Amycolatopsis; species Amycolatopsis sp. NBC_01488. The sequence continues at coordinate 7,243,762 of NZ_CP109434.1, read as the reverse complement.
GCGCGAAGTTCGAAGTCGTCCCGGGCGCCCCGCACATCCAGACCCTGGAACGCCCCGACGAGGTGGCCGACGCCCTGGCCCGGTTCCTGCCCGCGGAGATCGACATCCCGTAACCTCGGCGCGTGCCCGAGCTGGAACCGGTTCCCGACGCGACCCTGAGCCCCCAGGACCGGCTCGCCCTGCTCGACGAAGCCGCCGCGCGGCACGTCGACGAGCAGCGGCCGCCGAACACGCTCAAGGCCTACGCCCAGGACTGGCAGGTGTGGCAGGACTACACCGCCGAAACCGGGATCCCGCCGCTGTCGGCGTCCCTCGGCGCCCTGACCGGGTTCGTCGTCTGGCTCGAACGCGGCCGGACCCTGCGCCCGGACGAACGCGCCGTGCCCGGCGTGCCGGAACGGGCCGCGCCGGCGGCGCCGTCGACGATCGAACGGCGGCTCACCGGCGCGCTCGCCGGGCTGCGGCACCACAAGGTCGTCGTCGATCCCGAAGCGAGCCGGGCGGCGTGGCGGGCGTTGAAGGGCTATCGGCAGCGGCTGGCCCGGGAGGGGATCCAGCGTGGCCGCGGCAAGGCCACCATGGTCACCCTGACCGACCTGCGGGCGATGTCACGAGCCTGCCCGGACACCCTGGCCGGCGCCCGCGACCGGGCGATGCTCCTGATCGGCTTCCCCATCGCCGCTCGCTGTTCGGACCTGGCGAACCTGCTGGTCACCGACGTCGAGCCGGTTGACGACCGGGGCCTTGCGGTGACCGTGCGGCACGGCAAGAGCACCGGTGACATGGTCGTCCCGCGGCGCGAGAGCCCCGACACCGACCCGGTGCGGGCGTGGCACGCGTGGCGCTCGGGCGCCGGGATCACCGACGGGCCGGCGTTCCGGCGCGTCGACCGGCACGGCAACGTCGGCGAGCCCGCGCTGAGCACCACCGGCGTCAACCAGATCCTCACCCGGGCCGGCGTCCGGGCAGGCCTGCCGTACCCGGTGACCGGGCACTCCCTGCGGTCCGGGTTCGCCACCGAGGCCCGCCGCGCCGGCGCCGACGACCTCGCGATCGCCGATCAGGGGCGCTGGGTGCGCGGCAGCCGCGCGCTGTACGAGTACATCCGCCGCGTCGACCAGTGGAACGACAACGCGGCGGGCGTGCTCGACCTGTGAGTTCACGGCGTCCGGGTGGCGCCGACGACCTCGCCGTCGAGGCGGGCGAGCCAGCTGCCGCAGACGCAGCGCACGTAGTCGAGCCGGTGGGTGGCGGGCCGGGCCGCGGTCGCCGGCAGTTCGGCGAGCGGCCAGCCGCAGCGGGGGCAACGGTTTCCGTCCATGTTCCCGATCGTGGTGTAATGGCTTTGTGCACTTCAACCCTTACGGCGGCCCGGCCGCGCTGGTGGCCGCCGACCTGGTGAACGCGGGCTCCGCGAGCGAGCTGCTGGCCGGGATGGTCCGCAACGGCATGTCCATCGCGGCGCTGACCGAGGACGAAGCCACCCGCATCGGCACGTGGGCACGCCGCCTGCGCCCGGTGTTCGCCGCCGACCCCGCGGAACGCCCCGAGCTGGTCAACGACCTGCTGGCCGAGTCGGCCTGCCGCCCGTACCTCGCCACCCACGACGGCAAGCCACCCCACCTGCACTACTCCGCCGAAGACGCCGGCTCGGTCGGCCGCGTCCGCGCCTACACCGCGGGCGGCCTCGCGCACCTCGTGTGCGAGGCCCCGGACCGCCTGGGCATCTGCGGCCGCGAAGGCTGCGATACGGCGTACGTCGACAATTCCCGCAACGGCCGCCGCAGGTTCTGCTCGACGCGGTGCGCCACCCGCGTCCACGTCGCCGACCACCGGGCCCGGCAGGTCTCCGCCTAGGCGAAGACCTGGCCGACGTTCCCTGGAACTGTCTCGGCAGCGGCGGCTTCGTCCCATGGGCGTGATCCTTGCTGCAAGAGCCTGCTTAGACTGCAGGCATGAGCAAGCGCTTAGTGGCCCTGGGGGACTCGTTCACCGAAGGGGTCGGGGACGACGACCCGGCCGCCCCGAACGGCGTGCGCGGCTGGGCCGACCGCGTCGCCGAGCAGCTCGCCGCCCGCGAGCCGGACTTCCGGTACGCCAACCTCGCCATCCGCGGCAAGCTGCTGCCGCAGATCCTCGGCGAGCAGCTCGAGCCGGCGCTGGCCATGGCGCCCGACCTCCTCACGCTCTACGCCGGCGGCAACGACCTGATGCGGCCCAAGGTCGACATCGACGCGCTGGTGGACGACTACGAGGCCGCCGTCGCGAAGATCCGCGCGACCGGCGCCGAGCTGGTGCTCTTCACCGGGGTCGACGGCGTCGAGGACGCACTGTTCCGCAGGATGCGCGGCCGGGTGGCGATCTACAACGAGTTCGTCCGCGCCATCGCGACGCGCCACGGCGCCCACCTGGTGGACATGTGGGCCATGCGGCAGCTGCGCGACCGCCGCTACTGGGCGCCGGACCGCCTGCACCTCAACGCCTACGGGCACACCGAAGTCGCGATCGCGGTCCTGGCGGCCCTGGGCGTCGAGCACCCGCTCGAGGGCGCCGAACTGGGCCCGCGCGAAGTGCTGAGCCCGGCCGCCCGCCGCAGCCAGAACGTTCAGTGGGCCCGCAAGCACGCGCTGCCGTGGGTGCGCCGCCGGCTGCGCGGCGAATCCTCCGGCGACGCGCTCACCGCGAAGCGCCCGACGCTGGAGCCGGTCGCCTCAGCGCCGCTCCCCCGCTGACGGTCGGAGGCCGTCGAAGAGGATCGTCACCGCCCGGTCGCGCAGCCGCGCGTCCGGGCCGGCGTACTCGGCCGCCTTGGCGACGCCGATGATGATCGTGATGAGCTCACCGGGGACGAGGTCCTCGCGGACCGCGCCCGCGGCCTGGGCCCGGGACAGCAGCACTCCGAGCGCGTCGAGGAGCCGGGCACCGATCTCGGACTTCGCCTTCGGCACGCTGACCCCGGCGGCGGTGAGCGCCTCGAAGTAGGCGTTCTTCGCACTCGACATCTCGATCCAGCCGGCCAGGAAGGTGAAGAACGCCGCGCCGGGGTCCGCCGAGTCGGCGGCCACGACGGCTTCGGCTTCGTCGGCGAACCGGTGCAGCCGGGCGACCAGGACGGCCTCCAGGAGGGCTTCCTTCGTCGGGAAGTGCCGGAACACGGTGCCGATGCCGACGCCGGCGGCCCGCGCGACCTCTTCGGTGGGCGCCCCGGTGCCCTTGGAGGCGAACACGCTCTCGGCCGCTTCCAGCACGCGCGCCCGGTTGCGCCGGGCGTCGGCGCGCAGGGGTTTCGTTTCGGCGGGATCAGCGGCGGCGGGGGTCACCTCCCGATCGTAACGGGGCCGGGTCCGGCAGGGTGTCCAGCAACCGGGCCAGCCCGCGGCACGTGGAAGCGCCGGCCGCCGCCCATGTTGTGCTGGGAGATCCGCTGGACTCGTCGTCCGGGTCGAAGCCGAGCTTGCCGACGTAGAAGTCCCGCGCGCGGGCGTGGTCGGCGACGGACGACATTGCGTAGGCGATCTCCTACCTGCCGACGGGGCTGCCGAACCACCGTTCGAGGGCTGCCCTCAGCGCCTTCCGCTCGGTGTCGTCGGGCTCGGCCGAGCTGGTCGCCCACGCGACGTAGCCGTCCGGGCGGATGAGCAACGCCGTCGCGTCGCCCTGCGCTGCGCCGGTGACGAGGTCGACCCGGCCGGTCCAGCCGCGCAGCTCGTCGCCGAGCGAGCCGGTGAAGTCGAGCAGCAGCGGGCGGGCGGTGCGGGTCAGCTCGGCGAGCCGCGTTCCGTCGGCCAGCTCCAGATCCGGGGCCCAGCGGCCGTCGAGGGGGTGGTCGGTGCCCGGTTCGTACCGGACGTCGGCGCCGGACATCAGGTCGGCGATGTGCGCCACCGTGCTCGGCAGCCGCAGCAGCTCGCCGAACAGCTCCCGCAGCGCCGTGACGTCGCGGCCCGGCGCGATCAGCGCGGACTGGGCCTGGGTGTGCATGACGACGCGCTCGGCGACCGGGCGGCGTTCGCTCTCGTAGGTGTCGAGCAGGCCGGCGGGTGCCCAGCCCTGCACCTGGGCGGCGAGCTTCCAGCCGAGGCCGACGGCGTCCTGCAGGCCGAGGTTCAGGCCGGGGCCGCCGATCGCGGAGTGGATGTGCGCCGCATCGCCGACGAGCAGCACGCGGCCGTCGCGGAAGCGCTCGGCCAGCCGGGTGCTGCGCCCGCGCAGCCGGCGCAGCAGGTGCGGCCCGTCGCCCTCGGGTGGCTCGATCGGCAGGGCGAAGCCGAGCACGCGCTCGATGCCGGCGCGCTGGTCGTCGAGGGTCATCGGGGGCTCGTCGGCGGCCTCTTCGGCGTCGGTCCACTCCATCGTGGTGACCAGCGGTCCGGTGGGGAACGGCGCGTAGACGAAGAGGCCGACTTCCGTGCGGTAGTGGAAGAACGGCGGGATGACGCCGTGGCCGGGCACGGTCAGCCCGCCGGACGCGGGATCGACGAACTCCGCGGGCACGGTGGCGTTCGAGGTGAAGGAGAGCGTGCGGTCCTCGGTGACGCCGGGGAAGCCGATGCCGGCGAGCTTGCGGGTGATGCTCCGCCCGCCGTCGGCGCCGACGAGGTACCGGGTGGTGAGCCGGCCGGGCCCGTCCGGGCCGGTGAAGTCGAGGGTGACGGCGTCGGCGTCCTGCGTCAGGCTGGTGAGCTCGTGGCCGCGGCGGATCTCGACGCCGAGTTCGGCGGCGCGTTCGGTGAGCATCGCCGCGACACGCCGCTGCGGCACGCCGAGGATGTTCAGCGAGTTGTGCTCGGGGAGGGTGAGGTCCAGGCGCATCGCCCCGAAGACGAACGCGGGGGCGGGCGGGCGGATCGGGCCGGCGAGGCGCTCGTGCAGCCCGCGGCAGTCGAGGAGGCGCACGACCTGGCCGACCAGGCCGTTGGCGCGGTTCTCCTCGGTCGGCTCCGGCAGCCGTTCGAGCACGAGTGGGCGGATGCCGGCGAGGGCCAGCTCGCAGGCGAGCATCAGGCCGTTGGGTCCGGCACCCGCGATGACGACGTCTTCCATGGCGGAACTCCTTGCGGTGAAAGGGCATGACGAACCAGCCCGGCGACCCTGCCGGGCGTGGAGCGAGGGGGTTCAGCGGGGTTCGGGCAGGCCGGCGGCGAGCCGGCCGAACACGTCCCGCAGCAGGTCTTCCATCGATCGCGGCGGCTCGGTCCTGAACCACTGCTGAGCCACGACGTTGAGCCCGGCGGCCACGACACCCGCGACGAGCTTCGGGTAGACGTCCCGCTCGACGTCGGTACCGGTGCGTTCGGCGACGACCCTGGCGATCTCGGCTTCGCCCGCCGCCCCGGCCTTGTGGAACTCGCCCTGCAGCGCGGGTTCCGCGACCATCAGCCGGATCCCGGTCAGCCAGGCCTGGTCGGGGACCTGCCCGTCGGGCACCGGCTCGCCGAGGTCGAACCCGGCGAGCGCCGCCGCGGTGATGGCCGCCCAGATCGGCTCGCCGGCCGGGCGTTCGCGCAGCGCCGCGGCGATCGCGCGGGCCCGGTCGTGGTGGCGGGCCACGATGGCCTCGCCCTTGGTGCCGAAGTAGTTGCTGAACGTCCGGGTGGACACCCCGGCCTCGGCGGCGATGTCCTCGATCCGGACGTGGGCGTAGCCGCGTTCGACGGTCAGCCGGATGGCGGCCCAGCTCAGCGCGATCCGCGTCTCGTGCTTCTTGCGCTCCCGGAGCCCGGCGCCGTCGGTGTCCATGAACCCACCGTACCGAACTTTGCCGAATCTGCAACGTTGCAGATTCGGCAAGAACTGAGCCGGGCGGCCGTTGACGCCTCAGTAGCGATCGGCGTCAAGAATCGCCGAATCCGTCGACGGGCGTCACACTGTTGTGTGACATCGGTCACCGGAGGTGTTGCGAGATGGTGTTGGGCGACAACAGCGTCACTCACAAGGTGGAACCGGACAGCAAGTCCGGCAAGACGCAAGTACGGCGTGCGGCGCTGGCGAGCGCGATCGGCACGACCATCGAGTGGTACGACTTCTTCCTCTACAACACCGCGGCGGCCTTGGTCTTCCCGCACCTGTTCTTCCCCTCGTCGAGCGCCTACGCGGGGGCCATGCAGTCGTTCGCGACCTACGCGGTCGGGTTCGCCGCCCGCCCGGTCGGCGCCGCGATCTTCGGGCACTGGGGTGACCGGATCGGGCGCAAGGCCACGTTGATCGTGACGCTGCTGCTGATGGGCGTCTCCTCCGGCGTCGTCGGGATGCTGCCCGGGACGTCGGCCATCGGGTTCGCCGCGCCGCTGATCCTCGTGCTGCTGCGGCTGGTCCAGGGCATCGCGATCGGCGGCGAGTGGAGCGGCTCGGTGCTGCTCGCGATGGAGTGGGGCGACCAGCGCAAACGCGGGCTGCTGGCCAGTTTCGCGCAGATCGGCGTCCCGGTCGGGCTGGTGCTCGGCACCGGCGGCATGACGCTGCTGTCGGCGACCCTCTCCCCCGACGCGTTCGACTCGTGGGGCTGGCGGCTGCCGTTCCTGGCGAGCCTGATCCTGGTCGCGGTCGGCCTGGTGATCCGGCTGAAGATCCTCGAGACGCCGATGTTCGCGAAGCTGATCAAGAACCGGCAGACCGCGCGGACGCCGGTGCTCGACGCGATCCGCCACCACTGGCGCGAAATCCTGCTTTCGGCCGGCGTGCGCTTCAGCGAGCAGATGCCGTTCTACCTCTTCACCAGCTACGTCCTGATCTACGTCGTGGCGCGCCACGACTTCAGCAAGACGTTCGTGCTCAACGCGGTCCTCGTCGGCGCCGCGTGCGAGCTGGCGCTGATCCCGGTGTTCTCGACGCTGTCGGACCGCGTCGGCCGCAAGCGGGTGTACCTGACCGGCGCGGTGTTCACGGCCGTGATCGCGTTCCCGTACTTCACGATCCTGGCGCACGGCAGCCACGCGCTGGTGTTCGTCGCGGTCGTCGTGTCGTTCGTCCCGCACGCGCTGCAGTACGGGCCGCAGGCGGCGCTGATCGGCGAGAGCTTCCCGACGCACCTGCGTTACGGCGGCGCGGGGCTGGGCTACCAGCTGGCGTCGGTGTTCGCGGGCGGGCCGGCGCCGCTGCTGGCGACGTGGCTGCTGCACCAGACCGGGACGCCGTACTCGATCTCGGGCTACATCGTCCTGTCGGCGGTGGTCACGGTGCTGTGCGTGATCTTCCTGAAGGACCGCTCGAAGGCCGACATCGACGACGTCACCGTGTACCAGCGGAGCTGACCCACGAAATGGGGGCCTCCCACCAAACCGGTGGGAGGCCCCCATTTTCACGTGCGCGTCAGCGGCGCGGACCACCCTGGGGGCCGCCGAACGGGGGCTGCTGCGGGAACGGCCCGCTGCCCGGGTTCTGCTGGGGGCCGCCGAACTGGCCCGGCGGCGGGGACTGCGGCGGCGGGCCCTGGTACTGGCCGCCCGGAGGCGGGCCGACCGGGGCCTGCGGCTGCGGCAACGGCTGACCGCTCTGCGGGGTCGGCGGCTGCTGCGGCGCGGACGTGACCTCCGTGCCCCGCTCCTCGTCCGCCTGCTCCGGCTCGGGCTGCTGCTGCACCGGACGCGGGATCGCCGGGCGCGCGGGCGGCGACGAAGGCGCCCCGATCGCCGGGACCTCCTTGCGCGCGACGGCTTCCGCGGCCGCGACCGCCTCGGCGACCTTGGGGTCGCTCTTCGTCTCGAACCAGCTCGAGACCTCTTCGTCCTCGAGGTCGGGCTTGGCCGGGACGTCGTCGTCCTTCGGCGGCTCGTAGCGGAACACACCGTCGTCGCCGGGGGCGCCGAGCGCGCGGGCGAAGCCTTCGAGGGCCTTGCCGTAGTCGCTCGGGATCATCCAGACCTTGTTGGCGTCGCCCTGCGCCATCTGCGGGAGCGTCTGCAGGTACTGGTAGGCCAGCACCTCCGGCGTCGGGCGGCCGGCCTTGATCGCGGCGAACACCTTCTCGATCGCCTTCGCCTGGCCCTGCGCCTGCAGGTACCGGGCGGCCCGTTCACCCTGGGCCCGCAGGATGCGGGACTGCCGCTCGGCCTCGGCGGCGAGGATGGTGGCCTGGCGGGCACCTTCGGCGGAGAGGATCTGGCTCTGCTTCTGGCCTTCCGCGGTCTTGATCGCCGATTCCCGCTGGCCTTCCGCAGTGAGGATCATGGCGCGCTTCTCCCGGTCGGCGCGCATCTGCTTCTCCATCGAGTCCTGGATGGAGGGCGGCGGGTCGATCGCCTTGAGCTCGACGCGGCCGACGCGGATGCCCCAGCGGCCGGTCGCCTCGTCGAGCACGCCACGCAGCTGCGTGTTGATCGAGTCGCGCGAGGTCAGCGTCTGCTCGAGGCTCATGCCACCGACGACGTTGCGGAGCGTGGTGGTGGTCAGCTGCTCGACACCGACGATGTAGTTGGAGATCTCGTACACCGCGGCACGGGAGTCGGTGACCTGGAAGTACACGACGGTGTCGATGGACACCGTCAGGTTGTCCTCGGTGATCACCGGCTGCGGCGGGAACGAGACGACCTGCTCGCGCAGGTCGATCCGGGCGCGCACCTTGTCCAGGAACGGCACCAGGAAGGTCAGGCCGGGCGAGGCCACCGTGCGGAACCGGCCCAGCCGCTCGATCACCGCCGACTGCGCCTGCGGCACGACCATGATCGCCTTGGCCACCGTGATGATCACGAAGAGAGCCAATAAGACGACCACGATGATCACTGTGGTGGTCAAGAGATCTTCCCCTTACCTAGTACCATTCTTGCGCGGTTGACGGTGTTCCGGGCGCCGCGGGCGGGCTCACCGCGAGCTTCAGCTCCCGGGTTTCGATCCCCCAGCGGCCCGTGGTGTCGTGCAGGACCGTCCACACTGTACGGTGCAGGTCCCCCGGCGCGGTGACGGCGCGCTCGGCCGTGGTCAGGCTCGCTTCCTGCCGCAGTGCCGTGGTCGTCAGCTGTTCGATCGCCATCGCCGGGTTGCTGATCTCGTAGGTCGCCAGCCGCGGATCGGTGACGGCGAAGACGACCTCGAATCCGATGAGGACTTCCCGCCCGTCACCCGCTTCGATGACGCGCGGCGGCGCGGACAGGACCTGGTCGCCGAGGTCGACGCGTGCCCGGACCGTGTCGGCGAACGGCAGCACGAAGTGCCGGCCGGGGCCGAGCACGGCACGGAACCGCCCGCCGCGTTCGATCACCGCGGCCCGGCCTTCGGGAACGACGACGAGCCCCAGGCTCACGGCTCGGCCGACACGACGGCGGTGGCGCCGGAGATCTCCACGACGGTGACCGGAGTGCCGGGCTCGATCGGTGGAACGTTTTCCGACAGGCTGCGCGCGGACCAGACGTCGCCGGCCAGCTTCACCTGCCCGGCCTCGTAGTCCACTGTGGACACGACGACGGCGCGGGCGCCGATCAGCGCGTCGATGCCGGTGTGGTGGATCGGCCCGGCGAGGAAGCGGCGCTTCAGCGCGGGCCGGACCAGCACGAGCATGCCGACGGAGGCGACGGCGAACACGACGACGTCGACGAAGAGGTTCCCGGTGAGCACGTCGGCCCCGGCGCCGAACAGCGCGCCGACGCCCAGCATGATCAGCACGAAGTCGCCGGAGACGACTTCAGCGATCATCAGGGCGATGCCGACGATCAACCAGACCAGTGCCCAGGACATGGCTTCATGCTCTCAGATCGTGCCGGTTCGCACCGGCGCGGTGACGGGACGTGACCTACGCGTGACCTTGGACAATTCAGACATTCAGTCCTCTTCCGTCGGCTCGGTGACGAAGTCGATGAGCCGCTCCACGGCCCCGATGAGCGGGGTCTCGAGGTCGCGGAAACTGCTCACCCCGCTCAGGACACGTTGCCAGCCTTCGAAAGGTTGCCCCCAGCCGAGCGCGTCGCAGATCCCCTGCTTCCACTCGGTGCCGCGCGGGATCTTCGGCCACGCCCGGATGCCGACGGCGGCGGGGCGCACGGCTTCCCAGACGTCGATGTACGGGTGCCCGGTGACCAGCACGTGCTCGTCGCGGACGGCCTGGACCAGCCGCGACTCCTTGCTGCCGGGTACGAGGTGGTCGACCAGGACGCCGAGGCGGCGGCCGGGTCCGGTGCCGAACTCGGCGATCCGCTCGGAGAGGACGTCGACGCCGTCGAGGGGCTCCACGACGACGCCTTCGACGCGCAGGTCGTGCCCCCAGACGCGTTCGACCAGCTCGGCGTCGTGCTTGCCCTCCACCCAGATCCGGGAGTCGCGCGCGACCCGGGCCTGCAGGCCCTGCACCTTCACCGACCCGGACGCCGAAACCTGCTTGACCGGGGCTTTCACCGTCTTGACCGGCACCAGCGTGACCGGCTTGCCTTCGAGGAGGAACCCGGCGGGGGCGAGCGGGAACACGCGGTGGCGGCCCTTGGCGTCCTCGAGCACGACGTTGCCGTACTCGATCTTCACCACCGCGCCGCAGTAGCCGCTGGCCGGGTCCTCGACCACGAGGCCGGGTTCGGCGGGGACCTCCGGCACCTTCTTGCGGCGCGGGCCGGCGAGCACGTCGTCATAGGAATGGGAGCGCACGACCAGGCAACCTAGTGGTGGTCGGTGCCCGCGCGGGTCGTGCCACGCCGGTCAGCGCGCCAGTTCGAGCACCGCGTCGGTGAACGGCGTCCGCTCGCCCCGCCGCAGCGGCGACAGCGCGATCAGCGGGGCCATCGCGACGCACCAGGCACGGACGCGGTCGGCGTCGAAGTCCTCGACGTGCGGAGCGAGGGCGGCGATGCCGTCGTCGATCGTGCCGCCCTTCGCCATCGGAACGAACATCCAGTCGACGGCGTCGAGCGCCGGGTCGCCGAAGCCGGCGCGCGGGTCGATGGCCACGATGCCGCGGCCGGGTCCGGCGTCGAGGACGTTGGCCGGGTGCAGGTCGCCGTGGACCAGCGCGACCGGTCCGCTGGTGGCGAGCGCCATGGCCCGCTCACGGCCCTTCGCCAGGACTTCGGCGCTCATCTGCGCGGCGGCCGGGGACTCGCGGCGGCGGCGTTCGGACAGGCCGAAGATGAACTCGATGCCCGTCGCCAGCTTCCCGAAGGGCCCGGCCGGTTCGACGGAGTGCAGCTGGTTCAGCAGGTCGCCGACCTCGGCCCACGGGACGTCGCGGTCGCCCAGCTGCGTGCCCGGGACCAGGCCTTCGAGCAGGATCGCGTTCGCGCCGAGGTCGGCGTCGAGGACGTTCACCACGCGGGAACACCCGGCCCACGCCGCGAGCGCGGCGGCTTCGGAGCGGGCGACGGTGGCGTCCGGGGTCAGCTTGAGAACCTGCGGGTCGCCGCCGGGGCCGGTGCACAGCAGCGTGCGGCCGGTGTTGCCGGGCCGGGCTTCGCGAACTTCGAGACCCCACTGCGCGGTCAGCCGCGCGACCAGGTCCGGGAGGGCGTCGCACCAGGGTTCGGCAAGTTCCGCACCGAAGCGGTCGATGAGCCGCGCGCGGGCAGCGGAGTCGATCAAAACAGGGGCCACGGGATGGCGCGCCAGTCGTCGCCGGGCTCGGGGAAGATCCCCTCGGCGAGCAGGAAGTCGGTGCGTTCGGCCAAGGCCCGGATCTCGAACTTGGTGATGTGCTCGGACAGCGTCCTGCCGAGGTCGCCGTCGATCTCCGAACGCAGCTTGCGCAGCTTCTCGACGGTGTCCGGCGGCACCGGCTCGCCGATCCAGCCCCACAGGACGGTGCGCAGCTTCGGGTCGGTGTGCAGGCAGATGCCGTGGTCGACGCCGTAGACGCGGCCGTCGAGGCCGGGCAGCAGGTGCCCGCCCTTGCGGTCGGTGTTGTTGACGACGATGTCGAGCACGGCGAGGTCCCGCAGCCCGGGGTGGTCGGCGTGGGCCAGCACCGCGGGTTCGCCGAGCCGGTCGTGGGCGTGCAGCACGACCCGCCAGTCGTCCGGGAGGTCTTCGGGGGCGCGGACCTCGACGAGGTCGTCCTCGGTGGTCTCGATCCACAGCTGGACCATGCCGGGGCCGAACGGCCCGTCGCGCAGCACGGTCGGCGGGATGGCGCCGATGCCGGCGGCCTCGCTGATGATCGCCGTGGCGACCTCACGCCCGGCGAGGGTGCCGTCGGGGAAGTCCCACAGCGGCCGTTCCCCCGACACCGGCTTGTACACGACGCGGCCGGTGACGCCGTCGAGCTCGATGGCGCAGAAGAGCGTGACGTTGGAGGCGTCGCCGAGGCGTCCTTCGACGTCGATGCGGCCGTGGGTGACCAGCTCCCGGGACGCCGGGTCGGCCGGGTCCGGCTGGTCCGCCGGGGTGTCGGCCATGGTCAGTCTTCGTCCGCGTCGGTTTCGCGCCGGTAGCCGTTCTGCCGCGGGCAGATGTGCCCGGCCGGGTCGAGCGGCTCCCCGCACAGCGGGCACGGCTTGCGGCCGGCGTTGACGACGCGGTCGGCCCGCTCGGCGAAGGCGCGGGCGGCGACCGGGGTGAGGAAGACGCGGACGGCGTCCGGGCCCTCCTCGGTGTCGTCGAGCACGACCGTCTCGTCGACCTCGCCCTCGGTGATGGCGAGCAGCTCGATGACGACGGCGCTGCTGTCGGCGTCCCAGCCGAGGCCCATCGTGCCGACGCGGAACTCCTCCTCGACCGGCACGGTGAGGGGGTCGACGTCGACGAGGTCGTCGGGGACGTCCTCGGGCACGTCGGCACCGAAACGGCTGGCGACTTCCTCGAGCAGTGAGCTGAGGCGCTCCGCGAGGACGACGACCTGCTGTTTTTCGATGGTGACGCTGATGGTGCGCACGTCCTCGGACGCCTGGAGGTAGAACGTGCGATCGCCGGGCTCGCCGACGGTGCCGGCGACGAACCGATCCGGCTGGCGGAAGACGTGGATTACGCGAGACATAGCACCCTCGACCCTAGGCCACGGCCGCATGATCGGCATCCGCCGCCCCACCGTTCGCGGGCCGATAGCCTCACGGGGTGTCTCGGATCTCGCCGTACGGAACCTGGTCCTCGCCCATCACCGCCGCCGACGTGGCCGCCGCCGGTGGCGGCCCGCAATGGCTCGACGTCGTCGGGGACGAGGTGTGGTGGGCCGAGGCGCGGCCCGGTGAGCAGGGCCGGGTCGCCCTGGTGCGGGCGGTGCCGGGCGGGACGGAGGACGTGCTGCCGCCGCCGTGGAACGTCCGCAATCGGCTGCACGAGTACGGCGGGCGGCCGTGGGCCGTCGCCGACGGGGTGGTGGTGTTCACGCACTGGGCCGACCAGCGGGTGTACGCGCTGAGCGAAACCGGGGTCGTGCCGCTCACCCCGGCTCCCGCGCAGCCGCAGAGCGTCCGTTACGGCGACCTGCGGGCCGGGCGGCCCGGTGCGGTGTTCGCGGTGCGCGAACGCAGCGTCGGGCCGCGGCCGACGGACATCGAGCGCGAGCTGGTGGCGATCTCTCTCGACGGCGGCGGCGAGCGGGTGCTCGCCGCGAGTCACCACTTCCTGACCGTGGCCAAGCCGGCGCCGGACGGGCGGCACGCGGCGTGGTTCGGCTGGGACCACCCGGCGATGCCGTGGGACGGGACCGAGCTGTGCGTGGCTCCCATCGCCGAGGACGGGTCGTTCGGGCCGCACCGGGTCGTGGCCGGCGGCGCCGACGTCTCGGTCTGCCAGGTCGAGTGGGAGACACCGGAGACGCTGCTGGCCCTGCTCGATCCGGACGGCTGGTGGAACCTGCACCGGGTCGGGCTCGACGGGGCGCTGACGAACCTCGCGCCGGTCGAGCGGGAGCTGGGCGGCCCGCTGTGGAAGGTGGGCTCGCGCTGGTTCGTTCCGCTCGGCGGCGGGCGGCACGCGGTGCTGGCGTCGGGAAGGCTGGCCGTGCTCGACGAGGCGGACGGCTCGGTGACGCCCATGGCCGAGGAGCTGACGGCGTGGTCGTCGACCGGGTTCGCGGCCTACGACGGCGGTTTCGTCGGGGTCGCGGCGGGGCCGGTCCGCGAAGCCGCGGTGGTGCACTTCGCGGCCGGGACGCTGACGGACCTCACGCCGCGGCCGGAGCTGCCCGCGGAGCACCTGCCGGTGCCGCAGGAGCGGGTGTTCACCACGCCCGGCGGCGAAATCGTGCCGGTGGTGCTCTACCTGCCGGCGAACCCGGACTTCGCGGCGCCCGAGGGCGAGCGGCCGCCGCTGCTGGTGCACGTCCACGGCGGGCCGACCGGGCAGTACCTGCCGGTGCTGGATCCGGAGCTGGCCTACTTCGCCAGCCGGGGCATCGCGGTGGCGGCGGTGAACTACGGCGGGTCCACCGGTTTCGGGCGGGCCTACCGGGAGCGGCTGCGGGAGCAGTGGGGCGTGGTGGACGTCGCCGACTGCGCGGCGGTGGCCGAGGCGCTGGTGGCGGCCGGGCTGGCCGACGGCGACCGGGTGGCGATCCGCGGCGGCAGCGCGGGCGGGTTCACCGCGGCGGCGGCCCTGACCACGACGAAGACCTACCGGGCCGGCACGGTGATGTACCCGGTGCTGGACCTGGCCGGGTGGACCGGCACCGAGGGCGACACGCACGACTTTGAGTCGCGCTACCTCGACGGGCTGGTCGGGCCGCTGCCCGCGGCGAGGCAGCGCTACGTCGAGCGGTCGCCGCTGGCGAACTCGGCGTCGCTGGCCGGGCCGGTGCTGTTCCAGCAGGGCCTGGAGGACCGGATCTGCCCGCCGGAGCAGGCGGACCGGTTCGTCGCCGGCCTGGCCGGACGCGGGATCCCGTACGCCTACCAGCGGTTCCCCGGGGAGCAGCACGGGTTCCGGCAAGCCGCGACGATCATCGCGGCGGTGGAGGCCGAATTGTCGTTCTACGGCCAGGTGTTCGGGTTCGAGACGCCGGGTGTGGCGCGGCTGGAGCTGTCCCGGTGAGGCCGCCGCGCCTGCGGGCGGGTGACACCGTGGCGCTGGTGGCGCCGGCCGGGCCGGTGCCGGCGGACCTGCTGGAGAAGGCCGTGCCGGTGCTGCGGAGCTGGGGTGTCGAGCTGCGGATCGGGCCGTGCGTGCGGGCCGAGCCGGGGTCGCCGCCCTATCTGTCCGGTTCGGATGCCGCGCGGGCGGCGGAGTTCACCGAGGCGTGGCTGGATCCGGGCGTGCGGTGCGTGCTCGCCGCGCGCGGCGGCTACGGCGTGCAGCGGATGCTCGACCTGGTGGACTGGGCGGCGTTGCGGGAGGCGGGCCCGAAGGTCCTGGCCGGGTCTTCGGACATCACGGCGCTGCACCGCGCGGTGAACGTCCACTTGGGACTGTCCAGTTTGTTCTCCCCGATGCCGGCGAGCGTGCTGTTCGACGACTTCGCGGTGGAGCACCTGCGGCGGACGTTGTTCGACCCGGAGCGGAACCTGGTGGTGCGCGGCGGTTCGGCGCTCGTGCCGGGGCGGGCGTCCGGGCGGCTGACCGGCGGGAACCTGTCGTTGCTGGCGGCGGGGCTGGGGACGCCGGAGCAGGGTTCGGCGCGGGACGCGGTGGTGCTGCTGGAGGACGTGACGGAGAGCGTGTACCGGCTGGATCGGATGCTGACGCAGTTGCTGCGCAGCGGCTGGTTCGCCGGGGTCCGCGGGATCGTCTTGGGTTCGTGGGCGGCGTGCGGCGACCCGGCGGACGTCCGTGCGCTGCTGCTGGAGCGGCTGGGGCCGTTGGGGGTGCCGGTGGTGGAGGAGTTCGGGTTCGGGCACGTCGCGTCGTCGCCGACGTTGCCGCTGGAGGTCCCGGTGACGCTGGACGCGGATCTGGGGACGCTGACGTTCGACACTCCGGCGCTGACATGACTCCGGAAGAGGCCCGGGAACGGTTCGCCGCGGCGCGGGTCGCGCGGCTGGCGACGGTGTCGGCGGCCGGGGTGCCGCACCTGGTGCCGGTGACGTTCGCGGTGCACGGCGACACGGTGGTGTTCGCGGTGGACCACAAACCGAAGTCGACGACGTCGCTGCGGCGGCTGGCCAACATCGCGGAGAACCCGGCGGTGTGCTTCCTGGCCGACGGCTACGACGAGGACTGGTCGCGGCTGTGGTGGGCCCGGGCGGACGGCTCCGCGCGGGTGCTTCCCGACGCCGAGCGCGCCGAGCCGATCTCCTGGCTCCAGGCGAAGTACGGGCAGTACCGGGAGCGGCCGCCGGAACACGCGGTGGTGGCGACGGAGATCCACACTTGGCGTGGCTGGGCGGGGTCGTGAGTGAGAAACAGTGTCCTAACCCTGTTTCTCACTCACGAGCGTCAGTCGCGGAGGAACTTCTCCGGGCGGCGCCACGCGTCGATCAGGCCCAGGGGGTCCGGTCGCAGCAGCGACGCCGCGGAGTACAGGCTCGCCACCACCACCAGGGCGATGAACCACCAGTCGTACAGGGCCTGCTCGCCGGTCGGGTAGTACACCAGCGTCACGAACACCGACACCGCCACCACCAGCGCCAGGTGGCGCGGCTGCCACTTGAACGCCGAGAGCAGCACGAAACCCCAGGTCAGGTACCACGGCAGCGTCGGCGGCATGAGGATCGCGACCGCGAGCAGCGAGATCCCGGCCCGGTAGACCGCTTCCGTGCCGCCGCCGCGGCCGAGCCACCACTGGCGGATGCCGAAGCCGATCAGCACGAGCATGCCCGCCGCCCGGGCGACCGTGACGAACGGCGAGGGCTGGACGTCGACGACCAGGTGGACGAGGTTGTAGAACACCTCGCCGATGCCGGTGGGGATGTTGAGCCAGTTCGCGATGAGCTGCGGGGCCTTGAGCCCGGACCACCAGCCGAGGTTGAGCGAGCCCAGCGAGATCCACGTGCCCGCCACGAACACCGGGAGGAACAGCCCGACCGACGCCGCGCCCGCGCGGAGGAAGGTGCGGACCTTCGACTCGCCTTCGAGGTGGTTGGCCCACATCCAGACGATGAACGGCAGCGCGATCGCCGCCGTGGGCTTGATCAGCATGCCGATCGTGACCAGGACGACCGCGACGACGTGCTTGCGCTCGAGTGCCGCGAGGACGCCGGTGGTGAGGAACGCGAGCATCATCAGGTCGTTGTGCGGGCCGCCGAAGAGGTGGATCACCATCATCGGGCTGGCCACCGCGAGCCACAGCGCGACCGGGAGCTTGCCGCCGAGGTGCTTGACCAGCCGCGGCAGCGCCCACAGCGTGCCGGCCAGGCCGGCCAGCAGGACCAGGCGCATCAGGATGACGCCGAGGATCATGTTGTCGCCGCTGACGGAGACGACGCCCTTGGAGATCAGCAGGAACAGCGGCCCGTACGGCGCCGGCGTGGTCTGCCAGAGCGGGTGGACGTTCTGCACGACGTTCGGCAGGACGTCGAGCTCGGCGGGGCCGTTGGCGTACGGGTCGAGCCCGTAGAGCAGCTGGGCGCCCTGGCCGAGGTAGGAGAAGACGTCGCGGGTGAACAGCGGCGGCGAGATGAGCAGCGGCGCCATCCAGCAGCCGGCGGCGACCAGGACGGGACGGCTGCCGACGCGGCCGAGCAGCACGTAGCGGCCGAGCCGGACCCAGGCCCACACGACGAGGCCGAAGCCGGTGTAGAGGACCGCGTTGGCGAGCATGCGCCCGTGGCCGTAGCGGATCCACGAGAGCGGGCCGTGGCCGAGCACCGGGTCCTTGATCAGGATGCCGCCGGCGCCGAACGCGGCGAGCATCAGCAGGGTGCTCCCGACCGTGCCCATCGCGATCGTGCGGTACGGGAATCGCGAAGGCGTGAGGAGCCGCTCGGCCAGTCCGGTCGAGGGCTTCTGCGCGGGGTCGGTGGTGGTCGCCATTTCCGTTCGGAGGTTACACACTGCGCTCGGGCGGGGTTCCCTCAGTGTCAGGTTTCGACGGTGCGGCGCTGGGCGGTGCCGCCGGGCAGGGCGGCCAGCAGGGACTTCGTGTACTCGTGCCGCGGGTCGAGCAGGACCTGTTCCACCGTCCCGGTTTCGACCAGCTCGCCGCGGTACATCACGGCGACGCGGTCGGCGATGTTCCAGGCCAGGCCCAGGTCGTGGGTGATCACCAGGGCGGCGAGGCCGAGCTCGCGCCGCAGCCGCAGCAGCAGCCCGAGGATTTCGCCGCGGACGGACGCGTCGAGCGACGCGACGGGTTCGTCGGCCACCACCACCGACGGCTCGAGGGCCAGCGCCCCGGCGATGACGACGCGCTGGCGTTGCCCGCCGGAGAGCTGGTGCGGGAGCCGGTCGGCGTACTTCTCGGCGGGCCGCAGTTCCGCGGCTTCCAGTGCGCGGTGGACGACCGCGCGTTCGTCGGCGAGCCCGTGGATCCGGGGGCCTTCGGCGACGGCCTCGTACACCGTGTGGGCGGGGTTCAGCGCGCTGGTCGGGTCCTGCAGGACCAGCTGGACCTGCCGCCGGTAGGCCTTCAGCCCCGGGCCGCCCGACGGCACCGGGTTCCCGGCGTAGCGGACCACGCCGGAGTCGGGTTTCTGCAGGCCGAGCAGGGTCCGGGCGAGGGTCGTCTTGCCGGAGCCGGACTGGCCGACGAGGGCGACGATCTCGTCACGCGACACCGCGAGGTCGACCCCGGCCACGGCGTCGATGCGCTTGCCGGTGCGGTCGCGGAAGGACACCCGCAGGTTCTCCGCGGCCAGCAGCGGCTCGCCGCCCGGGACGCGGCCCGCGGGCTCCGGTGGCAGCGGGGTGCTGGTCGCCGGGGCGAAGCGGGACACCGGGTCGCCGACGGTCGGGAACGCCGCCGCGAGCGCCCGGGTGTGCTCGTGCTTCGGGGAGCCCATCACCTCGGCGCTGGGACCTTCTTCGACGATCTGCCCGTCGTACATCACCGCGATGCGCCGGCAGGTCGCGGCGAGCACCGACAGGTCGTGACTGATCATGATCAGGCCGATGTCCTGCTCGGCGACCAGCCGGGAGAGCAGGTCGAGGACCTGGGCCTGGACGATGACGTCGAGGGCGGTGGTCGGCTCGTCGGCGATGATCAGCCGGGGCGAGCAGGCCAGGGCCATGGCGATCATGACGCGCTGCTTCTGCCCGCCCGAGAGCTCGTGCGGGTAGGCACCGGCCCGGCCCGGGGGCAGGTCGACCTGGGTGAGCAGCTCGGCGACCCGGGCGTCGACCTCGGCGTCCGTCGGCGGCTTGCCCCCGGGTGGGTGCAGGCGGATGGGCTCGGCGATCTGGTCGCCGATCCTGCGGACCGGGTTGAGGGCGTGCATGGCGCCCTGGAAGACCACGGACGCCTCGGCCCAGCGGACCGCGCGCAGGCGGCCCCACTTCATGGCGGTGACGTCTTCGCCGTCGAGGACGATCTCGCCGGTGATCTTCGCCGTGCGCGGCAGCAGGCGCAGCACGCTCATCGCGACGGTCGACTTGCCCGACCCCGATTCGCCGGCGATGCCGAGGGTGCCGCCGGGGTCGAGGGTGAGGTCGACACCGCGCACGGCGGGGACGTCCAGCTCGCCGACCGCATAGGTGACGTTGAGGTCTTTCAGCTGCAGCAGCGGCGTGGTCACTTCTTCAACCTCGGGTTGAGCACGGTCTCCAGTCCCCGGCCGACCAGGGTGAAGCAGAGCACGACGAGCACGATGGCGATGCCCGGCGGGAGCAGGTTCCACCAGGCGCCGCGGGTGACGGCGCCGTTGTTGAGCGCGGTTTCCAGCATCGCGCCCCAGGACACGGCGTTCGGGTCGCCGACGCCGAGGAACGCCAGGGTGGCGTCGGCGATGACGGCGTTGCCGACGACGAGCGTGGTGTTGGCCAGCACGAGCGGCAGCACGCCGGGCAGGACGTGCCGGCCGACGACGTGCAGGTGTCCCCCGCCCAGCGCCCGGGCGCGCTCGATGTACGGACGGCTTTCGATGGTGAGCGTCTGGGCGCGCACCAGCCGGGCGGTGCTGGGCCAGGAGGTCAGGCCGATGGCGACGATGACGGTGAAGACGCCGTGCGGCAGCACCGCCGACAGCGCGATCGCCAGCACCAGCGACGGCAGCACCAGGAAGAAGTCGGTGAACCGCATCAGGATCGTCGAGGTCCAGCCGCCGAAGTGGGCGGCGGTGATCCCGAGGAGGGTGCCGATGAGCACCGACAGGACGGTCGCGGAGAACCCGACGAGCAGGGAGATCCGGGTGCCCCAGAGCGTCATCAGCAGGACCGAGCGGCCGTCGATGTCGGTGCCGAGCCAGTACCGGCCGCTGGGTGGGCTGAGCGCGCCGCCGTCGGCCCGGGTGACGTCGAGGCCGGACTCGTCGCTGATCAGGGGCAGCAGCAGGGCCACGACGACGGTGACGGCGAGGATCGCCAGCCCGGTGAGCGCGCCCTTCTGGGTGGCGAATTCGCGCCACGTCTTCGCGACGGCCTGCCGGCGGCGCCGCCAGGCGATCGCCCGTGGCGATTCGATGCTCTCGGTGGTCATGAGGTGCGCACCCTCGGGTCGAGCACGCGGTAGAGCAGTTCCGCGAGCAGGTTCATCAGCACGACGGCGCCGGCCAGGACGACGAAGACGCCCTGCAGCACCGGCAGGTCCGGGCCGTGCAGGGACTGGTAGGTCAGCTGCCCGAGGCCCGGCCAGCTGAACACCGCTTCGACCGACACCGCGCCGGCGACGACCGCGCCGAACTGCATGAACACCAGCGTGGTGGTGGGCAGCAGGGCGTTCGGGACGGCGTGGCGGCGGCGGACGAGGTCGTCGCGCAGGCCCTTGGCGCGGGCGGTGGTGAGGTAGTCGGCGTTCATCTCCCCGAGCAGCGACGACCGCATGATCAGCATGTACTGGGCGTAGAACACCGCCAGCAGCGTCACGCACGGCAGCACCAGGTGGTGCAGGACGTCGAGGGTCTGGGAGAAGAAGTCGGGGGCGGCGTCCGGGGAGTGCATGCCGCGGCTGGGGAACAGCCCGTTGGTGGCGACCAGCAGGATCAGGCCGAGCCAGAACTGCGGGACCGACCACAGGGTGAGCGCGATGCCGGTCTGGGTGCGGTCGAACGCGCTGTCGCGGCGCCAGGCCGCCCGGGTGCCGAGCCACAGCCCGAGCACGACGGCGAGCACGGTCGCGCTGCCGACGAGCAGGACGGTCGGCCAGAGGCGTTCGGCGATCATGTCGCCGACCGGGCGGTTCTCCAAGTAGGACGTGCCGAAGTCGCCGTGCAGCAGCTTCCACAGGTAGTCGCCGAACTGCTGCAGCACCGGCCGGTCGACGCCGAGGCGTTCCCGCAGCTCGGCGACCTGCTGCGGGTCGGTGGGCCGCTCGCGGACCATGGTCGCGACCGGGTCGCCGGGCAGCATCCGGAAGAGGAAGAAGAACAGCACGATCACCAGCACGATGCTGACGACGGCTTCGACGAGCTTCTTGAGCACGAACCGGGCGGTGCCGGTCCCGCCGCTGCGCTCGCCGGGGTCGACGAGCGCAGCGGCCTGTTCGGGGGCGGTCATTCCTACTCGCGGTCTTCCGAAGTCTTGCTGCGGCGGCTGATGATCACGCCACCGGCGACGATGATCACCAGGACGATCGCGCCGACGACGATCCACACGACGGTGCCGCTGTCGCCGGAGTCGGCCGTGGCTTGGGAGCCGGCGGGGGTGGCGCCGTAGACGCCCCAGTAGCCGGACTGCTCGAGGATCGCGCCCTCGGGCTGCGGCTGCTTGGTGAAGCCGGAGAACTTGTCGGAGCGGTAGGCCTCGAGCGCGTTCTGGTAGTCGAGCACGACGTTGACGGCCTGGTCGGCGAGGCGGGCCTGGGCCTGCTTGACGATCCCGGCGCGCTTGGCGTCGTCGGTCTCGGCGAGCTGCTGGGCGCGCAGGCTGTCGAACTGGGGGTCGCAGAAGAACGTGTCGGTCGTGGCGCCCTTGCCCTGGGCGTTCGGGCGGGCCGCGCAGATGTGCAGCTGCAGCGCGGAGTCCGGGTCCGGGTTGGTGGCGTAGCCGGAGATGGCCAGGTCGTACTTGCCGGAGTTGGTGCGGTCGTTGAGCTCGTCGTCGGAAACGAGCTCCTGCTTGACCGTGATGCCGATGTCCTTGAGCCAGCCCGACACGTACTGCGCGAGGCGCTGGTCGTAGGGCCGGTTGGCGTGCCCGGTCAGCCGCAGCTCGAGCTTCCCGCCGCCGGGAACGGTGCGGACACCGTCGGCGCCCTTGGCGTAGCCGGCCTGGTCGAGGGCGGTGTTGGCGGCCGCGATGTCGAACTTGACCTGCTCGTTCGCCGCCGGTTCCCAGTGGTAGTTCTGGTAGATGGGCGGGATGACGCCGGTGCCGACCTGGGCGAGGCCGCTGGCGACGCGGTCGACGACGGCCTGCTTGTCGATGGCCTGGACGATCGCCTTGCGCAGCCGGATGTCCTTGAGCGCCGGGTTGCCGTCGCCGATCGGCTGGTTCTCGCTGTTCTGCACGCCGAAGTTGAGGTTGATCTCGTCGTAGCGGCGGCTGGGCGCGGCGTTGGTGGCGATGTTCGGCTGACCCTTGAGCGCGGTGAACTGGGTCGGGGTGAGCCGGTTGATGACGTCGACCTCGCCCTGGCGCAGGGCGTTGACGGCGGCTTCGGAGTCCTTGAAGACCAGCAGCTGGAGTTCGTCGACCTTCGGCGCGCCGCGCCAGTAGTCCTTGTTGGCCTTGAACTTGACGTACTCGTTCTGCTTGTAGTCGGTGAGCTGGTACGGGCCGTCGCCGACGCCGACGACCGGGATGCTGTCGGTCTTCGGGTCGTTGAGGTCCTTGATCGGCGCCCAGACGTGCTCGGGCACGATCGGGACGTCGAGCAGGTTCATGTCCGACTGCACGGTCTTGGTCTTGATGACCAGCGTGGTGTCGTCGGGCGCGGAGACCGTGTCGAAGTTGGTGACGTAGTTGCCGTTCGCGGTGCGGGCGTTCTCGTCGTTCATCATCCGGGTGAACGTGAACGCGGCGTCCTTGGCGGTGACCGGCTGCCCGTCACTCCACTTGACGCCGGACCGGATCTTGAACGTCCAGGTGAGCTTGTCCGGCGACGGTGTCCACGACTCGGCGAGCGCGGGCGAGGCCTGCGCGGTCTCGGCCGAGGGGATCGTGAGGAACTCGTAGACGAAGCGGCCGACCTGCGTCGAGGCGGCCAGCGAGGCGGTGAACGGGTTCAGGTGGTCGATGCCGGTGGTCAGCGCGACCCGCAGCACCTTGCCCTGCTGGGCCTGCGCGGGCACGGCGAGCGGGATCGCCGCCAGCGTCGCGGCCGCGACGACCGCGCCCACGCGGCCGAACCGCCCGACTCTGCGTTGGAAATGCACCAAAAACCACCCCATCGTTCTCGCTGTGAGCCTCCCCAAGGACGAGAAGTAACCACATACCCGGACAACCGCGCAATATGTTGCCGCCTCGGCAGGTGTCCGATCGTTATCGATCGGGTTTGGTGACCGACCGTGATCGGGGATTCCGCGCCCGGGGCCCGGGCGGCCTGGTTAGAGTGCCGGGCATGCGCATCCTGATCTCGGCGGACATGGAGGGCGCCACCGGTGTCACCTGGACCGACGACGTCGTGCCCGGTTCGCCGCAGTGGGACCGCTTCCGGCGGCTGTTCACCGGCGACGTCAACGCGGTGCTGGCCGGGTTGTTCGAGGCCGGGGCCAGTGACGTCCTGGTGAACGAAGCCCATTCGTCGCAGCGGAACCTGCTGCTGGAGGACCTCGACCCGCGGGCGCGGATGCTGACCGGGCGGCACAAGCCGCTGTCGATGATGCAGGGCGTCGACTCCGGTGTGGACGGTGTGGTGTTCCTGGGCTACCACGCGGGTGCGGGGTTCGACGGGGTGCTTTCCCACACCTACCTGGAGAACCAGATCACCGGGGTGTGGCTGGACGACGTCCCGGCGAGCGAGGGCAGGCTGAACGCGGCGATGGCCGCGGAGTACGGCGTCCCTGTCCTGCTCGTTTCGGGTGACGACAAAACGTGTGACGACGCCCGTGACTACGCTCCGGAGGCGGAGCTGGTCCAGGTGAAGGAGTGCGTGAGCCGGTACGCGGCGATCTGCCTGCCGCCGGCGCGCACGGCGGAGCTGCTGACCGGCGCGGCGGCCGACGCCATGGCGCGGGCCGGGCGCGAGGAGCGGCAGGTGCGGGCGCACCGGATCGAGGTGGAGTTCGACGCGAGCCACCTGGCGCAGTCGACGGCGGTGATCCCGACGGTGGAGCAGATCGGCACCCGGCGGGTCGGGTTCGACGCGGCGACCATGACCGAGGCGATGAAGGCGTTCAAGGTCGTCACGGCGATCGCGGGCGGGGCGGTGCAGGGCATCTATGGCTGACGTCGTCGAGCTGTGCGCGGACCTGATCCGCTTCGACACCACCAACCGCGGGAACAACGACGCCGCTCCTGAGCGGCCGGCCGCCGAGTACGTGGCGGCGTTCCTGGACTCGCTCGGCATCCCGGCGAAGATCCTCGAGGCCGCGCCCGGCCGGGCCAGCGTGGTCGCGCGGGTGCCCGGCACCGACCCGGCACTGCCCGCGCTGCTGGTGCAGGGCCACCTCGACGTCGTGCCGGCGGACGCGGCGGACTGGTCGGTGCCGCCGTTCTCCGGCGAGGTCCGCGACGGCTACCTGTGGGGCCGCGGCGCGACCGACATGAAGGACTTCGTCGCGATGGTGCTCGCCGCGCTGGCCGGCGGCGTGCGGCCGCGGCGTGAACTGGTGCTGGCGTTCGTCGCCGACGAGGAGGACCGCGGTGAGTGGGGCGCGCACTGGCTGGTCGCCACTCACCCCGAGCTGTTCGAAGGCTGCGAGGCGGCGATCAGCGAGTCGGGCGGCTACACCTACCACGTGCCGGCGGCCGACGGCCGTGACGTGCACCTGTACCCGGTCGGGACGGCCGAGCGCGGCACGGCGCACCTGCGCCTGACCGCGCGCGGCCGCGCCGGGCACGGGTCGCGGCCCAACGACGAGAACGCCGTCACCCGGCTGGTGGGCGCGCTGCACCGGATCGCGTCGCACCGCTGGCCGGTGACGCTGACCCCGGCGGTGCGGGCGTTCCTGGAGCGCACCGGATCGGCGCTCGGCGTGCCGGTGGATCTGTCCACTTCGGACGGAGTGGACGCCGCGGTGGCGGCGCTCGGCCCGGCGGGCTCGCTGGTGCTGCCGACGATCCGCACCAGCACGACGCCGACGATGCTGGACGCGGGCTACAAGGTGAACGTGATCCCGTCGACGGCGACCGCGCAGGTCGACGTGCGGGTGCTGCCGGGCACCGAGGACGAGCTGTTCGCGGCGCTGGACGAGCTGCTCGGCGCGGGCGTGACGCGGGAGTTCGTCGCGCACCAGCCGCCGGTGCAGGCCCCGGTGGACTCGCCGTGGTTCGACGCGATGGCCGCCGCGTTGCGGGCGGAAGACCCGGAGGCGGTGGTGGTGCCGTACTGCCTCGGCGGCGGCACCGACGCGAAGGCGTTCGCCCAGCTGGGGATCGCGAACTACGGGTTCGCCCCGCTGTGGCTGCCGAAGGGCTTCCCGTACCGGGCGATGGCACACGGGGTGGACGAGCGGGTGCCGGTGGCGGGCCTGCACTTCGGCACCCGCGTGCTGTCCCGGTTCCTCGCTAGCGTGTGAACTCGGCCCAGTAGCGGGCTCCGTCGCGGATCGTCTCCAGGCTCAGCAGCTTGACGCCGTCCTGGGCGACCGACGCGACTTCGGTGCGGCTGAACGGCCACGGCGGGCTCACCCAGGTGGCCATGTCGAAGTTCTCCTCCGCGACCTCGGAGACGATCGCCGTGCCGCCGGGGGCGAGGAAGCCCGCCAGGGCGGCCAGCGCCGCCGGGCGGAAGTCGCGGGGCATCGCCTGGATGTTCATGATCTCCACGACCAGGTCGAACGCGTGGTGCCACTCCCCCGGCGGGGCCAGCAGGTCGGCGACCACGTAGTCCACCGTGGACTCGGGGAACCGGGCCCTGGCGGCCTCGACGGCGGTCGGGGCGACGTCGAACGCCGTCACCGCCCAGCCGTGGGCCGCCAGGAGCTCGGCGTCGTCGCCCAGCGCGCTGCCGACGACCAGGGCCCGGCGGCCGTCGCCGGGTGTGACCCATGCGGCCAGGTCGGCGTTGGGTGCGCCGCGCGTCCACGGCACCTCGGCCTCGCCGCGGGCGGCGGCGGTGTAGAGCTGGTCGAACCAGCGGGTGGGGCTGCCCTCGGCGAGCGAGGCGCGGGAAAGTACCCGGTCGGCGGGTTCCGGCGTCGTCATGATCGTGATCTTAGCGACGACGCCGGACCCGCGTGACCCGTTCAGCGGGCTACCGGCCCCGGGATGGCGTAGAGGCCGTTGCCCGCCCAGTCGACGGCGTCGTGCGGCGGCGAGGCCGGCGGCGCCGGGCGGAAGTTGGCCGCGTCGTCGACGCTGCCGGTGCCGTCGTAGACCGCGCGCCGCGGGTAGGCGAACACCGGCCGCGTGCGGGTGACGTGGCCGGCGGCGTCGCGG
The DNA here is from genome assembly GCF_036227105.1 of Amycolatopsis sp. NBC_01488. Taxonomy (NCBI): domain Bacteria; kingdom Bacillati; phylum Actinomycetota; class Actinomycetes; order Pseudonocardiales; family Pseudonocardiaceae; genus Amycolatopsis; species Amycolatopsis sp. NBC_01488. Next base: position 7,217,410 of record NZ_CP109434.1, on the reverse strand, counting down.
CCGGTCGCGGTGACCACCGTGGGCGTGGTGCCGCGTTCGACCCAGGCGACGAGCTGCTTGAGCGGGTCGAACTCGGTGATCGTGGTGCCGCCGCTGCAGTGGTAGAGCGACGGGACCATGAACAGCCGGGCGAAGTCCTGGGGCCGACCGTGCGTGAGCCGCTGGTAGTAGTCGAGCGTGCCGGCCGGTGGGATGGCTTCGTCGGCCCAGCCGTGCCACAGGACGAGCTTGCCGCCGCGCCGCTGGAACGCCGAGAGATCGAGGCTCATCGCGTTGTACCGGACGCCCTCCGGGATCAGCCGGTCGAACTCGCGCCGGGTGAAGGCGAAGGTGTCGACGGTCGAGGCCGGTGCGCCGATCGGGTAGCCGAGGTAGCGCAGGTAGTTGTCGGCGAGGCTGCGGGCGAAGGAGACGCCGCCGGTCTCGGGCACGCCGATGATCCACCCGGCCCAGGACAGCTCCGAGCCCGGCAGCTCACCACCGGGGTAGAGCAGGGTGCCGTGGGCGTCGGTGGGCGGCGAGTAGAGCTTGCGGGTCGCGGTGACCTGGGCCGGGGTGAGGCACGCCGCGGTGTCCGGGCCGGTGCAGGTCAGCTTCGCCGGGTCGAAGTGGCACGCGCGGGGGTCGTCGAGCTGGCCGTCGGCGAGCCCGTCGAGGCGGTCGCAGGCGGCGAGGACGGCGTTGTGCAGGGCAGGCAGCTTCGCGGCGGTGAGGATGGGGCTGCCGTCGGCGGCGGTGTTCACCCGGGCGAGCCAGGCCTGGAACTCCAGCAGCGGGCTCCAGTAGTCCGCGGGTGCGCCGGCGACGACGCCGTCGAAGTCGGCCGGGTAGCGCTGGGCCAGCTCGAGGCCTTCGCGGCCGCCGTCGGAGCAGCCGGTGAAGTACGACTTGCGCGGCGGGGCGCCGTAGAAGGCCTGGATGATCGCCTTCGAGGCGCGCGCGACGACGTGGGGTGCGCGGAACTCGAAGTCGTCGCGGGCGGCCTGGTCGTGGGCGCCCCAGCTGCCGTCGTCGACGACGGCGGGGGTCTTGCCGACGTGCCCGTCGTCGGTGGCGGCGACCGCGACGTCCCCACCGTGGGGCAGGCCGCAGTCGGCGAAGGCGGGCGGGCTGACCAGGCCGCAGAAGCCGCCGCAGCCGTACTGCAGGTAGCGCCCGGCGTAGGTCTTGGTGGGCAGCCGCAGCGCGAACCGCACGGCGGGCTCGACGTAGCCCTGGACGCCGCAGTACTCCGGGTCGGTGGCGGTCGCGGCGACGACGGTGGCCGAGGTGACGTGCGTGGCGGCGCCCGGGAGCGCGAACCCGCGGACCAGGTCGCCGCAGGCGGTGACCGGCCGGACCGCGGCGTCCGTGGCGGTGGTGGCGGCCGCCGGGGCGAACCCGGCCGTGGCGAGCAGGAGTGCCGTGACTGCGGTGATGGTCCGAACGCGTCTCATCTGGTCCCCGTTCCCTCGGTTGTCCAGTTCTGGCCAGGTTTGCCGACCGGTCTTGACATCGATGTCACCCGCGCGTTTCGCTCTCTGGGCGCCGCCGGTCCCCGTCCGTCGGTCCCCCGTTCACCCTCCAGAGCTTGGAGCAACGATGCCCCGAAGCGCCAGACCGCCGGTCGCTTTCCTGGTGACCGCCGCCGTGGTCGCCGCCGGCCTGGTCGCCCTCCCCGCGGCCTCGTCCGCCGCCGAAGACGCCCTTCCGGCCGACTTCTCGTCCTCCTTCGAGCCCGGTGACGTCCAGCCGACGTGGACCGACACCGTCGACACCGACGCGGCGGGCAAGCCGCGCGCGTACGGCGTGAACGGCGCGAACGGCACCGCCATCCCGGGCGACATCCGCGGCAAGGTCACCGAGACCAGCGCCAGCAGCGAGAACACCGACGGCGGCGAGGTGGTGTCGAACCTCGTCGACGGCACCACGGACACGAAGTGGCTGTCCTGGGACCCGACGGCGTGGGCGCAGATCACGCTGTCGGAGCCGACGTCGATCACGCACTACGCGATCTCCTCGGCCAACGACTTCGACAACCGCGACCCCAAGGACTGGACGCTGCAGGGGTCCAACGACGCGAGCGCGTGGACGGACCTGGACAAGCAGGCCGACCAGGCGTTCACCGCGCGGTTCCAGCAGAAGGACTACAAGCTGGCCGCGCCGAGTGCGGCGTACAAGTACTACCGGCTCGACGTCACCCGCAACAACGGCGGCCCGATCCTGCAGATGTCGGAGCTGCTGCTGGCCAACGACGAACCGGCCCCGCCGCCGCTGCCGAACATGCGCAGCTTCGTCGACTCCGGCCCGACCAGCGGCTACACGAACAAGAACCGCGTCGGCTTCACCGGCATGAAGGCGTTCCGCTACTCCGGCAGCCAGACCGCGACCGGGCACGGCTGGTCGTACAACAAGATCTTCGACGTGAACATCCCGGTCGTGGACTCGACCGAGCTGTCGTACAAGGTGCAGCCGCAGTTCATCACCGGCGACCTGAAGTACCCCAGCACGAACGTCGCGATCGACCTGGCCTTCACCGACGGCACGTACCTGCGCAACCTCGGTGCGACCGACCAGTACGGCTTCCCGCTGACGCCGGAGGGCCAGGGCGCCTCGAAGGTGCTCTACGCCAACCAGTGGAACCTGGTGCGCTCGGCGATCGGGCAGGTCGCCAAGGGCAAGACGATCGACCGGATCCTGGTCGGCTACGACAACCCGAACGGCCCGGGTTCGCTGCAGGGCTGGCTGGACGACGTCAAGGTGTCGGCGACCCCGACCCCGCCGTCGAGCACCCGCCCGAGCGACAACGTGGTCACCACCCGCGGCACGATGGCCAACGGCACCTTCTCCCGGGGCAACAACTTCCCGGCCACCGCGGTGCCGCACGGGTTCAACTTCTGGACCCCGGTCACCGACGCCGGGTCGAGCAGCTGGCTCTACAACTACAGCACCCAGAACAACGCGCAGAACCTCCCGCAGCTGCAGGCGTTCAGCGTGAGCCACGAACCGAGCCCGTGGATGGGTGACCGCCAGGCGTTCCAGGTGATGCCGTCCGCGGCCGCCGGGGTGCCGGACGCCAACCGCGACGCGCGGGCGCTGCCGTTCAAGCACAGCGACGAGGTCGCGCGGGCGCACTACTACGGCGTGCAGTTCCAGAACGGGATCAAGACCGAGATCGCGCCGACCGACCACGCGGCGATGATGAAGTTCTCCTTCCCGGGCGCGGACTCGAGCCTGATCTTCGACAGCGTCAACAACTCGGCCGGGCTCACGCTCGACCCGGCCAACGGGACGCTCTCGGGCTACACCGAGACCAACGTGTACGCCGGTGCGGGCCGGATGTTCGTCTACGCGACGTTCGACAAGCCCGTCACCGCCGGCGGCAAGCTCACCGGGCAGGGCCGCGACAACGTCACCGGCTACCTCCGCTTCGACGCCGGCGCCGACAAGACCGTGAACATGCGGATCGCGACGTCGCTGATCAGCGTCGACCAGGCGAAGAAGAACCTCGCCCAGGAGATCGCCCCCGCCGCGACGTTCGACACCGTGCGCGACGCCGCGCAGAAGGCGTGGGACGACCAGCTCAAGGTGATCGAGGTCGAAGGCGCGTCGAAGGACCAGCTCACGACGCTCTACTCGAACCTGTACCGGCTGTTCCTCTACCCGAACTCCCAGTCCGAGAACACCGGCACCGCCGACAAGCCCGTCTACCAGTACGCGAGCCCCGTGTCGCCGAAGACCGGCACGGACACCGCGACCCAGACCGGGTCGAAGGTGGTCGACGGCCAGATGTACGTCAACAACGGCTTCTGGGACACCTACCGCACGACGTGGCCGGCGTATTCGCTGCTCACGCCGGACATGGCCGGGAAGATGGTCGACGGGTTCGTGCAGCAGTACCGCGACGGCGGCTGGATCGCGCGCTGGTCCTCGCCGGGCTACGCGGACCTGATGACGGGCACGAGCTCGGACGTCGCGTTCGCCGACGCTTACCTCAAGGGCGTGCGCAATTTCGACGTCAAGTCGGCCTACGACGCGGCGTTGAAGAACGCCACGGTCACGCCGCCGAACTCGGCGGTCGGCCGCAAGGGCCTGGACCAGGGCATCTTCCTCGGCTACACGCCCAACACCGCCAGCGAGGGCTTCTCGTGGGCGATCGAGGGCTACGTCAACGACTTCGGCATCGCCAACCTGTCGAAGAAGCTGGCCGACGAAGCGGCGCCGAACGACCCGCGCAAGGCGGAGTACCAGGAGAACTACGAGTACTTCACCAGCCGCGCCCAGCAGTACGTGAACCTGTTCGACCCGAGCGTCGGGTTCTTCCAGGGCAAGGACGCGAACGGCAAGTTCACCAAGACCAAGGACCAGTACGACCCGCGCTCGTGGGGCGGGGACTACACCGAGACCGACGGCTGGGGCATGGCGTTCACCGTGCCGCAGGACGGTCAGGGCCTGGCGAACCTCTACGGCGGCAAGGCCGGTCTAGCGAATAAGCTGGACCAGTTCTTCGCCGACCAGGAGACCGCCAACTTCCCGGGTTCCTACGGGGGCGTGATCCACGAGATGCGGGAGGCGCGGGACGTGCGGATGGGCCAGTACGGCCACTCCAACCAGCCGGCGCACCACCTGCTCTACATGTACGACTACGCGGGTCAGCCCTCGAAGACGCAGGCGAAGGTCCGTGAAGCGCTGTCGCGGCTCTACAACGGCAGCGAGATCGGCCAGGGCTACCCCGGCGACGAGGACAACGGCGAGATGTCGGCGTGGTACATCTTCAGCTCGCTGGGCTTCTACCCGCTGCAGATGGGCAGCCCGAACTACGCGATCGGGTCGCCGCTGTTCAAGAAGGCCACCATCCACCTGGCCGGCGGGAAGAACCTGGTGATCAACGCGCCGAAGAACAGCGCGAAGAACGTCTACGTCCAGGGCGTGAAGGTCAACGGCAAGGCGTACTCCTCGACGTCGCTGCCGCAGGACCTGATCGCGCGCGGCGGGGTCATCGACTTCGACATGGGCCCGAACCCCTCGAACTGGGGCACCGGCCCGAACGACGCGCCGAAGTCGATCACCACGGGTGACGCGGTACCGACGCCGCTGCACGACGAGACCGGTCCCGGCAAGGGCACGCTGTCCACTTCGGACGGCTCCAACGCCGCGGCGCTGATCGACAACACCTCGCGCACCCAGGCCGCCGTCACCGGCGCCCTGCAGTACCAGCTGAACAACACCGACGAAGCCGTCACGCACTACACGCTGACGTCCCAGACCGGTGCGGGCGACCCGAAGAGCTGGACGCTGAAGGGCTCCTACGACGGCAAGACCTGGGCGGTGGCCGACCAGCAGACGAACCAGGCGTTCAGCTGGCGGCAGCAGACCCGCGCGTTCAAGGTCGCCAACCCGGCGCACTACGCCTACTACAAGCTCGAAGTCACCGCGACCAGCACCGGCGCCCCGGCGCAGCTGGCCGAGTTCGAGCTGCTGGGCAAGCCGGACGCCTCCTGCACGAAGACGATCACGGGCGCGTCGTCCGGGCCGCTTTCGGTCACGTCCGGCACGGTGTGCCTGCAGGACGCGACGGTCTCGGGCCCGGTGACCGTGGGCGCCGGCGCGTCGCTGGTGGTGCGCGGCGGCGAGATCAAGGGCCCGCTCGCCGCGACGGGCGCCGCTCAGGTCGTGCTCAACCGCACGAAGGTGGACGCCCCGGTGGCGATCACCGGGGCGTCCGGCCAGGTGTCGATCGAGCTGACCCAGGTGGGCGGCCCGGTCGCGCTGACCGCCAACCACGGGCCGGTGCTGACGTCGAGCACGATCGGCGGCCCGCTGGCCTGCGCGCTGAACTCGCCGGTCCCGACGGACTACGACCTGCCGAACACCGTCCGCGGCCCGGCCGCCGGACAGTGCGCGAAGATCTAGTCCCCGGTTCAGCGGAGGCCCTCCTCGCCGGTTCGGCGGGGAGGGCCTCTCCGCGTCGACGATCTGCCGCCCGCTCAGAGGCGGTGCAGCCTCGCCAGGGTCGTGCACAACGCCGGTGCGAACGCCTCCGCGTCGGACTCGAAGCCCTGGTGGCCCCCCGGGAACCGGGCGTACCGGCACGCCAGGTGCTCCGCCTGGATCCGGGCCGACTGCTCCAGGCACGTGTCGCGGCTCGCTTCGCCGGCGGCCGTCACCACCGGGATGCCCGTGCGGCGGACCGCGTCGAGGTCCGGGGTGTGCAGGACCACCGCCGGGAACTCGCGGGCCAGGAACAGCTCCGCGGCCGCGGCGTCCGGGAAGTCGGCCCGGGCCAGACCGGCCAGTTCGAGCGCCGCGTCGAGCCCCGCGTGCTCGTGGGTGGCCCGGACCTGGCGGGCCAGGGTCAGCCACTTCGGCGCGTCCGGCAGCAGCGTGATCGCCGGCGCTTCGTGGACCACCAGCTCGGTCACCGCGTCCGGGACCTGCGCGGCGAGCTCGAACGCCACCGAGCCGCCCGCGCCCTGGCCGAACACCGCGGCGCGGGGCGCGACCGCGCGGATGACGGCGGCCGCGTCGCGGGCCTGCTGGCCCATGTCGAAGTCGGTGCCCGGGCCGCGCCGGTCGTAGGTGAGCACCGTGTAGGTGCCGGCGAGGCGCCGGGCGAGCCCGGCGTACCGGTCGCGGTAGCCGCCGCGGCCGGCGATCAGCAGCAGGAGCGGGCCGTCGCCCCGCAGCTCGTAACGCAGCTCGGCACCTTCGTGCCGGACGGTGTGCGTGCTCACTCCACCCTCCCCCCACCGGGACCTCCCCCGCGTCGAGCACACGCTACGCCGTTCGGCCGATACGGTGGGCGCATGCCCGACGCCGTGTTCTCCTCTTCCTTCGAAACCGGTGACCCGCGGCCCGCGGACCCCGCGCTGACCGTCGACAGCGGGCCGGACCGCTCCCCCACGGCCAAGACCGGCGTCGGCTTCACCGGGGTCAGGGCCCTGCGCTACGGCGCCCGCCCGCGCAGCGTCCTGTTCGCACTCGACGTGCCCGTCACCGGGCACACCGAGCTGTCCTATGTGGTCTTCCCGCGGTCCGACGGCGAGATCCCCGCCTACCACGCCACCCGGGTGAGCCTCGACGTCGAGTTCGCCGACGGCACCTCGGCCGGGTTCGCGCCGGTGGACGACAAGACGCTGTGGGTCGACCAGTGGAACCTCGTCCGCCGTCCGCTGGGAGCGTTCGCGGGGCGCCGGATCAGCCGGATCGTGCTGCGCACCGACGCACCCGGCGAGATCACCGGCTGGCTCGACGACGTCCGCGTCGCCGAACGCCCCGAGCCGCCGCGCGACCCGGTCGACTGCGTCCGCACGACCCGCGGCACGCACTCCAGCGGCGACTTCTCCCGCGGCAACACCTTCCCGGCGACCGCGGTGCCGCACGGGTTCAACTTCTGGACCCCGGTCACCGACGCTCGCGTCACCAACTGGATCTACTCCTACCACCGCCACAACGACGAGCAGAACCGCCCGGCGCTGCAGGCCCTGGCCTTGAGCCACCAGCCGAGCCCGTGGATGGGCGACCGGCACACCTTCCACGTCATGCCCGGCACCGGCCCGGTCGAACGCGACCGCCGCAAGCGCGCACTGGCCTTCTCCCACGACGACGAGACCGACTCGCCGCACCACTACGGCGTCCGGTTCGCCAACGGCATGACCGCCGACCTCGCGCCGACGTCCCACGCCGCGATCCTGCGGTTCACCTTCCCGGACAAGCACGGCTGGCTGCTGTTCGACAACGTCCGCGACCGCGGCCGCCTGCGCCTGAACGCCGACACCGGCGTGATCAGCGGCTACACGCGGGTCCGCAGCCGCCTGTCCGCCGGCGCGCGCCGGATGTTCGTCTACGGCGTCACGGACGCCCCGGCGACGCGCGGCGCCAAGGTCCGCGTGCCACCGTGGCGGCGGGTGTCGGGCTACTTCGAGTTCGACGGCCCCGACGTGACCCTGCGGATCGCGACGTCGCTGATCAGCCTGGCGCAGGCCAAGCGCAACCTCGAGCTGGAGATCCCGGCCGGGACGACGTTCGAGCAGGTCCGCGACCAGGCCCGCGAGCTGTGGCGAGAGCAGCTCGGCCGCGTCGAGGTCGAAGGCGCCACCGAGGACCAGCGCACCACCCTGTACTCCAACCTCTACCGGCTGTTCCTCTACCCGAACGCCGCCCACGAGAACACCCCGAAAGGCATCCGGCACGCCAGCCCGGTGGTGCGCCGCCGGTGGCCGAGCACCCGGCGGCGCACCGGCGCGAAAGTCGTCGACGGCGAGCTGTACGTCAACAACGGCTTCTGGGACACCTACCGCACCACCTGGCCCGCGTACGCGCTGCTCACCCCCGAGCACTGCGGCCGGATGGTCGACGGGTTCGTCCAGCAGTACCGCGAAGGCGGCTGGATCGCCCGCTGGTCCTCGCCGGGCTACGCGGACCTGATGACCGGCACCAGCTCCGACGTGGCCTTCGCCGACGCCTACCTCAAGGGCATCCGGAACTTCGACGTCGAGGCCGCCTACGACGCCGCACTGAAGAACGCCACCGTCACCTCGCCACACCGCTCGGTCGGGCGCAAGGGCCTCGACCAGTCGATCTTCCTCGGCTACACCCCGGTGTCCGTCCACGAAGGACTGTCCTGGGCACTCGAGGGCTGCATCAACGACTTCGGCCTCGCGAACCTGTCCGAGGCGCTTTCCCGGGAAAGCGACGGGCCCCGGGCACGGATGTACGCGGACTACGCCGCCTACTTCCGCGAGCGCGCGAAGCACTACGTCCACCACTTCGACCCCGAGATCGGCTTCTTCCAGGGCCGCCACCGCGACGGCCGCCGCAAGTTCGGTCCGGAGGGCTACGACCCGGCCGCGTGGGGCGGCGACTTCGTCGAGACCAACGCGTGGAACACGGCGTTCACCGCACCCCACGACGGCCCTGGCCTCGCCGCGCTGCACGGCGGCCACGCCGGCCTCGAAGCGAAGCTCGACGAGTTCTTCGCGACCCCGGAGACCGGGCAGCGTCCCGGCGCGTACGGCGGACTGATCCACGAGATGACCGAGGCCCGCGACGTCCGCATGGGCCAGTACGGCCACTCCAACCAGCCCTCGCACCACATCCCGTACGTCTACCACCTCGCCGGCGCGCCCGCGAAGGCCCAGCGCGTCGTGCGCGAAGTGCTGCGACGGCTCTACCTGGGCAGCGAGATCGGCCAGGGCTACCCCGGCGACGAGGACAACGGCGAGATGTCCGCGTGGTGGGTGTTCAGCGCCCTCGGGTTCTACCCGCTGGCCGTGGGCAGCCCGCGCTACGCGATCGGCTCGCCGCTGTTCGAGAAGGCGACCGTGCACCTGGGCGACGGCAGGACGCTGGTCGTCCGCGCGCCCGGCAACACCGACGAGACCGTCTACGTCCGCGGCCTGACCGTCGACGGCGAACCGCACGACGCCACGACCATCGCCCACGCCACCCTCGCCGGCGGCGCCGAACTCGTCTTCGACCTCGCCACCGAACCGACCGAATGGGGTGCCCCGCCGCCCCCCGCCGAACACCCGGACCCGATCTCCGACCTCACCGGCACCGCCACCAGCGAGGACGCCAAGAACCTCGGCGCGCTCTTCGACGACACCACCCGCACCCAGGTCACCTTCCGGAGCGCCACGCCGTCGGTCGAGTTCACCGTCACCGGCGAACCCCGCGAGGTCACGCTGTACACGCTCACCTCCGGCACCCGCCGCGGCGACCCCAGCGCGTGGATCCTCGAAGGCTCCGACGACGGCGAGCACTGGACCACCCTGGACGAACGCCACGACCAGCTGTTCCGCTGGCGCCGCCAGACCCGGCCCTTCGCACTCGCCACCCCGGCCGCCCACCCGCACTACCGGCTGCGCATCACCGCCGCCCGCGGCCGCCGCACCACCCTCGCCCAGTGGGAGCTGCTCGCCCGATGAACCACTTCCGCACCGCCGCCCTCGACCGGCTGGTGGCGGCCGACCCCGGCCTCGTCCGGCTGCGGCTGGCCGGGTCCGCCGTCCTCGGCATCGTCCTCGCCGTGGCCGCGCTGCTGCCCACCCACGTCCCGCTCACCGTGATGCTGGTCGGCGCCATCGCCGCGATGATGACGGCGTTCACCGTCAACGACCCGACGCCCCGCGCCCAGGCCGGCACGCTCGTGCTGGCGCTCCTCGCCGGGGCCGCGTCCATCACCGTCGCCAGCCTCGGCTCGGCCCTGCCACCGCTCGACAGCGTCGTGTTCGTCCTGCTGATCTTCGTCGCGGTCTACGCCCAGCGCTTCGGCCCGCGCGGCACCGCGCTGGGCTCGATCGGCTTCTTCCTGTTCTTCTTCCCGATGTTCCTGCAGGCCCACCTCGCGCAGGTCCCGCACCTGCTGATGGCACTCGCCGTCGGCGTGCTCGCCAACGCCGTCGTCCGGTTCGTGCTGCTGCGCCACAACCCCGAGGCCGAGTTCCTCCGCGTGCGCCGCGCCTTCCGGGCGCGCCTGGCCGCCGTCGTCCGCGCCACCGAGGCCCACCTCGCGGTCAACGGCAGCGAACGCACCCGCAAGCAGCTGCGACGCGCGCTGGCCCGGCTCCACGAGTGCGTCCTGCTCATCGAGGACGCCGCTCCCGACGTCGTCGACGCCCGCGCCGCCGACCGCCTGCGCCGCCGCGCCATCGAGGTCGAGCTGGCCGTCCAGTGGCTGGCCAGCACCGTCCAGCGCACCTGCTCCGACGAGCTCGCCCCCGACGTCCGCGACGACCTCATCGCCCGGCTCGCCCGCTTCCGCGCCCTCATGGAACGCGACCCGCGCGAGCTCCCGCTGATCAGCCAGACCGGCGAGTACAGCCGCATGCTCGTCGAGGGCAGCCGCATCGACGAACACGCGGCCCCCGGCGACGGCGTCCGCAGGGCCCTCGCCGAGCTGGCCCTGGCCGACGACCGCGCCCAGCGCGCCGCCGACCCCGAGTCCGCCCCGGACCCCCTCGACGATGACGACGACGAGCCGACCCCCGCGTTCGCCTACGACAACCGCACCCGCAGCGCCATCCAGGCCGTCGTCGGCGGCGGGCTGGCCGTGCTCGGCGGCGAGCTGGTCTCCCACCAGCGCTGGTACTGGGCCGTGCTCACGGTCTTCGTCGTGTTCATCGGCGCCTCCAGCGCCGGCGCCACCTTCGTCAAGGGCGTCCGCCGCCTCGGCGGCACCCTCATCGGCATCGTCGGCGGCGTCCTGCTCGCCGTCGGCGTCGGCGGCAACACCCCGGCCACCCTCGCGCTGATCCTGGTGTGCGTCTTCGGGATGGTCTACACCGCGCGCGTCTCCCAGGTCGTGATGGCCTTCTTCATCACCAGCATGCTCGGCCTGCTCTACAGCCTGCTCGGCACGTTCAGCCTCGCGGTGCTCTGGATCCGCGTCGCCGAAACCGCGGTCGGTGCCGCCGCGGGCATCCTCGCCGCCGTCGTCATCGTCCCGGTCCGCACCCGCTCGGTCATGCTCGACGACATCACCGCCGTGCTCGACGAGCTGGCGGAGTTCCTCGAGCACGCCCGCGACCTGCTCACCGGCGAGGAGAACGTCAACGTCATCGAACTCTCCCGAGACCTCGACCGCGCCGTCGAACAGGTCCGCACCACCATCGAACCGCTGACCCACCCGGTCAACCTGCGCAGCGCCCGCCGCGACTACGGCTGGCACGTCCTGACCACGCTGGAGACCATCGCCTTCCGCGCCCGCCACGTCGCCGCCCGCGCCCAGCCGGGCATGCTCGCCGGCCCCGCCGCCGACCGCCTGCGCCAGTTCACCGGCCGGCTGCTGGCCAACATCGACACCCTCCGCGCCGCACTCGACGCGCCGGGTGGCCCCACACCCGGCACGCTCGTGCGCGACGACGGCACCCCGGTCTCCGACCGCGTCGAGCAGGCCGAAACCCGGGCCGTCCTCTCCAGCCTCAGCCACCTCGACGAAGCGCTCATCTCCCTCGGCCGCGTCTTCGACGTCCAGGCCACCGATCCCCGCGCCCCCGCGAAGAAGTGACCGCCGGGGCGGCGCAGTGCCAAGCCGCGCCGCCCCGTTCCCACGGTGCTCCGATCAGGGACAGGTCAGCCACGCGAAGTGGTACGTCGTGGTGATGCTGCCGTCGGTCGAGTCCATCGTCACGTAGCTCGTCGTCTTCTTCGGATCCGACGTCCCGGCCGCGGCCCGCAATTCCGTGTTGATGTTCAGATTGCGTTCCTCACCGCACGGCTTGAACGCGATCGCCCCCACCTCCGTCGAATCGGTGAAATGCCAGTCGTCTTCGAACGCACCGGCCAGCGGATGCTGGACGTAGGCCGTCGGCGAATTACCCTGGAAATAGTAGTTCGCTCTTTCCAGGCCCGTCGCACCACGTTCCAGGTGCGCGAATCCCCGGTAGTCGGCCTGCGCGATTCCGTAGGTGAAGCCCTGCGGCACGTGCACGCGCAGGCCGATCTGGCAGTTCTTCCTGGCGTCCAGCGGCCCGGCGCCCACCCCCACCAACGCCGTGTAGGTGCTGTAGGTCACGGTGAACGCCGTGTTGTCCTGCGAGACCGCGACCGCGGCCGTGTTGGCCGGACAGCCGGTGCCGTTGACGTTCACGACGTCGATGACGATTTTGTCGGGCGGCGGAGGAGTGTTCCACGAATGCGGGGTGACCACAGAGGACAGCGCCATTACGGCAGCAACGACCGCAGACAGCATCGGAATCCTTCCCAATACATTCGAATTGGGGACGGGGGCGCCGACCATGGTAGCGAATGGATCATGGTCCGAAACCCCGCTGAACGGAGCAACACGCAGTAGCCGTCCCGCCACGCGGTATACCGATAATTCTGGTCCGACATTCCCGCGAAAGCGAAGAAATTCGACCGGAAAACGATTTCGCACCGCCGGACCGCCGTCCGCCGTCCGCGATCACCCCGCGACGTCCGGGCTTGATCGTTTCACTCCGCCGGCAGCAGGCCGCCACGACGACGCCCGCCGGCTCCTCGGTCACGTTCCCCTCCCGCTCGGTCGCGCACACGATCGCGTGGTTCAGCTCGACGCTCATCGCCTTGATCGATCACGCGAGAGTGACTGGACGCACCCGACCGGCGACCGCGAGGAGGGATAGGCTCCCAAGCACTAGCCAAAGTCGTCTCAAGCTGGAGTACCGCAATGACCCAAGCCCCTGTCAACGTGACCGTCACCGGCGCCGCCGGCCAGATCGGCTACGCGCTGCTCTTCCGCATCGCGTCCGGTCAGCTCCTCGGCCAGGACGTCCCGGTGAAGCTGCGGCTCCTCGAGATCCCGCAGGCGGTCAAGGCGGCCGAGGGCACCGCCATGGAGCTCGAGGACGGCGCGTTCCCGCTCCTGGCCGGCACCGACATCTTCGACGACCCCAAGCAGGCCTTCGAAGGCACCAACATCGCCCTCCTCGTCGGCGCCCGCCCCCGCAGCAAGGGCATGGAACGCGGCGACCTCCTCGAGGCCAACGGCGGCATCTTCAAGCCCCAGGGCGAAGCCATCAACGCCGGCGCCGCCGACGACGTCAAGGTCCTCGTGGTCGGCAACCCCGCCAACACCAACGCCCTCATCGCCCGCTCGCACGCCCCCGACGTGCCCGCCGACCGCTTCACCGCGATGACCCGCCTCGACCACAACCGCGCCCTCGCCCAGCTCTCCAAGAAGCTCGGCGTGCCGGTCACCGAGCTCAAGAAACTCGCCATCTGGGGCAACCACTCCGCCACCCAGTACCCGTCGGTCCAGCACGCCGAGGTCGCCGGCAAGCCCGTCGACCTCGACCAGGCCTGGCTCGAGAGCGACTTCATCCCCACCGTCGCCAAGCGCGGCGCGGCGATCATCGAAGCCCGCGGCCTCTCCTCCGCCGCATCGGCCGCGTCGGCCGCCATCGACCACGTCTACACCTGGGTCAACGGCACCCCGGCCGGCGACTGGACCTCCGCCGCGGTCGTCTCCGACGGCTCCTACGGCGTCCCCGAGGGCATCATCTCGTCCTTCCCGGTCACCGCGAAGAACGGCAAGTACGAGATCGTCCAGGGCCTCGAGATCGACGACTTCTCGCGCGCCCGCATCGACGCCTCCGTCGCCGAGCTCGTCGAGGAGCGCGACACCGTGCAGAAGCTCGGCCTCATCTGAGTCCGAGCCACGAAGGGGTCACCGTCCACCCAGGACGGTGACCCCTTCTTCGTCAACTGGTCTTCAGCGGCCCGACGACCCTGTAGGTGCTGAGGAGGACGCCGGACGGCGTCGGCGTCGTCCCGGCGAACTCGAACGACTGCCCCGGGGTCCCCTCCCCGAAGAGCCGCTTGCCCGTCCCCACCAGCACCGGGTAGACGACCAGCACGACCTCGTCCGCGAGCCCGTGTTCGAGCAGCACCGACGTCAACGTGGAGCTGCCCGAGACGACGAGCCCCGGACCGTCCTCCGCCTTGATGCGCCGGACGCCCTCGACCAGGTCCGGCCCGACACCTTCCACGGGCCCCCAGCCCAAGCCCGCAGGGCGATGGGTGACGACGTACTTCTTCGCCGCGTTCAGGCGGTCCGCCATCGAGTTGCCCGTCACCGTCGGCCAGAACCCCGCGAAGATGTCGTAGGTGCGCCGGCCCAGCAGCAGGTCGAACCGGTCACCGTGCGCGGCCAGCATCATCTCCGCACCGGCCGGGGTCCGGTACGGCCCGGTCCAGTCGCTGTACGGAAACCCGTCCCCGTCGGCGGAGTTCTGGATCACGCCGTCGAGCGACACGTGCTCGATGATCTTGAGCGCTCTCATCCGGCCAGCACCTCGTCCAGTTGGGGCAGCGCGGCGCGCAGGCCCGCTTCCATGCCCGGGGTCGTCCGTGCCATGGCTTCACCACTCGAAAACCGGGTGACACTGGTCATCCGCGACCCCGTCGGCGTCGCCTCGAAGGCGAACGCCATCGACATCGGCAGGTCCTCGTCGTCGGCGTTGTCCTCACCGTCGTCCGCCGCGAACGAGTCGATCGGATCCACGGCCGTGAACTTCCAGGCGCCACTCCACTTCTCCCCGTCCGGCCCGGTCAGGAAGTACTCCGCCCGGCCACCGACCCGGAAGTCGTGGTGCGTGAACGTCGCGGGCGCCGACGGCGGCCCCCAGAACCGCTCCAGCTGCCGCGGATCGGCCCAGGCCTCCCACAGGCGTTCCTGCGAAACCGGGAAGTCGGCCACCAGCGTCAGGGTGAGCGCTTCCGGATCCTTGGTCACCGAGGTGACGGGCATCGTCAGTCTTCTTTCTCTTGCAGGAGGTCGTCGAGCTGCGCCACTCGCCGGCGCCAAACGGACTCGTAGAAGTCGAGGAGTTCACCGGCCCGCCGCAGCCGCGCCCGGTCGGCCGCCACCCGCTGTTCGCGGCCGTTCGCTCGCTTCCGGACGAGACCCGCCCGCTCGAGCACCGCGACGTGCTTCTGCACGGCAGCGAAGCTCATCTCGTAGTGCGCGGCCAGCTCGGACACCGACGGTGTTTCCGTGATCGACCGCGCCAGGATGTCGCGGCGCGTGCCGTCGGCCAAGGCGCGGAAGAGCTGGTTGAGCGACTCCTCACGCTCTGCCCGAAGTACAACCATGTGGTTGTACGTTAGCGGCCGAAGGTCACCCTGGCAAGACCCGGCTCACTCCGCTCCCGGCGAACACCGCACGCTCACAGCGAAACCACCACCGGACGCTCCCTCCCGCGCCCTACCGTCGGCCCATGACCACTTTCGCCGTACCCGACATGCAGGCACCGAGCACCGCACCCGAAGACTCGGTCTACCAACAGCTCCTGCGCGACCGCATCGTCTTCCTCGGCTCCGAGGTCAACGACGAGGTGGCCAACCGGCTCATCGCCCAGCTCCTCCTGCTCGCCGCCGACGACCCGGCGAAGGACATCACCTTCTACATCAACTCACCGGGCGGCTCCGTCACCGCAGGCATGGCCATCTACGACACCATGCAGCTCGTCAAACCGGACGTCGCCACCTACGGCCTCGGCTTCGTCGCCTCCATGGGCCAGTTCCTGCTCACCTCCGGCACCCCCGGAAAGCGCTACCTGCTGCCCAACACCCGCATCGTCATGCACCAGCCCTCGGCCGGGATCAGCGGCGCCGCCACCGACATCGCCATCCAGGCCCAGGTCTTCGGCAAGATGAAGCGCCGCATCGCGGAGATCACCGCCCGCCAGACCGGCCAGAGCGTCGAACGGATCACCACCGACGCCGACCGCGACCGCTGGTTCGACGCCGAGGAAGCCCTGTCCTACGGCTTCGTCGACCACATCGTCGCCGGCGGCCAGACCACCTGACGCGCGGGTCTCCCCTTTCAGTGCGGTTTTTAGGGCAAGGAAGGCAAGACCGCGGGGCTGGTTTCTTGAAGCCAGCCCCGCGGTCTAGGTCGTTATACAGTTGAAGAGTCAGACTCCGTTGAGGCCTCGGCGTGCGAGCAGCGGGTCGATCTCGGGGTCGCGGCCGCGGAAGGCCCGGAAGGCGTCCATCGGGTCGATGCTTCCTCCTCGGCCTAGGAGGGTGCGGCGGAAGTGGTCGCCGTTCTCGCGGGTCAGTCCCCCGCTCTCGCGGAACCATTGGACGGTGTCGGCGTCGAGGACCTCGCTCCAGATGTACGAGTAGTACCCGGCGCTGTAGCCGCCGCTGAAGACGTGGGCGAAGTACGTCGTGCGGTAGCGCGGCGGGATCGCTTCGACGGCGACACCGGCCTTGACGAGCGCGTCGGTCTCGAAGCGCTGGACGTCGTCCACGCGGTCGTCGACGCCGAGGCGGTGCCAGGCCTGGTCGAGCAGGGAGGCGGCCAGGTACTCGGTGGTGGCGAAGCCTTCGCCGTACTGCTGGGCGGCGAGGAGCTTGTCGACCTGCTCCTGGGGCAGCGCCTCGCCCGTCTCGTGGTGCTTGGCGTAGTTGGCCAGGACCTCCGGCCACAGCATCCACATCTCGTTGACCTGGGACGGGTATTCGACGAAGTCGCGGGGCACGTTGGTGCCGGAGAACGTCGGGTAGCGGACCGCCGAGACCAGCGCGTGCAGGGCGTGGCCGAACTCGTGGAACGCCGTGACGACCTCGTCGAAGGTGAGCAGGGTCGGCTCCCCCGCCGGCGGCCTGCCGACGTTGAGCACGTTGACCACGACCGTCTTGCGGTCCAGCAGCTCCGACTGGTCGACGAAGGTGTTCATCCACGCGCCGCCGCGCTTGGCGTCGCGGGTGTAGAGGTCGAGCAGGTACAGGCCGAGCGGCGTGCCGTCGGCGTCGAAGACCTCGAAGGTCCGGACCTCCGGGTGGTACTTCGGGAGGTCGGTCCGCTCGGTGAAGGTGAGCCCGTAGAGCTTGGTGGCGGCGAAGAAGACGCCGTCGAGGTACACGCGGTCGGCTTCGAAGTACGGGCGCAGGGCCTCGGTGTCGACGTCGAAGCGCTCGCGGCGGACCTGGGCGGCGTAGTACGGCCAGTCCGACGGGCGCAGGGCCGCGCCGGGAACGTCCGCTTCGAGCAGCTGCTGCAGTTCCGCGGCTTCGGTGCGGGCGTTGGTGACCGCGGCGGGTGCCAGGCGCTCGAGCAGCCCGGCGGCGGCCTCCGCCGTCTTCGCCGTCTCGTCGGCGATGACGTACGCCGCGTGGTTCGGGTAGCCGAGCAGCGCGGCCCGTTCGGCCCGCAGGCGGGTGATCTCGGCGACGAGGGCGTTGTTGTCGAAGTCGTTGCCGCGGTTGCCCCGCGCCATCGACGCGGTGTGGATCCGCGCGCGGACGTCGCGGTCGCGCAGCGTCTCCAGCGGCGACGCCTGGCTCGTCGGCAGGGTCAGCGGGATGACGTACTTGCCGTCCTCGCCACGGGCGGCCGCCGCTTCGGCCGCGGTGGCGATCGCGCCGTCGCCGAAGCCGGCCAGCTCGGCTCGGTCCTCGATCACCACGGCCAGGTCGTTGGTGTCCTTGAGCAGGTTCTGCTGGAACTTCGTCTGCAGCGTGGACAGCTGCCCGTTCAGCTCCCGCAGGCGGGCCTGCTCCGCCTCGCCGAGCCCGGCGCCCGCGCGGCTGAAGTCGAGGTGCCGCCGTTCCAGCAACCGCCGCGACTCCTCGTCCAGGCCGAGCTCTTCGCGCTTCGCGTGCAGGGCGTCGATGCGGGCGAACAGCTTCGGGTTCAGGTGGATGGCGTCGTGGTGGGCGGCCAGCTTCGGCGCGAACTCTGCCTGGATGGCCTGGATCTCGTCGGTGCTGTTGGAGCCGGACAGGTTGTAGAACACGCTCGCCACGCGGCCCAGCAGCTCGCCGGCGCGCTCGAGGGCCACGATGGTGTTTTCGAACGTCGGCTCGGCGTCCTGCGCCGCGATCTGCTCGATCTCCGCCGCGTGCTCGGCCAGGCCCGCCTCGAACGCGGGCCGGTAGTGCTCGTCGGCGATCCGGTCGAAGGGCGGCAGGGCGTAGGGCAGCTCGCTGGGTGCGGCGAACGGGTTGTCCGGCGAAATCATCGGGGCAGGCTCCTGGTCGGGTGCAACACTCGGTCCCGCCACCCTACGTGGTCCACCGGTGCCGATGTCAGCGCTTTCCGGAGGTGGCCAGGGTCACCGTCCGGTGGTACCGCCCACGACGGCGTCACTGCTCCTGGCGGCCTTCTTGCCGCGTTTCGGCTTGGGTTCCGGGGGCACGATCCCGCGGAGATCGCCGCCGTGGTCGTTGACGCGCATGACGAACGGCCGCGTCTCGGTGTAGCGCACGACCGAGATCGACGCGGGATCGACGACGATCCGCTGGAACGCGTCGAGGTGCTGGCCGAGCGCGTCGGCGAGGATGGACTTGATCACGTCGCCGTGGCTGCACAGCAGCCAGACGGCGTGGTCGCCGTGCTCGGCGGCGATCCGCCGGTCGTGCGCGCGGACGGCGGCCACCGACCGCGCCTGCATCGCCGCGAGCCCTTCGCCGCCGGGGAACACCGCAGCCGAGGCGTGCGCCTGCACGACCCGCCAGAGCGGCTCCTTCGCGAGGTGCTTGAGCTCCTTGCCGGTCCAGTCGCCGTAGTCCACTTCGGACAGCCCGGGCTCGACGACCTTCTCCAGGCTCCGGGCGGCCGCGAGGGGGCCGACGGTCTGCTTGCACCGCAGCATCGGCGAGACGACGAGCCCCGAGAGGGGCACGCCGTCCAGCCGGTCGACCAGCTTCTCCGCCTGGGCGCGGCCGGTGTCGTCGAGGTTGACCTTCGGGGAACGCCCGGCCAGGACGCCGGAGCCGTTGGCCGTCGACTTGCCGTGCCTGAGCAGAATGACCGTACTCACGGCCCCCACCCTACGTGGGGACCGATCATGCGGTCCCCACGTAGGGTGGATCAGTGGCCGACCGGGCCCGCGTTCGGGTCGAGCGCGCCGGTGAAGATCAGCACGAACAGCAGCACGCCGAGGACCAGCCGGTAGATCACGAACGGGACGAAGCTGCGCTTCTTGATGTAGGCCATCAGCCAGGCGATCACCGCGTAGCCGACGCCGAAGGCGACCAGCGTCGCCAGGATCGTCGGGCCCCACTGGGCCGGCACGCCGCCCGAGCCGATGTCCTTGAGCTTGTACACGCCCGAACCGAACACCGCCGGCAGGGCCAGCAGGAACGAGTACTCGGCGGCCTCGGCGCGGGTGTAGCCCAGCAGCAGGCCCGCGCTGGTCGTGCCGCCGGAACGGGAGACGCCCGGGATCAGCGCCAGCGCCTGGGCGAAGCCGAAGCCGAGGCCGTGCGGCACCGTCAGGTGGTCCAGCGTCCGCTCCTGCTTCCCGGTCCGGTCGGCGTAGAGCAGGATCAGGCCGAACACGATGAGCACGGTGGCGGTGATCCGCAGGTCGCGGAACGCGCTGTCGATCTGGTCCTGCAGCAGCAGGCCGAGCACCACGATCGGCAGCGAGCCGACGATGATCAGCCAGCCGAGCCGGGCGTCCGGGTCCTGGCGCCACTCCCGCTTGTACAGCGAGAAGAACCAGGCCTGGAGGATCTTCCCGATCTTCTTCCCGAAGTAGATGATCACCGCGAGCTCGGTGCCGATCTGGGTGACGGCGGTGAACGCCGCGCCCGGGTCGTCCCAGCCGACGAGCGCCGCGACGATCCGCAGGTGCGCGCTCGAGGAGATCGGGAGGAACTCCGTCAGGCCCTGGACCAGGCCCAGGACGAGTGCTTCGAACCAGCCCACGTCAGGCCACCCCCGCTGTCTCGAGCGCCTCGACGGCGGTGCGCAGCGCGGCCGCCGCGTCGTCGGTGTACGGCGACACCGACAGGGTCGTCACGCCGGCTTCGGCGTATTCGGTCATCTTCTCCGCTATCCGTTCCTTCGGGCCCAGCAGCGACGTCGCGTCGAGGAACTCCAGCGGCACCGCCGCCATCGCCCCCGCCCGGTCGCCGGCCAGGTACTTCTCCTGTACGTCGGCGGCTTCGGCCTCGAAGCCCATCCGGCAGGCCAGCCGGTTGTAGAAGTTCTTCTCCCTGCTCCCCATCCCGCCGAGGTAGAGCGCCGCGTACCCGCGGACGGCGTCCGCGCAGGCCCGCCAGTCGTCGCCGGGCACCAGCGGCACGCTCGGGGCGACGTCGAAGCCGTCCAGGCTGCGCCCGGCCCGCTCCGCGCCGGCCCGCAGGTGCGCCAGCTGCTCCCCCGCGTGCGCCGGCGAGAAGAACACCGGCAGCCAGCCATCGGCGATCTCGCCGGTCAGCTCGAGGTTCTTCGGGCCGATCGCGGCCAGGTAGAGCGGGATGTGCTTGCGCGCGGGCCGGACGGTCAGCCGCAGCGCCTTGCCCGGGCCGTCCGGCAGCGGCAGCGTGAAGTGCTCGCCCTCGAACCGCACCCGCTCCCGCCGCAACGCCGAGCGCACGATCGAGGCGTACTCGCGGGTGCGGCCGACCGGCGAGCTGAACCGCACGCCGTGCCAGCCCTCGGACACCTGCGGGCCGGACACGCCCAGGCCCAGCCGGAACCGGCCGCCCGAGAGCGTGTCGAGGGTCGCCGCGGTCATCGCGGTCATCGCCGGCGTCCGGGCCGGGATCTGCAGCACGGCGGCGCCGACGTCGATCCGCGACGTCCGCGCCGCGATCCAGGTCAGCACGGTCACCGCGTCCGAGCCGTACGCCTCCGCCGCCCACACGACCGCGTAGCCCAGCTCGTCCGCCTGCCCCGCCAGCGCCAGGTTCGCGGGGTCGTTCCCCGCTCCCCAGTAGCCGAGGTTGAGTCCGATTCGCACGATGCCAGACCCTAACGGGGGCCCTTGACCGCGACACGACTCACCTTGGTCAGGTCCGGACGGGGGGGCCCACTAGGCTCGGCGGTCGTGGAAAAGCGACTGCTCGGCCGCTCGGGACTGCGCGTCTCGCGGATGGCGCTCGGCACCATGACCTGGGGTGGCGACACCGACGCGGAGGAAGCGGCCAGCCAGCTGGTCGCCTTCGTCGACGCCGGGGGCACCCTGGTGGACACGGCCGACATCTACGGCGAGGGCGAGAGCGAGCGGGTGCTCGGCTCGCTGCTCGGTGACCTGGTGCCGCGCGACGACGTCGTCCTCGCGACCAAGGCGGTCGCCCGGCGCACCGACGGCCCGTTCGGCGGCGGCGCCTCCCGCGGCGCCCTGCTCACCGCGCTCGACGGCTCGCTGAAGCGGCTCGGCACCGACCACGTCGACCTGTGGCAGCTGCACGCCTGGGACACCTGCGTGCCGATCGCCGAGACCCTCGCCACCCTGGAGTACGCCGTGACCAGCGGGAAAGCCCGCTACGTCGGCGTCTCGAACTACGCGGGCTGGCAGCTGGCAACGGCCGCCGCCGGCGCCGCCGCGGTCGCGCCGATCGTCTCCACCCAGGTCGAGTACTCGCTGCTGGAACGCGGGGTGGACCGCGAGGTCGTCCCGGCCGCCGAGCACCACGGCATCGGGCTGCTGCCCTGGGCACCGCTCGGCCGCGGCGTGCTGACGGGCAAGTACCGCACCGGCACGCCCGCCGACTCCCGCGGCGCGAACAGCGCGTACGCCGGCTACGTCGAGCACCACCGGACCGACCGCGCCGCCCGGATCGTGCAGGCGGTCGCGACCGCCGCCGACGGGCTCGGCACGTCGCCGCTGGCCGTGGCGCTCGCCTGGGTCCGCGACCGGCCGGGCGTCGTCGCCCCGGTCGTGGGCGCCCGGGACACCGGTCAGCTCACCGGCTCGCTGACGGCGGAGGAGATCACCCTGCCCCCGGCGATCCGCTCGGCGCTCGACGACGTCAGCGCGATCGACGTCGGCTACCCGGAGCGGTGGCCGCACTAGGTGTCTGTTGGGTGACATGCACGTGACGGCAAGACGATCGTGGAGGATGCTGGTGGAGACCGTCCGTCGAGGGACACCTGGAGGCCGCAACGTGCGTCGGTTCGCCGCCGTGTCGTGGATCGCGATCCCGCTCGCCGGTGTCCTGGCGCTCTCGGGCTGCTCGTCGGCCAAGTCCGACAGCGACGACCTGCAGATCGTCGCGAACCCGGTGGCGGCGAAGCCGGCGGTCTCCCCCGCCGTGACCGTGAAGCCCGCCGGTCAGGTGCTCGCCACCGGATCCGTCACGGCTCTCGCCGTGGCGCAGGGAACGCTGGTCGTGGCCCTCGCTCAGCCGCCGTCTTTGCGGTTGTACGACCTGAACGCGCTCGCGTCTCCGCCGGTGAATATGCCGTTATACGGCACGGCGGAGAGGCTGACCGTGTCGGCGGGGCGGGTCGAGATCGCGGAGCCGGCTCAGGGTGTGGTGCAGCAGCTGACGTTGCCGGACCGGAAGCTGACCGAGACGAAGACGGGCGGGCAGCCGGCGTCGAGCATCGCCTACGGTGCCGGCCGGCTGGTCGCGATGGGGGCGGCGAAGGACATCCAGGTGCTGCCGGCCACCGGTCCGGCGCGGACGATCGGCGGGCAGCTCTACAGCGCCGACGACGTCGTCGACACCGGGAAGGGTGTCGTGGTCCTGGATCGGCTGCGGACGGCGGTGTTCTCGGTCGACGTCGCCGCCGGGAAGGTCAACGAGGGCCTGCGCGCCGGCGACGGGGCCGCGAACGCCGTGGCGGACTCCTACGGGCGGGTGCTGGTGACGGACGCGCGGGCGGGGGCCCTGCTGGCGTTCTCGGCCGACCCGCTGATCCTGCGGCAGCGCTACCCGGTGGCCGGGGGCGCGTACGGGATCGCCTACGACGCTCAGCGGAGCCTGGCCTGGGTGACGCTCACCGGGCGCAACGAAGTGGTCGGGTTCGACGTCCGCGGCGGCGAGCCCGTCGAGAAGTACCGGTTCCCCACCGTGCGCCAGCCGGACTCGGTCGGGGTGGACGAGAAGAGCGGCCGGGTGTTCGTCGGCTCGGCCGCCGGAGAAGGGACCCAGGTGATCCAGCCATGACAGCGGTCAGCGAGGCGGTGGTCGAAGGGGATTGGGAGTATCGCCGTCTGCACCTCCCCCCGGGCGTGTCCCGGCGTGCGGCGGCGATCCAGCTCTCCATCCACGCGGAGTTCGCGGGCTGGGAACTGCGCACCGTGCGGCTCTACGCCGACGGCACGCGCCGGGTCTGGCTGCGCCGCAAGAAAACGAAGGAGAGCCTGCCGGCCGGGCTGCCGACGTGAGGGGCTGAAGAGCACCTTCAGCCCACCGCTCACCCGAACACGCGGTTCAGCCAGTCGCCCCAAGCCTTCTCCTCGGCCTCGGCGTCCGCGCCCGGGGTGAAGACGTGGTGGGCCGCGACCATCGGGCCGTGGAAGCCGCGCAGGAACCGGATCATCGCGTCCGTGGTCCGCACGCCCGCCGTCTGATCGTTGACCGCGTAGACGACACCTTCCGCGGGCGCGCGGCCGTCGAGCGAGATCCGCACCCGGTCGCCCTCGGCGGGTCGCGAAGACAGGCCCAGCGCCCAGCCGAGCCGGGTCCACGCCCCGGCCCAGTCCCCCACCGGCGGGCCGAACGCCGTGACCGGCACCGCGACGCGGCCGGCGAAGTGGGTGACGTACTCGACGAGCGTGCGGAAGAACATCTCGCCGCCGGCGGCCATCGCCTCGAACTCGTCCGCCCAGTCGTCGCCGGGCAGGAAGCCGCTGGTCACGCAGCGGATCACCGAGCTGCCGCCCGCGCGGCCCTCGATCAGGAACTCGTAGGCGATCGTCCGGCCGTCCGACGCGAGGTCGCTGCCGTAGACCAGCTTTTCCAGCGGGTCCCACTCGCGGATCCGGTACTCCGGCCGGTAGCCGCCGAACGCGCCGCGGACGACGCCGCCCGTCCCGCCCTCGACCTCGTTGCGGCCCATGAACCACGAGTCGATGCCGGGCCCGGTCGCGATGGCTTCCCACAGCTGCTCCGGCGTGGCGTCGACCGCCGCGGTGTCGGTGCGCTCGAACTCATGCCCCATGGGCGGTCTCCTCGGGAACGGCGGGGTGGACGGCGACGACCACCCGGTACTGGCGGCCCTTTTCGGCCGTCTCGTCGTGGTACTTCCCGACCAGCGTGGTGAGCGCCGTCGTCAGCTCTTCGGCGAACGCGGCGCGGTCGGCGGCGGAGGCGAACCGGACCTCGCCGTCGAGCGCGAAGGTCGCGACCCGCTGCCGAGCCTTCGCGGCGCCGGTGATCAGCAGGCCGACGTCCCGCACGAGCCGGCCCGCGACGGCAAGCAGCCAACGCGCCGAAAGCCGGTCGGGCGACTGGGCCGGGTCGGGCTGCACCGCGGCCAGCGCCGTCGGCGAGATGACGTACGACGACGCCGTCGCGCGCATCATCCGTTCGGTGACGTTGCCCTTCCGCCGCTCCTCGACCAGCTCCACCAGGCCGTGGGCCTCGAGGGTCCGCAGGTGGTAGTTGACCTTCTGGCGCGGCAGGTCGACGCGCGCGGCCAGCATGGTCGCCGAGGCGGGCTCGGCCAGTTCGGCCAGCAACCGGGCCCGCACCGGGTCCAGCGACACCTCGGCCGCCGACGCGTCTTCGATCACCGTCACGGAGAACATGCGCCCAGCATCGAGCCGAAAAGAGTAGTTGTCAAGAACTCTCATCTTGTCGGTACGAGGCGTTGACCAGCGCGACGACGCGCGGCAGCACCTGCGGCGCGGCTTCCAGCGGCACGACGTGCCCCACGCCGGGCAGTACCACGGCCGTCCCGCTGTCGAGGCCGCCGACCCACTGCTCGACGTCGGCGGCGCGGACGATCCGGTCCCGCTCCCCCACGATCGCCGTCACCGGCAGGCCGCTCACCTGCGTCAATGCCGCCTCGCGCGCGTAGGCGTCCAGCGCCGGGCGGAACAGCGAGACCGTGTGCGGCCAGTTGCCGCGGATCATCTTCACGGTCAGCTCGACCAGCTCCGGGTCCGGGTCGTCGCCGAAGAGCCACCACCGCAGGCCCGCGCTGACCGCCCGGCTCGTGTGCTCCCGGACCACGCCGAAGAGCTTCGAACCGAGCACCGCCTCGAGGTCGCGGGCCAGCTTCCCCAGCGCGTTCGGCCAGGTCGCCGACACCTCGGTGGCCAGCTTGCCCGACGACGTCGCGAGCAGCACCAGCCCCGAAACCCGCGCCGCGAACAGCTCCGGGTGCCGCTGCGACAGCGACATGATCGCCAGGCCGCCCATGTCGTGCCCGACCAGCACCACCCGGCCGGCCGGGACCTCGCCCGCCAGCAGCTCGGCGAGGTCGTCGCCGAGCTGCGCCATCGTCGCGGTGCCGCGCCGCGCCCGCCCCGAGCCGCCGTGGCCGCGCTGGTCGTAGGTCAGCACGGCCACCGGCCCGTCGGCCGCGTCCGGCACCAGCGGCGCGATCCGGCCCCAGCTGCGCTGGTCGAGCGCATAGCCGTGGACGAACACGACGGTCACCGGCGCGCCCGGATCGCCCCTGCGGACCACCTGCAGGGACGTGCCGTCGGCGAGCGCGAACGCGGTCATCAGGACGTGCGCAGGAACCGGTCCAGCACGCGGGTGCCGAACTTCAGCGCCTCGACCGGGACCCGCTCGTCGACGCCGTGGAAGAGCGCGGAGAAGTCGAGGTCGGCCGGCAGCTTGAGCGGCGCGAACCCGAAGTTGCGGATGCCGAGGTCCTGGAACGACTTCGCGTCGGTCCCGCCGGAAAGCATGTACGGCAACGTCTTCGCGCCCGGATCCTCGGCGAGCACGGCGGCGGTCATGGCGTCGACGATGGCGCCGTCGAACGTCGTCTCGACCGGCGGGAGCTCCATCCACTCCTTCTCGATGTCCGGGCCGAGCAGCTCGTCGAGCTCGCGGTCGAAGGCCTCGAGGCGCCCCGGCAGGATCCGGCAGTCCACGGCGGCTTCGGCGACCGACGGGATGACGTTCGACTTGTACCCGGCGGTGAGCATCGTCGGGTTGGCGGTGTCGCGCAGGGTCGCACCGATCATCCGGGAGATGTTGCCCAGCTTGGCGACCGAGCCCTCGAGGTCGTCCTCGGGGAAGTCCCAGCCGGTGATCTCGGTGACGCCGGCCAGGAACTCCTTCACGGAGTCGGTGAGCACCAGCGGGAAGCGGTGGTTGCCGAGCTTCGCCACGGCCTCGGCCAGCTTCGTCACCGCGTTGTCGCGGTGGATCATCGAGCCGTGCCCGGCCGTGCCGCGCACACGCAGCTTCATCCAGCGGATGCCCTTCTCCGCCGTCTCGATCAGGTAGGCGCGGACGTCGTCCTTGAGTGTGATGGAGAAGCCGCCGACCTCGCTGATCGCCTCGGTGACGCCCTCGAAGAGGTCGGGCCGGTTCTCGACGAGCCACTGCGCGCCGTACTTGCCGCCTGCTTCTTCGTCCGCGAGGAAGGCGAAGACGAGGTCGCGCGGAGGGACGACGTTGTGCAGCTTGTAGTGGCGGGCCAGCGCGAGCGCCATCCCGCACATGTCCTTCATGTCGACCGCGCCGCGGCCCCAGACGTAGTCGTCCTGGATCGCGCCCGAGAACGGGTGGACCGACCATTCGGACGGGTCGGCGGGCACGGCGTCGAGGTGGCCGTGGATGAGCAGCCCACCCCTGGACCGGTCGGCGCCTTCGAGCCGGACGATCACGTTGTGCCGGTTCTTCCCGCCCGACTCGACGTACGTGATCTCGTAGCCGGCGTCGGTCAGCTTCTCCGCGACGTACTCGGCCGCCGCCCGCTCGCCGACCAGCGTGTCGGGGTCGCCGGTGTTGGTCGTGTCGATGCGGATGAGCTCGCTGGTCAGCGTGACGGCCTCGGCCGCGGCGGCTTCGATCAGGTTCGGTTCGGTCACCGGCCATTCCTATCATTCGGGTGGCCGGTACCGCTGCGGGTGGGATCAGCCGCGGTCGAGCGCCGAGACCACTTCCGACACCGGGCGCAGGTGCTGGTTGAGGATCCTCAGCGCCTCTTCGGCGTCGTGCGCGTCCAGCGCCGCCACCAGGGCGCGGTGTTCGGCGTCGATCACCGGCAGCCGCTCCGGCCGGGCCTCCAGCGCCCGCACGGCGACCCGCTGCTGCCGCGAGCGCAGCGTGTCGTACAGCTCGGTCAGCACGGAGTTGCCCGCCGCGTTGACGATCGCGCGGTGGAACGAGCGGTCCAGGCCGGACACCGCGAACCAGTCGCGGGCCCTCCCGGCGCGGTCCATCTCCTCGATCAGGCCGGCCATCTCCGCGGGCGCTCCGGCCCGGACCGCGCAGACCTCCGCGATCGCGTGGCCCTCGATCAGCCGCCTGCTCTGGTAAACCTCCTCGAGCTCGCGCGCGGTGACCGTGCGGACCTGCGCGCCCTTGCGCGGCAGGAGGCTGATGAAGCGCTCGGCCTCCAGGCGGTGGAACGCCTCGCGGACCGGCGTCCGGGACACCCCGACCACGCCCGACACCCACTGCTCGTCGAGGAACCGGCCCCCTTCGAGCTCGCCCGCGATGATCCCGTCGCGCAGCCAGGCGTACACGCGGTCCCGCGCCGGCCCGGCCGGTGCGCTGGTCGTCATGCCGCTCCCCTCGTCGTCCGGGGGCCAGCTTAGCGTCTGGACCCACCGATATCCATCGTGTATACACGGTGCACACAACGACCGGAGCTACCGTCGTCCGTGCGCAGGAGGTTCCCGATGTCCCCAGTCCCCGCCGACCGGCGCTACGCCGTCTGGCTCTCCGATCCCTCGTTCGCGGCGGCCGAGATCGCCCGCGGGATCGGCTACGGCGCCGCCGTCCTCGACATCGAGCACGGCGCGTTCGACCTGGCCGACCTCGAGCGGTTCGTCCCGTTCCTGCGCGCGCTCGGCCTGGAGGTGCTGGCCAAGGTCCTCGGCCCCGAGCGCGGCCCGATCCAGCAGGCCCTCGACTTCGGCGCCGACGCGGTCGTCATCCCGCACGTCGAGAACGCGGCCCACGCCAAGGCCGTCACGGCGTTCGCGAAGTTCCCGCCGCTGGGCGACCGCAGCTTCGCGGGTGGCCGGACCACCGGCTACCGCGGCTTCACCGACGAGTGGGTCGCCGAGCAGGACCGCGGCACCCGCTGCCTGCCGATGATCGAGGACGCCGGCGCGCTCGAGGACATCGCCGAGATCCTCGCGCTCGACACCGTGGACGGCGTCTTCGTCGGCCCGTCGGACCTCTCGCTGCGGCGCGAGCGGGGTGCCTACACCCGCGGGCCCGGCGACTTCGCCGACCTGGAGCGCGTCGCCGACGCGGCCCGCGCGGCCGGGAAGCCGTGGGTCCTGCCCGCGTGGAGCCGGGCGGAGAAGGAGTTCGCCCTCGCCCACGGCGCCGGGCAGCTCGCGCTGACCATGCAGCACGGCGCGCTCGCCGCCGGGCTCACCGCGGCCTTCGAGGAGACCACGTCGCTCGCGAAGCAGGCCCGATGACGACCGCGGAGCGGACGAAGAGCCGCACCGTCGGCCGCACGCGCTGGGCGATCGCCGGCGTGCTCGGCGTCGGCTCGTTCGTCAACTACGTCGACCGCGTCAACCTGTCCATCGCCGGGCCCGAGATGATGCGCGAGTTCCACCTCAGCGCGGCTCAGCTCGGCGTCGTGGCGTCGGCGTTCCTCTGGACGTACGCGGTGCTGCAGCTGCCGATCGGCGCGATCATCGACCGGATCGGCGTCCGCTGGGTCAACCGCGCCGCCGCCGTCCTGTGGGCGATCGCGTCGTTCCTGACGGCGTCGGCGGGCGGCCTCGGCCTGCTCCTGTGCTCGCGCCTGGTGCTCGGCTTCGGCGAGGCGCCCACCATCCCGGCGGGCTGGAAGGCGATCGGGCAGTGGTTCCCGCGGTCCGAACGCGGCCGCGCCACCGCGATCTTCGACGGCTGCGCCAAGATCTCCAACGTCCTCGGCATCCCGGTGATGGCCTTCCTCGTGACGGCGTTCAGCTGGCACGCGGCGTTCGTCTTCACCGGCGTCCTGAGCGTCGGCTACCTGCTCGTCTGGTGGCTGCTGTACCTGACGCCGAAACAGGCACTGGCCCGCGGGCGGCTGTCGCCCGAGGAGTTCGCGTACCTGCGCGAGGGCGGCGCGGACGACGAAGACGCGCCGACACCCAGTTCCCTCACCGGGCTGGGTCACCTGCTGCGCCGCCGCAAGACCTGGGGCCTCGCGCTCGGGTACGCGTCCTACACCTACGCGTACTACGTGCTGCTGACCTGGCTGCCCGGCTACCTGGAGAAGCAGTTCGGCGTGAAGCTCCTGGCGGGCGGCTTCTACACGATGATCCCGTGGCTGGTCGCGGTGCTCGCCCAGTTCCTCGTCGGCGGGATCGTGCTGGACCGGCTGATCGCCCGCACCGGCAACGAGACGAAGGCGCGCCGGATCGTGCTCGTGACGAGCATGCTGGTCTCGCTTTCGGTGGCCGGCGCCGCCTACGCCGGTTCGGTCGCGGTGGCGCTGGTGTTCCTGTCGGTCGGCGCCGCCGGGCTCGCCGTGTCGGTGCCCGCCGGTTCGAGCATCGTCGCGGTCATCGCACCGGAAGGCTGTTCCGGCACGCTCGGCGGGCTGGTCAACTTCGTGGCCAACATGATCGGCATCGCCGCGCCGATCGTGACCGGTGCCGTCGTGGACGTGACTGGCTCCTTCGCCGGCGCGTTCCTCGTGACCGGCGTGGTGCTGCTCGCCGGGATCTTCTGCTACACGGTCGTGCTCGGCAAGCTCGACCGCATGCCCGATCCGCCCCGGAAGGAAATCGCATGACGCACGTGGCTCTCGCGCAGTTCGCGCCCGGCGACGACAAGGCCGCCAACCTCGCGCTGATCACGAAGCTGGTGGGCGACGCGGCCGACCGCGGCGCCCGGGTGGTGGTGCTGCCCGAGTACGCGATGTTCACGGTCCCGGCGATGGACCACCGGTTCGTCGACTCCGCCGAGGCGCTCGACGGCGAGTTCGTCACGGGCCTGCGCTCGCTCGCCGCAGCGCGGGGCGTCACGATCGTCGGCGGCATGAACGAGCGCCTCGACGGTTCCCGGATCTCGAACACGCTGGTCGCAGCCGGCCCAGGCGGCGTGACAGCGCGGTACCGCAAGATCCACCTGTACGACGCGTTCGGCTTCCGCGAGTCCGACGTCGTGCGCGCCGGCGAGATCACCGAGCCGGAGACGTTCGAGGTCGACGGCGTCCGCTTCGGCCTCCAGACCTGTTACGACCTGCGCTTCCCCGAAGTCACGCGCCGGCTCGCGGACGCGGGCGCCCACGTCGTGCTGCTGCCGGCGGAATGGGTGCCCGGGCCGCTGAAGGAGTACCACTGGAGCACGCTGATCCGCGCCCGCGCGATCGAGAACACGCTCTACGTCGCCGCGGCGGGCCAGTCCGCGCCGACCGGGTCGGGCACCAGCATGCTCGTCGACCCGATGGGCGTCGTCGTCACGTCGCTCGGGGAGCAGGCCGGCGTGGCCGTGGGCGAGGTGTCCTGGGAGCGGATCAGCGAGGTGCGGACGAAGAACCCGGCGCTGAGGCTGCGGCGGTTCGCGGTGGTGCCGCGCTAGCGGCCTCGAGCTTCGGCACGTACCACGGTCGCGAGTACCTGGTCTACGAGACCGGCGAGCGACTGGCCGGGAACATCGCCATCGCCCGCGCGGTCCGACCCCGGGTGGCAGGATGCGGCCATGCGCTCCCTGCCCCTCGACGGCGTCACGGTCGTGTCCTGCGAACAGGCGGTCGCCGCGCCGCTGGCCACCCGGCACCTGGCCGACCTCGGCGCCCGGGTGGTCAAGACCGAGCGGCCGGGCAGCGGGGATTTCGCCCGCGCCTACGACGAAACCGTCCACGGTCAGTCCAGTCACTTCGTCTGGCTGAACCGGTCCAAGGAGAGCGTGACGCTGGACCTGAAGAGCGACGCCGCGGCGCCGGTGCTGGCGGCCCTGCTGGACCGGGCCGACGTGTTCGTGCAGAACTTCGCACCCGGCGTCGCCGAGCGGCTCGGTCTCGGGGCGGCGGCGATCCGCGCCTCGCGGCCCCGGCTGATCACGTGCTCGGTGTCGGGCTACGGCTCGAGCGGCCCCTACCGCGACGCGAAGGCGTACGACCTGCTCATCCAGTCGGAAGCCGGTCTGGTCTCGGTGACGGGGTCCGCGACCGAGCCGGCCAAGAGCGGCATCCCGGCGGCGGACATCGGCGCCGGCATGTACGCGTTCTCTGGCATCCTTTCCGCGCTCTACGACCGCGAACGCACCGGGCACGGCACCGAGCTGGAGGTCAGCCTGTTCGACTCGCTGGTCGAGTGGATGGGGTTCCCCCTTTACTACGCCGGCTACGGCGGCACGCCCCCGCCGCGCACCGGCACCAGCCACCCGGCGATCGCGCCGTACGGCACCTTCACCGCGGGCGACGGGACCGAGCTGGTGCTGGCGGTGCAGAACGAACGGGAATGGGCGGCGTTCTGCGAGCACGCCGTCGAACGGCCGGAGTGGGTGACCGACGAGCGGTTCGCCACCGGCAGCGCCCGCGTCGCCCACCGCGCGGATCTGGAACGGGAGATCGACGCGATCTTCGCGCGACTGACCGGCGCTGAGCTGGAGTCGCGGCTTCGCCGGGGCCGGATCGCGCACGCGCGCCGCCGCGAGCTGCCGGACGTTCTGGCGCACCCGCAGCTGACGGCGCGCGCTCGCTTCGCGGACGTCTCGACGCCGGGCGGCCCGATCCGGGCCACGCTGCCGCCGATCACGATGCCCGGCCGCGCGCCGCGGATGGATCCGGTGCCGTCGCTGGGCGAGCACACCGACGCGGTGCTGGCGGAGTTCGGCTTCGACGGGGAAGCGTTGCGGCGTCAGGGCGCCGTGTAGCGCATCGCGATCTTGTGCGCTCGCGGACGGCCGGTCTCGACGAACCCGAGCCGGTCGTAGACGTACTCGCCGAGCGCGCTGCGGTTCAGCTGGAAGCGGAACTCGTCGTCGCCGGACTTCAGCCGGCGCAGCGCCACCCGGTGGGCCCTCACTCGCCCAGGATCCGGCGGGCCCTGGCGAGCACCGGCTTGTCCACCATCCGGCCGTCCACAGTGGACGCCGACGCCCCCGCCGTGAGCACTCGCCGGGCCCACTCCCGCTCGGCCTCGCTCGGCGCGAAGCCCGCGCGGACCGGGGCGATCTGACGCGGGTGCACGCACAGCTTGCCACCGAAGCCCAGCCGGCGGGCGTAGCGGACGTCGGCGGTCAGGCGCTCGTCGTCGCGCAGGTCCGTGGTGACGCCGTCCACCGGCGGCGCCAGCCCCGCGGCCGCCGACGCGATCACCAGCCGCGAACGCGCGTAGGCGAACGGCTCCGGATCTTCGGGCGCGACGCCGAGCTCCGCAGCGAGGTCGACGCTGCCGAACGCCAGGCGCGTCACCGACGGGACGGTGGCCAGCTCACCGGCGCGTTCGACGCCACGCGCGGTTTCGACGAGGGCCACGACTTCGCGGAACCCCGCGAGCACGCCGGGCGTTTCCGCTTTCGGCACCATCACCGGGATTCCGCGGGCGGTCACCATGGCCACGTCGGCGTCGAACCAGGGCGTGCCCGGGGCGTTGATCCGGACCATGGCGCGGTGGTGCTCGAGCCAGCTCTCGACGTGGGTGCGCGCGGCGTCCTTGGCCGCCGGGGCGACGGCGTCCTCGAGGTCCAGGAGCACGACGTCGGCGCCGCTCGCCGCGGCCTTGCCGAAGCGGTCGGGGCGGTCGCCGGGCACGAACAGGAACGTGGTCGCGGGCACGGCACCAGCGTAATGCCCTGCGGGTATCACAGCGAGCGGAAAGGGTCTTGGACGCGACGCTCCCGGGCGCCGAGAGTCGGAAGGGAACCACTCACGACCACGAAAGGTCCCACGATGAAGGTCTTCCTGACGGGCGGCTCCGGGTACGTCGGCCGCTCGACGGTCCGGGCGCTCGGGCGGCACGGGCACGAGGTCAGCGCCCTCGCGCGCAGCGAAGCCTCGGCGCGGATCCTCACCGAGCTGGGCGCACAGCCGGTCCGCGGCGACCTGACGGCCACGGACGTCCTCCGCGAGGCCGCGGCAGCCGCCGACGGCGTCATCCACCTCGGCCAGCACTACGGCGACGACACGGCGGAGGTCGACCTCGCGGCCGCGGCGGCACTGCAGACCGGCCTCGGCGACCGCGGGCCGTACGTCCACACGGGCGGGGTCTGGGTGTACGGCGACACGGCGGGCGTCGTCGACGAGGACGCGCCGCAGAACCCGCCGGCGATCACGGCGTGGCGCCGGGCCAACGAAGAGCGCGTGCTGTCCCACGGCGGGCACCCGGTGCTGGTCATGCCCGGCCTGGTTTACGGCCTCGGCGGCGGCCTCGTCGAGACGTTCTTCGCCGCGCCGGTGCCCCTGATCGGCGACGGGTCCAACCACTGGGCGCTGGTCCACGTCGAGGACATCGCGGAGCTGTACGCATTGGCGCTGCAGGCGCCACCGAAGTCGGTGTACGCCGGGGTGAGCGGGCAGAACGTGCGGCTCGCCGACATCGTCTCGGCGCTCGCGGCCGGAGGTCCGATCGTTCGCCTCACGCTCGCCGAAGCGGTGGCGCGCATGGGCCCGATCGCGGAGGCGTTCGCACTGGACCAGCAGCTGACCCCGGCCCGAGCCCGGCGCGACCTGGGCTGGACGCCCCGGCACCTGGACGCGCTGACGGAGCTGCGCGGGTAAGGGATCCAGGCGCGGCGAAGCACGCGATCACCCGATGCGGCGGCGGTCCCCTCAGGACGACCGTGGGGTTCCTCGGAGACAGGGATTCGGAAACAGAGACGAGGAGCGCCATGCGAGGCGACTGGATCTACGACTGGGTGCGGGTGGAGATGGAGTACCGCGCGGGCCCGCCGCCGGCAGCCCGGCGACCGCGCTCGACACCGCGCCATTGGGCGGCGCTGCGGGCGAGCTTGTTCACGAGCCACCGGGTCGAGGTCCAGCACGGCGGTTCCGCGGCAGGCTACTGACCGACGACCCCGACGGCGCCAGTCAGATCGTGCCTCGCACCCGTCGGCCGCTGTGGGCGGGCCTCACCCCTGCGGCACTCGACGGCGACCGGAACCGCGGCAAGCCAGCCGCGACCGTGACGAACAGGCCGAGGCCGGTCGACAGCAGTGCGAAGCCGGCGGAGGCGAGCCAGGCCCTCCGCACCGGGCTCAGAGGTCGAGCAACCCGTTCCGGGCGCGCTCCAAGTGGTCGCGCATCTCCGCCTCGGCGCTCGCCCGGTTGCCCGACGCGATCGCCTCGAACAACCGGCGGTGCTCCACCGCCAGCTCGGCCGGGTTCGGGTACGACCCGCGCAACCGGGCCAGGCACAGCTGCATCTCCTCCTGCAGCGGCGGGTAGATCCGGCTCAACCGGACACTGCCCGCCGCGTCGACGAGGGCCAGGTGGAACGCCGTGTGCGCCTCCACTCGCTCGCTCCAGCCCGCTCCCGGCGCCAGGGACTCCAGCACCGACAACGCCGCCGACACCCCGGCCAGCGGCCGCCGTCCGCCGACGACCAGCCGCGCCGCCGTGAGCTCCAGGGGCAGGCGGACCGTGAACAGGTCGCGCACGTCGGCGTCCGTCAGCAGCGGGACCCGCAGCGAACGGCCGTCGGAGCGCTCCACCAGGTGCCGGGCGACCAGCTCCTGCAACGCCGAGCGCACCGTCGGGCGCGCCACGCCGAACGTCGTCGCCAGGCCCTGCTCGGTCAGCGGCGTCCCCGGGGACAGCGTCCCGCTGAGGATCCGGCGGCGTACCTCGGCGACCAGCGCGTCGCGGGTGTTCGTCGTCTGCAGCACCATCAGAACGCGTGCACCCGCTCCACCGTCGCGACCAGGTCGTCGAGGCCGGGCAGCACGGCGTCGGCGATCGACGGGTCGTCCGGCTGGGCGTGCCGGTTGATCCAGATCCGGCGGATGTCCAACGCCTGGGCCGGCACCATGTCGTGGAAGTGGCTCTGTGCGATGTGGACCCAGTTCTCGCGCGTGGCATCGAAGGTGGCGGCGAAACGCTCGAAGTGCGCGTGGCCGGGCTTGTACGAACCGACGTCCTCGGCGGTCACGATCGCGTCGATCGGCACCACGAGCCGGCGCTGCGTCTCGCCGATGAGGTCGCGGTCGCAGTTCGTCAGCAGCGCGATCCGCCAGCCCGCCTCGCGCAACGCGGTGAGCGCGGGCCGGACGTCGGGGAACACCGGCCAGTACGGCAGGCCGGTCGCCAGCACGGACGCGTCGTCGGGCAGCAGCTCGACGCCCGCTTCGGCCGCGGTCCGCCGCAGTGACTCCGCGAGCACCTCGCGGTAGCGCCGCACGGGCTGCTCGACCTGCACCCGCGGTTCGATCGTGTGGTAGACCTCCAGCAGCTCCGCGCCCCGGCCGGGGAACAGCAGCTCGAGCCCGGTGGCGATGCCGTGGCGCCAGTCCACCAGCGTGCCGAAACAGTCGAACGTCGCCCAGCGAGTCATACCGTCATTCTGATATACGGTTATACCGAAGACAAGATCTCGGCGAACGCGAAGATCAGCCGGGACCGCCGCGCCGCGACCCACGCCAGGCACACCTCGTTCGGCGGCAGGTCCTCGACCGGGACGTGCGCGACGTCGGGACGCGTGTAGTACTCCGACGTCGACCGCGGGATCACCGCGATCCCCCGCCCGGCGGCGACGTGTTCCAGCTTCTCTTCGACGCTCCGGAACTCCCGCCGTCGCGGTGCCGCGCCCTCCCGCAGCTCGACCGCGACGTCACGCCACTCGGGCACCGCGTCCGGATCGTTGAGCAGGTGCTCGTCGGCGAGGTCCCCGACCCGCACCGACTCCTTGCCCGCCAGCCGGTGGTCCGCCCGCAGCACCGCCACCCGCGGCTCGGCGAACAGCGGCCGCACGCTCAGCCCGCGCCGGTCCACCGGCAGCCGGACCACGCTCACGTCGGCGCGGCCGTCGTGGAGGACTTCGACCTGGTCGTCCCACGTCGTCCGGAGCAGTTCCACCGAGACGTCCGGATACCGCGAGGAAAACGCGCGGACCGCGGCGGTGACCGTGATC
Source organism: Amycolatopsis sp. NBC_01488 (assembly GCF_036227105.1). NCBI lineage: Bacteria > Bacillati > Actinomycetota > Actinomycetes > Pseudonocardiales > Pseudonocardiaceae > Amycolatopsis > Amycolatopsis sp. NBC_01488. The sequence goes on along the minus strand of NZ_CP109434.1, from coordinate 7,181,087 downwards.
CCCGGCATGAACGCCACGGTGAACGTCGACGTGCCGCGCGCGGCCGTGGCCACCCGCCGACGCAGCGCAGACGCCGAAGCCAGCAACGGACGCGCGTCCTCCAGCAGCTGACGACCGGCCTCGGTCAGCGCGGTGGACCGCTTGTCCCGCACGAACAACTGCGCTCGTAGCTCACCTTCGAGCGCGCGGATCTGCCGCGAGAGCACCGGCTGCGCGATGTGCAGCCGCGCGGCGGCGCGCCCGAAGTGCAGTTCCTCGGCGACCGCGACGAAGTAGCGCAGCTTCCGCAGATCGACGTCCACCGGACCTCCCTGAGACCTCCAGGGTATTACGCGTGCGTGCCGAGGAACTTCGCCGGCGCCGGGTTCACCTCGTCCGGGTGGGTGTAGCCGAGGAAGTGGGCGCCGCCGTCGACGACGACCAGGGGCTCGGCCGCTCGCTCCACGGGGTACGCGAGGTCGGCCGAGCCGTGCAGCACCAGGGCCGGGCACGCGATCTCCCCGGCCCGCGCGAGCACGGAGTCCCGGTCGACGAGCGCGCCCATGGTCAGCTTCAGCTGGTCCGGCGCCACCGGCTTCCAGCGCTCCTTCCACTCGTCCACGGGAAAGCCGCCGAAGCAGATCCGGGCGACGCCATCCGCAGCGCGACGAACCCGCCCTGGCTGGTCCCGACGACGGCCGCCCGCGAGACGCCGAGCCCGTCGAGCACCCGCAGGACGTCCCGGGCGACGTCCCCGTAGTCGAACGGGCCGTCGGCGGGCGTGCCGCCGTGGCCGCGTTCGTCGACGGTGACGCACCGGAGCCGTCGAGCGCCGCGAGCTGCGGGGCGAACATCCGGCCATCCATCAGGAAGCTGTGTGAGCGGGAAGCGTCAACGAACCTCCGGACGAGCTGTCAGCCGGCGAACCGGCCCACCGCGACGAACGCCGCCAGCACCAGCAGCACGACGTTCATCGGCAGCGCCTTGGTTTCCTTGCGCCGTGCGTGCACGATGATCGCGCCGATCTGGACCACCGCCAGCCCGGTGGCGGCCACCGGGGTGAGCACCGGCGCGATGTCGAGGGCCCACGGCAGGATCAGCCCGAACGCGCCGAGGATCTCGACGGCGCCGATGCCCTTGACCGCCGCGTCGGAGAAGTCCGTTGTCCAGCCCATGTTCGGGTTTTCCAGCAGCTTCTCCCGCGGCGTCACCAGCTTCATGCCGCCGGCAGCCAGGTACAGCGCGGCGAGCAGACCCGCCACGACCCACAGGACGACGTTCACGGTGAGACCTCCGGTCCGAAGAAAGTGATTGAACACTACATCGGTTTCCGGAGGTTACCCCTCAACTTGGCTGGACCGTGACCGACTGCCCCGGCCGCAGGGTGATCACGCGACGCCAGGCGCCGGCGCGCACCTCCGTCCGGGTCCCGCCGACGCTGCGGACCACCGCGCGGGTCACCTTCCCGTCGCGCCAGGACAGGTCGACGTCGAAGCCGCCGCGTGCGCCGATCCCCGTCACGCGGCCCGACGAGGCCCACGCCGAGGGCAGCGCGGGCAGCAGCTCCAGCACGCCGGGGCGTGAGTAGACGAGCATCTCCGCCATCGCCGTCGGCGCGCCGAGGTTCGCGTCGATCTGGAAGATCGTGTAGCTGCCCTGGCTGTACATGTCGAAGAAGTTCGGCGCGGTCCCGTTGCCGTTGGCGACCGACGGCCGCAGCACCGTCAGCAGCAGCTGGTACGCCTTGTCGGCGTCCTTGAGCCGCGCCCAGCACGCCGACCGCCACGCGCACGCCCAGCCGTAGCTGTCCATCCCGCGGGCGGTCAGCAGCGCGCGGACGCCGTCGAGCAGTTCCGGAGCCGCCGTGTCGGCCGCGATCCGGTCGCCGGGGAAGAAGCCGATCAGCGGCGAGAGGTGCCGGTGGGTCGTCTCGCCGAGGTTGTCCGGCGACATCCACTCCTCGAGCCAGCCCGTCGCCGGGCTCACCTTCGGCAGGTACAGCTTCTGCTGCAGCCCCGCGATCCGGTCGCCGTACGCGCGGTCGCGGCCGAGGACCGCGGCGGCTTCGCGGTAGTGGGCGAACAGGTCCCAGACGATCTCCTGCGAGTAGGTGTTGCCCCGGGTGTCCTGCGGGCCGTGCTCGGGTGACCAGTCGTGGTCGTCGACGAGCACCTCGCGGCCGTCGACGGTCATCGGGACGAGCCGGGCCTCCCAGAACTCGGCCGCACCCTTGAGGAGCGGGTAGATCCGCGCGAGGTACGCCTTGTCCTGCGTGAACGCGTAGTGGTCCCACAGCGAGTTGCACAGCCACGCGTTGCCGGCGGGGTGCCACCACCAGCCGGAGCCGCCGTAGATGTTGGTCGAGAACGCGATCGCCCAGCCGCCGATCTTGCCGCTGGTGTTCCGGAACCGGTTGCGCGGGTCGTTGAACAGCCGTTTCGTGCTGTCCGTCCACACGGGAAGCTGCGCGAGGCAGTAGTCGGCCAGTGCAGTGAAGCTCCCGGGCAGCGCCGCGCGGTCGGCGAGCCAGTAGTTCATCTGCAGGTTGATGTCGGTGTGGTAGTCGCTCATCCAGTCGGGCGTGTTGGTGTTCTGCCACAACCCCTGCAGGCCCATCGGCAGCCCGTCGCGCGAGCCGGTGATCGTCAGGTACCGCCCGAACTGCAGGTAGCTCGCCTCCAGCTCGGGGTCCGGCGTCGCCGGGTCGGCGTGCCGGGCCAGCAGCCGCGACCACGTGTCCAGCGCCCGCTTCGCCGGCGGCGACTGTCCCAGGTCGACGGTCATCCGGTCGTAGAGCCGCCGGTAGTCGGCGACGTGGGTGGCGAGCAGCGCGCCGCCGCCGGCCCGCAGGGCCTTCGACGCCTTCTGCTTCGCGAGCGCCAGCGGGTCGAGCGATGCGTCGAGGAACTTCCGGGCCGCGTCGGGCACGTAGTTCGTCCCGCCGCTGAGGACGATGACGACTTCGCGACTCCCGCTGAAAGTCACGCCACCGGCCGCGGCGCACGCGTATTTCAGGCCGTTGTCGAACGTGCCGGCGAACGCCGCCGGGCCCGCCGTCGCCTCGCCGCGGGTGGGCTCCAGCGAGACCGAGCCGGTGACCGGCCCGCCGCTGAGCCGGATCACCACGACGTCGTCGGGGTGGCTCGCGAAGTACTCGCGGCGGTACCGCACTCCGCTGTGCCGGTAGGTGATCACGACGACGCCGTTGCTGAGGTCGAGCGTGCGGCGGTAGTCCGTCACGCCGGTGTGCGCGGGCACGGAGATCCGCACCTTCGCCAGCAGTCCGAGGGTGCCGAACTTCTCGCGCTCGTAAGGGAACTGGCCGTCGTCCTCGAGGACGTCGTTGGCGCCGCCGGTCCACAGTGACGCGTCGGCGAGGTAGAGGAAGTCGGCGGCCGGGTCACCACCGACCAGGGCACCGATCCGACCATTGCCGATCGGCAGACCCTGTTCGATGATCTTGTCCTCCGCCGCGGGCGCGGGGTACCACAGCGTCGTCGCCCGGCTGTCCGGAATCAGGTCCGCGTCAGCCGGGCGGACGACGTCTGCGCTTGCGGTGAAAGGACGAGCGCCACTGAGGGCGATTCCGGCGCCGACCGCGCCGCCGAGCTTGAGGAAGGTGCGACGCGAGGGCGGGAGGGCGGGGTTCGCCATGTCGGATCCGTTCGGCGTTGAAGGCGGGACCGGCGTGCAACCCGCCAAACATATGACCTATGCGGATCCTAGGTCAAGATTCTTCGTAATTATTCCGATTAGATACGATACGTCAGCAGTGGTGCGGCACAGGCTTTCGGCCAGCCGGTCGTGGACGTAGGCAGCGCGCCCGGAGCCGCTGACGCCCCGGACCTAGCGCTCCCGGTAGCGCAGGACGCCCGCGTCGGGCTGCCCGGCCAGGTACCGGGCGAAGGTGATCTCGCCGTCGAGGTGATCCGGCGCAAGGTGCCCGCCACCGGCGTAAGCGCGGAACGTCTCGCCCGGCACGGTCACCGGCACGAGCTTTCGCCGCCGGCCGCTCACTTCGAGGACCGCCTGGGTCAGCTCGGCCGCCGTGAGGATCTCGGGGCCGCCGAAGTCGTCGGCGCGGCCGGCCGGTTCGGCCAGCGCGAGGTCCGCGAGCCGCCGAGCGACGTCCCGGACGTCGACCGGCTGGAACGAGACCCGCGGCACGGGCACCACCGGGAGCCGGGTCGCGCCGGCGAGCAGCGTCCGGACCAGCGCGTGGAACTGCGTCGCCCGCTGGATCGTGTACGGCAGGCCCGAGGACGCGATGACCTGCTCGGTTTCGTGCCTGGCTCGGTAGTAGCCGAGCGGGACGCGGTCGACGCCGACGATCGAGACGTAGACCAGGTGCGGGCCACCGGACCACCGTGCCGCCTCGACGAGCGTGCGGGCCAGCAGCTCTTCCCGCCCGAAGAAGTCGGTGGCGCAGTGGACGACGACGTCGGCCCCGGCCACCGCGCTGTCGATGCCGCGCCCGGTCCGCAGGTCGCCGGGGACGACGTCCGGGCCCGCCGTGCGGCTGAGCACGCGGACCTCCTCCCCCGCCGCGCGCAGGCGTTCGACGACCGGCCTGCCGAGCTGCCCGGTGCCACCGGTGACCAGGATCCGCACGAGCCCACCTCCGTCCGCGATCACCGCCATCCTGGCACGGCGGTGCCCGCCGGGAAACGGCTTCCCGGCGGGCACCTGGGCCGATCGCTCAGTTGCGGACGATGGTGAAGGTGGACGTCGTGTTGCGGATGTCCTGGTCGTTGTCGCTCAGCGTGAGCCCGGTGAAGGTCGCCGAGCCGACGGCCGGGCCCTGGCCCGGTTCCGGCAGCTCGTTGGCCCAGATCCCGATCCCCGACTTGGCGTCGAAGGCGTCACCGCTGCGGTGGGCACCGGTGATCGACACGTTCGTCAGCACGGTGTCCTCGACGGGGTGCTCCGGCGTGGTGCCGTCGTACTTCGTCTGGAACATGATCCCGCTGTAGGTCGGGCTCTGGATGTCCACATCGGACACCCGGATTCCGCGGAACTCCTTGGACGCGGAGAACATCCAGATCGCCGGGAACGTCTGCTGGCCCCAGAAGTGGCCACCGTCCCGGACGAGCGAAGCGTTCTGGACCGTCGTCGGCTGCGGCCCGAACCCGAGGAACGGGTAGCCGAAGTCGAGCGAGCTGATCGTGATCGCCGAGTACGTCAGCGTGTCCGCGATGTAGAGGTTCCGGAAGGTGTTGCTGTACCCGCCGTACACCGCCAGTCCGGCCGCGCGCCACGGGGTGAGCGCGGTCAGGTTCTCGAACACGTTGTCGTACTGGTTGCCCTGGTTGATGTCCGTCGCGGCGAACAGCGCGAAGCTGTCGTCCCCGGTGGACCGGGCCTCGTTGTTGACGACGTGGTTGCCGGTGCTCCCGTTCGTGAGGTTGATCCCGTCGGCGAAGGTGTCGCGGATCCGGGAGTTCTTGATCGTCGTGTTGTCCACGTTGGTGCCCCAGACCATGACGACCTGGTGCTCGACCCAGATGTTGTCGATCGTCAGGTTCGCGACGTTCGTCAGGTTGAACACCTTTCCGGGGCCGTCGATGCGGGACGTGTAGTTCCCGAACACGGCGAACCCGCTGAACGTCGAGCCGTTCGCGGTCGACTGCACGTCGATGCCGATGTCGGTGTTCTCCTGGCCGGACGGCGCGGAGAACTTCGTGAACCACGGCCCGGCGCCGGTGACCGTCACGGCCTTGCCGTAGACGTTCAGCTTGCTCGACATCGAGTAGCTCCCGGCCGGCAGGTAGACGCCGGTGAGCGTGGCGTCCTGCCGGACCTTGTCGAGGGCGTTCTGCACGTCCTGCTGCGTGAACCCGGCGGGGACGGCGAAGTGCGCCGGGTCCGGGTTCGCCTGCGCGGTCGCCTGCTCGAAGTTCACGAAGTCGATCGCGTAGTTCGTGCTGTTGGCCGCGTCCTTCTGCAGCTTGATCTTGTGCCCGGCGGGCACGGTCGTGCCGAGCAGCGTGCTGGCCTCGTCGTAGACGTGGCGCGGCCCGGTGCCCGGCGAGTTGCCGGGGCCGGTTTCGGCGCCGTAGAGCCACGCGTAGTGCGAGGTCAGGTCGATGGCCTTGAGGAACGTGCCGTCGACGTAGACGTTCAGCGTCGAGGTGATCCCGCCGCCGCCCGCGGAGTCCGGGATGGAGAACCGGGTGACCAGCGTGTTCGTCGACGCGCGGGTGGTGAACTCCACCGACGAGCCGGTCGAGTTCAGCGTCACGGCCTTGCGGCCCGATGCCTCGCCCGCGAGGTCGCCGATCGTCCGGTTCGGCCCGATCACCGACGCGCCGCCCGCGACCACGCCGTCTTCGGCTTCGTACATGTCGTAGGGCATGTTCGCGCCCCGGCCGACGAACAGCGCCTGCGTGCTCGTGTTGTTGGCCTGCTTGACCGGCAGCTCGTTCGCGTCGGCGTCGACGACGGTCTTGACCGTGTACCGGCCGTTGGCCGCGGTCCAGGTGCCGACGGTCACCGGCGGCGCGGTGGCGCCCGGGGCGATGGTGCCGGAGTAGGAACCGCTGAGCGTCTTGACGACGGTGCCGTTCTGGTCGGCGATCGTCACCGTGACGCCGTGGGCGCCGCCCGCGCTCGCCACCGTGCCCTGGTTGCGCAGGGTCGTGGTCAACGTGACCGCGTTGCCCGCGGACGGGTTGGTCGGCGACCACGCGGTCGCCGCGACGAGGTCGGAGCTCTGCACCGGGCTGACGACCAGCGGCGTCGTGCTCGTGTAGGAGTTGTTGGCCTCGTTCTGCTCGATGACGGTGTTGGCCTCGTCGACCTTCGCCGTCAGCTGGTAGCTGCCGGCGTCGCGGGTGCCGATGTTCGCCGACACCGTCGTGGACGCGCCGGCGGCCAGCGCGCCGACGTTCGCGGTGCCGACCTTCGTCGTACCCAGGTAGAGGTTCACGTTCGTCGCGCCCGAAGCGGCCGTCCCGGCGTTGCGGACGGTCGCCGACGCGGTGATCGCGTCGGTCTCGACGGGGTTCTGCGGCGACCACGACACGCCCGAGACCGTCAGGTCCGGGTTCGGCGCGGGAACGCCGAAGACCTGGAACTCCGCGGCCTGCCCGCCGCCGGCACCGGAGTTGGCGGTGACGCGCAGGCGGACGTCGGCGACGCGGCCGCTCAGCGGGATGGTGACGGTGTTGCCGCTGTTCGGGTCGAAGCTGTAGGTCTGCGCGGCGGACAGCGTCGTGAACGCGGTCGAACTCTGCTCGCGGCCTTCGACGGCGATCGTCTGGGTCCGCGGGCCCCACGCGGGATCCGGGTTGAGCTTGACGGTGACGTGGTCGACGTCGGCGTTGGCGCCGAGCGCGACGGTCAGCAGGTTCGGGTAGGTCCCGCCGCCGCCTTCCCAGTACGTCGTCAGGGAGTCGTCGTTGGCGTTCGTGGCGACGAAGGTGAACTGCGCCGAGGACGCCGTGATCGGCTTGCCCAGCGCGAGGTTCGTCCCGGACTGCGTGCCGGTGCGGGTCACCGTGGCGCTGTTCGGCGACTGGTTGCCCGCGGCGTCCTTCGCGCGCACGAAGTACGACACGGTGGTGCCGTCCGGCTGGTTGTCCGTGTAGGTCAGCACGGTCCCGGCGACGCTGCCGCGGAGCTGGCCGTTGGCGTAGACGTCGTAGCCGGTGACGCCGGTGTTGTCGGTCGAGGCCGACCAGGTCAGGCGGATCTGGCCGCTCGCCGGCTGGGTGTAGGCGAGGTTGCCGGGCGCGGACGGCGGCTGGGTGTCCCCGCCGGCCGGGCCGTGCACCTCGAACTCCGACAGCTGCGCGGCGGGCCAGCCGGTGTTGGCGCTGACGTTCAGCCGCACGAACCGGGGCTTGCCGGTGACGTCCACGGTGACCGTGTTGGCCTTGGCGGGGTCGAAGACGTACCCGGCCGAGGGCTTCAGGTCGCTGAAGCTCGTCCCGTCGGTGCTGCCCTGCACGCTGAAGGTTTCGGTGCGCGCGCCCCAGTTCGCCGCGGGGAGCTTGAGCACGAGCTGGGCGACGTCCGTGGGAGCGCCGAGGTCGGCCTGCACCCACTGCGGGAACTGGTTGTTCGTGCTCTCCCAGTAGGTGTCCTGCTTGCCGTCGCCGACGTTCGTCACGGGGTAGCCGGCGAGCTGGCTGCTGGCGGTGTAGGTCGCGGTGGCGGCTTGAGCGGCGGGCTGGACGGCCGGGGAGGCTGCGGGGGCGGCCGGGGCGGCACTCGCGGCCACGGCGGGTGCGGCCAGGAGGAGGGACAGGGCGGCGTAGGTCGCCGCGTGCGACAGGAGTCGCTTCGTTCTCATGGGGTTCCTCTGATCCGGGGAGGAGGGGAGACGCGTCGGGACGGCACAACCAGGGAACGGGACGGGCGCGGACCGGTCCGGGGGCGCGCGCGGGCAGCACGGGACAGCCGTCATGGGCACCTCTTCGTTGAGGAGCTGGGCGGGATCTTCCTGGCAGCTGCTGCGATTTCTCGCGCTGCTGTCAGGTTCTTGCACTGATTCGTTCAAGAGTTACAGTGACCGGGGTCTCAAGTCAACGCCCAAACGCCGAAAAGGCCTCCTCGCGGGGATGCGAGAAGGCCTTTTCGAGGTTCGGCTCAGGAGTGGACGGCGCCCAGCCGGATCGCGTGGGTGCCGGGCGCGTTGACCGGCTCGCCGCAGTGCGCGCACACCGTGGCCGGTTCCAGCACCTCGCCGCAGGCGTGCCGCCACAACGTGGGCGGCTCGCCCTGGTGGACGTACTTGTCGCCCCAGGCCATCAGGCCCAGCAGGATCGGCTGCAGCGCGCGGCCGGCTTCGGTCGGGTAGTACTCGTGGCGCGGCGGGTGGGCCTCGTACGGGACCTTCTCGAGCACGCCCGCGTCGACCAGCTTGCGCAGCCGCGCGGCCAGGATGTCGCGGCTGGCGCCGGTGTTCTCGGCGATCTGGTTGAAGCGCCGCTCCCCCAGCATGATCTCGCGCAGGGCGAGCAGGCTCCACCGCTCGCCGACGACCTCGAGAGCCTCGGCGACCGAGCATTCGCGACCACGCCGGGTCATGCCACCTCCCTGGGATGGAAAATCCAACCTAGCACGTCAACGTCGTGTGACGTGCCGAACAGCTGAGTTGTGGAATCCAACTCACCAGGCGTATACCGAAGGCATCCCCGATCTGCGAGGAGGCAGACGCCATGACGGACGCGGTGATCGTCGACGCGGTACGGACCCCGATCGGCAAGGGCAAGCCGAACGGAACGCTGGCCGGGGTGCACCCGGTCGACCTGCACGCCCATGCGCTCCGCTCGCTCGTCGAGCGCACCGGCGTCGACCCGGCCCGGATCGACGACGTGATCAGCGGCGCGGTCGGCCAGATCGGCGAGCAGAGCATGAACACCGCCCGCTGGGCCGCGCTGGCCGCGGGCCTGCCGGAGTCGGTGCCCGCGGTGACCGTCGACCGGCAGTGCGGCAGCAGCCAGCAGGCCGTCCACTTCGCCGCGCAGGGCGTCATGGCCGGCGCGTACGACGTCGTGATCGCCTCCGGCGTCGAATCGATGAGCCGGGTGCCGATGGGCAGCCAGGTGGCCGGGCGCGACCCGTTCGGGACGCAGGTCGCCGCCCGCTACCCGGACGGCCTCGTCCCGCAGGGCATCAGCGCCGAGCTGATCGCCGCTAAGTGGGGCTTCAGCCGCGCGCAGCTCGACGAGTTCTCCGCCGAAAGCCACCAGCGGGCCGCGAAGGCGTGGGCCGAGGGGAAGTTCGCCGGCGAGGTCGCGCCGCTCAAGGCGCCGGGACCCGACGGCGTGCTCGTCGACGTCACCACCGATGAGACGGTCCGGCCGTCGACGACACCGGAGATCCTCGCCGGGCTGAAGCCGGCGTTCCGCGCCGACGTCTGGGAACAGCGGTTCCCCGATCTCGGCTGGCACGTCACCGCCGGCAACTCGTCGCCGATCAACGACGGCGCCGCGGGCCTGCTGCTCACCAGCAGCGAGACGGCGAAGGCGCTCGGGCTGCGGCCGCGCGCCCGGATCCACAGCTTCGCCGTCGTCGGCGACGACCCGCTGTACATGCTGACCGGCGTCATCCCGGCCACCCGCAAGGTGCTCGCCCGGGCGGGGCTTTCCGTGGGCGACATCGACGCATTCGAAGTCAACGAGGCGTTCGCGAGCGTCGTGCTCGCCTGGCAGGCCGAGATCGGCGCCGACCTGGCGAAGGTCAACGTCAACGGCGGCGCGATCGCCATCGGGCACCCGCTCGGCGGCAGCGGCGCGCGGCTGATGACGACGCTGCTGTCGGTGCTGGAGCAGACCGGCGGCCGCTACGGCCTGCAGACGATGTGCGAGGCGGGCGGCCTCGCCAACGCGACGATCATCGAGCGCCTCGACTGACGCGCGAGGTAGGCCCGCAACGCCGCCACGGCTCCTCCCGGATCCGTGGCGGCGACCGGGAAGACCGCGTCGAAGCCCGCTGTTTCGGGGCCCGGGCCGCCCAGCCGGCCGGCGAGCACCACGGGCAGCCCGGCCAGCGCGGAGTCGGCTCGGACGTGGCGCAGCACATCGAGTCCCGAAGCACCGAGCGCGGTCGAGAACAGGAGACACCCCGGACGCTCGCGGTGGCACGCGCCCAGCACCACCTCGACCGGGGGTCGCGCGCCGAGGGCGCGGACGTCGTGGCCCGCGCGTTCGAGGACCACCTGCAACGCGACCAGGCTCCACGCGGCCGCGTCCAAACCGGACAGCACGATCTTCACCCCGGACAGAGCCGCTCGCACGCCCGGAAAATACGTCAGTCGGGTTCGGGGGGTTCCTCGACGCCGTCACGGTCGGCCCACTCCAGCAGCGGATCGAGGGAGAAGACGGCCTTGTCGATGCCCGCGTGGAGGTCGCCCAGCTCCGCGAAGCGGGCCGGGACGGTGGCGATGGTGAAGTCGCCGGGCTCGACGTCGTCGATCTCGTCCCAGCGGATCGGCGTCGACACCGTGCCTTCCGGGTTGCCGCGGACCGAATAGGCACTGGCGATCGTGTGGTCGCGGGCGTTCTGGTTGTAGTCGACGAAGAGCAGCCGGGGGTCGCGGTCCTTGCGCCACCAGGTGGTCGTGACGTCGTCCGGGGCTCGGCGTTCGACTTCGTGCGCGAAGGCCAAGGCCGCGCGCCGGACTTCCTTGAAGCCCCGGTCCGGCTCGATCCGGACGTAGATGTGCAGGCCGCGGCCGCCGGAGGTCTTCGGCCAGCCGACCGCGCCCAGCTCGTCGAGGATCTCGTGCGCGACGTGCGCGACCCGGCGGACGCGGTCGAAGCCGCAGTCGGGCATCGGGTCGAGGTCGATGCGCCACTCGTCGGGCTTCTCGGTGTCGGCGCGGCGCGAGTTCCACGGGTGGAACTCCACAGTGGACATCTGGACCGCCCAGGCGACGTGGGCCAGCTCGGTCACGCACAGCTCGTCGGCGTGGCGGTGGTAACGCGGGAAGGTCACCCGGACGGTTTCCAGCCACGGCGGCGCGCCGTTCGGCACGCGCTTCTGGTGGACCTTCTCCCCCGCCACCCCGGACGGGAAGCGGTGCAGCATGCACGGCCGCTCGCGCAGCGCGTTGACGATGCCGTCGCCCACCGAGAGGTAGTAGTTGACCAGGTCGAGCTTCGTCTCGCCGCGGGCCGGGAAGTACACCCGGTCCGGGTTCGAGATCCGCACGGTGTGCGGCCCGACTTCCAGCTCGACCGCCGCCGACTTCTGCGCCATGAGCCAGACGGTAGCCGATGTCGGTGGCTACCGTGGGTTTCATGAGCCTGCCGCCGGACGGTCACGTCCACACCGAATGGTCGTGGGACACGGTGACCGGGTCGATGATCGGCTCGTGCGAGCGGGCCCTGGAGCTGGGACTGCCGTCGGTGGCGTTCACCGAGCACGCGGACCTGACGCCGTGGCTGATCCCCGAGCCGGTCCGGCCGCTGTTGTCGGACCACTTCCGGGTGCGCCTGCGCCCGGACGGCGTCCTGGAGCCGCCGGACCTGGACGTCGCGGGGTACCTGGCGTGCGTGTCGGAGTGCCGCTCGCGGTTCCCGTCGCTGCGGATCCTGTCGGGCGTCGAATTGAGCGAGCCGCACTGGCACCGCCCGCGCGCCGACGCGCTGCTCGCGGCGCACGACTTCGACCGGGTGCTCGGCTCGGTGCATTCGCTCCCGGGCGGCGGGCACCACCACGAGCTGACGGTGATCACGGACCGGCCGCCCGGCGACCTCCTGCGGGCGTACCTGGCCGAGGTGCTCGACCTGGTCGAGTCGACGGCCGGCTTCGCGGTGCTGGCGCACATCGACTACGCGCTGAGGTCGTGGCCCGCGGAGGGCCCGCCGTTCGCGGCGGCGGAGTTCGAGGAGGAGTTCCGGACGGTGCTGCGCGCGCTGGCGTCGAGCGGGCGGGCGCTGGAGGTCAACACGCAGGTGCCGCTCCCGGGCGAGGTGGTGCGCTGGTGGTTCGAAGCGGGCGGCGACGCGGTGGCGTTCGGCAGCGACGCCCACGAACCGGGCCGCGTCGGCCACGGCTTCCCCACGGCGGCGGCGCTGGTCGAGGGCTGCGGCTTCCGCCCGGGCCGGACTCCCCATGACTTCTGGCGCCGCTGACGTGGCACTGAGTACCGGGCCGATCGCGCCCGCCCGGGCAGCACACCCCACGACATCTGGCGCCGCTGACCCCAGCGCCGAGAACCGGACCGACCGCACCCGCCGCTCCGCCACTCGGCGGTCCAGCCTGCGCTGCGAGCGCCCTGTCCGTACCCGCCAGCTCGGCCTTGGCGCTCGCAAGCAACCCTGGACCCGCACCCAGCCTCTACCGTGCCCGCAAACAAGCCTGGGTCAGCACCCAGACCTGCCGCGCCGCAACAACAACGGTCCGCACCCCGGCCCAACCCGGCCTCGTCACCGGCCGAGCGCCACTGTCACGTGAAAGCGCCGCCCGGGCGGGTCAGGCCAGGGCGTGGCGCCCGGAGGAGCGCGACTCCGCGCTCTGGTCCAGCAGCCGGGTCGCGACACGGCCGATCGCCGCGTCCAGGTTCGCCCGGTCGGCCGTTCCCCAGTCGCCGAGGCGGGAAGCCAGCCAGTCGTGCCAGGCTCGGACCACCTTGGCGAACTCCTCCTGGCCCGACGGCGTCAGCTCCCAGCCGCCGCCGCTGTAGCGCAGGTGACCGGTCAGCTCCAGCCGGTTGAACGCCGGTTCCAGCACCGGTGCGGGGACGCCGAAGTACTCGCCGATCGCCCGCAGCGTCGCCGGCTCGCCGCGGCGGTGGCGCAGGTGGACCTGCAGCAGGCACCAGATCCCGCCTTCGTCGAGGTCCGATCCGGCCCGCTCGACGATCGCCGGGGCCACCTTGCGGCGCTCGCGGAAGAACAGCGTCGCGACCGCTCGTTCGAGCTCGCGGTCGTCCGTGCGGGCCTCCGGCATCGCGAAGCCGTCGCCGAGGTCCGGGGCCGCCGCGCGGGCCGTGTCGCGCAGCGGGACCTCCTTCAGGAAGAACGCCAGCGCGAACGCCACCAGCCCGACCGGCGCCGCCGCCAGGAACACGACGTGCAGGGAGTCGCTGTACGCCTTGATCACCGGCGCCGACACCGCGTCGGGCAGTGCGTGCAGGGCGGTCGGCACCTGAAGAGCCCGAGGATCGACGCCCGGAGGCAACGACGCCACCGCCGCGGCCAGGTTCGGCGACAGCTGGTTGGCGTACACCGTGCCGAAGATCGCCGCGCCGAACGAGCTGCCGATCGAGCGCAGGAACGTCACGCCCGAGGTCGCGACGCCCAGGTCCGCGTAGTCGACGGTGTTCTGCACGGCGATGGTCAGCACCTGCATGCCGAGCCCGATCCCGAGTCCCAGCACCGCCATGTACGCCGACGCCTCCCAGAACCCCGTGTCGGTGTCGAGCCGCGACAGCAGGTAGAGGCCGATCGTCATGCCCGCGGCGCCGGCCAGCGGGAAGATCTTGTACCGCCCGGTCTTGCTCACGGCGTTGCCCGCGGCGATCGACGCCACCAGCAGCGCCAGCACCATCGGCAGCAGCCGCACCCCGGACGTCGTCGCCGACGTGCCCTGGACGTACTGCATGTACGTCGGCAGGTAGGACAGCGCGCCGAGCATCGCGAAGCCGACGACGAAGCTCATGATGCCGCCGACCGTGAACACCGGGTTGCGGAACAGCCGCATCGGCAGCATCGGTTCCTTCGCGCGCAGCTCCACGAAGACGAACGCGCCCAGCAGCACCACCGACCCGATCGCCATCCCGATGATCGTCGGTGAGCCCCACGCGTACTGCGTGCCGCCCCAGCTCGTGACGAGCGTCAGGCCGGTCGCGGCGAGGCCGATGAGCAGGATCCCGAGGTAGTCGATGACCGGCTTGACCGCGGCGCGCGCGTTCGGCATCGCCGAGGACGCGACGATCAGCACGACGACGACCAGCGGGATGTTGACGTAGAACGCCCAGCGCCAGGACAGGTGGTCGACGAAGAACCCGCCGAGCATCGGACCGGCCACCGTGACGACGCCGAACACCGAGCCGAGGACGCCCTGGTACTTGCCGCGCTCGCGCAGCGGGACGACGTCGGCGATCAGCGCGGTCGAGGTGACCATCAGCCCGCCGCCGCCCAGGCCCTGCACCGCGCGCGCCACGATCAGCCAGACCATGCTGTCGGCGAACCCGGCGGCGAACGAGCCGATCGCGAACACGATCACCGACAGCTGGAACATCAGCTTGCGGCCGAACAGGTCGCCGAGCTTGCCGACGACGACGGTCATGATGGTTTCGGCCAGCAGGTAGGACGTGACCACCCACGACAGGTGCCCGGCACCGCCGAGGTCGCCGACGATGGTGGGCAGCGCGGTGCCGACGATGGTCTGGTCCAGCGCGGCCAGCAGCATGCCCAGCAGCACCGCGCCGAACACGGCGTTGATCCGGCCGCGGCTCAGCGGTGCGGGCCCCGGCTCGTGGGCGATGTCCGCGGTGGCCGTCATCCGCACCCTCCTCGCTCGGCCTCCGAGGCTAGTGCGCGCCGTCCACTGTGGATAGCCACCCGTTCCGGTGACGCAGGGTCAGTGAGAAGGGCTCGAAGCCCTGTGCCCGGTAGAAGGCCAGAGCGTCCTCATTGGCCGTGTAGGCCTGCACGGTGATCTCGTTCGCGCCGTTTTCCTCGGCCCAGGACAGGAATGCGGCCACCAGCTCGGCGCCCACCCCGGTCCGGCGGTGCGCCGGTCCGACCCGCATGCTTTCCAGGACGGCGGTCACCGCGCCCGGCCGCAGCGGGTCGGGGCGCCGCAGTCGGCCGACCAAGTGCCCGTCACCGGCCAGGAGGCACAGGCACGCCGGATCCTGGACCAGGCCGGCGTAGTACGCGTGACCTTCGCGAGCGGGCCAGCCGGTGTCCATGAACGGGTCACGCCGCCCGCCGTCTTCGGCGAACAGCGCCGCGGCCGACCTCAGCAGTTCCGGGACGTCTTCGGGGGCGCAAGGGGAAACGGTCATGCCTTCGACCGTAGCCGGATGATTTTTCCAGGTAAATTTCGATTTTCAAGGCCGCAACCGAGCGAGGCTTTCGAGCGCCAGCTGTTCCAGGTGGCCCGCGGCGGCGGCACTTCCGCCCGCCGCGTGGAACGACGCCGCCACGGTTTCCGCCGCCCGCCGGTAGGACGGCTCGGTCAGCACTTCCTCGACCGCCGCCGCGATGCGGTCCGCGCCGGCGCGGCCGAACCGCAGCCGGACGCCCGCGCCCGCGGCCACCACCTGGGCCGCCACGATCGGCTGGTCGTCGCGGATCGGCGCCACCACCAGCGGCAGGCCGTGCCACAGCGCTTCGCACACCGTGTTGTGACCCGCGTGGCACAGCACCGCGTCGACCCTCGGCAGCAGCGGCAGCTGCGGAACCTGCCGGCGCACCAGGACGTTCGGCGGCACCGGGCCCAGCACCTCGCCGGGGTCGACGACGACGGCCCGCGCGTCCAGGTCGGCGAACGCCTGTGCCGCGGTCGCCAGGAATCCCGCGCCCGCTTCGGTGTTCGCCGTGCCGAGGGACACCAGCACGGTCGGCCGGAGCGGGTCGAGCCACTCCCACGGAAAGTCCGTTGTGGACGGACGCGAGCCCAGCGCCGGGCCGACGAGCCGCACCCGCGGCGGGAGCGCGGCCGTGCCCAGCAGTTCGCGGGTGGTGAACGCCAGGACGCCGTGCGGCGAAAACCGCGGGTCCGCCGAGCCGGCGCCGCCGGCGATCCGCGTCCGCAGGCCGGCGACCAGCGAGGCGACCCAGTCCGCGACCTTCGGCATGCCCGCGAGGGGGTCGACCAGCTCCGCCGAGGTCGTCGCCGAGGTGACCCACGGCAAGCCGCGGGCCTCGGCCAGCAGCCCGCCGGCCAGTGCCTGCTGGTCGGCGACGACGACGTGCGGCGCGAACGCGTCGATCGCCGCGCCGACGCCCGGGGCCATCGCGTCGGCCAGCGGGACGAGGAAGTCCTCCCAGAGGAACCGCAGCGCGGCCGGTCCCTTGAGCCCGGCCGGGCGCGCGGGGGCACCGGACGGCAGGCCGCAGGAGAAGACGAGCGCTTCGGGGCCGGCCAGCTGCCACAGCAGCTCCTCGTGCCCGGCCCAGGCCACCTCGTGCCCGCGCGCGGCGAGCTCGGCCGCGACGCCTGCCGCCGGGTTGACGTGCCCGACCAGCGGCGGGACGACGAACAGGAACCGGGCCACTACCGCGCCCGCACCGGGACGCGCGAGGTGTCGCGGACCCACTCGAAGATCAGGTCGATCGTCTCGGCGGTCCGCTCGACCAGCACCGAGTGGCCCTGGTCGGGCAGCACGACGCAGCGGCAGCGGTCCAGGTGCGACTCGAAGTGCGGCACCTGCGCGGCGAGGCCCGAGTCGCCGCCGAAGATCGCGAACACCGGGCAGCGCACGGCCGAGAGGTCGGCGGCGATCGTCGCACTGCGCGGGATGTCCTCGGCGATCGTGGTCGTCTGGAGGATCTTGTTGGCCGCCTTCGACAGCCGCGCGGTGTGCGCGCCGTGGTGGTCGGCGATCCAGCCGATCACCTCGTCGATCGCCAGCCGGGTCTTCGCGTCGGCGAGGCCGTCGGCCATGTGGCGCGTCCACTCGTCGGTCGGCGGCTCGCCTTCGATCACGACGACGCTGGCGACCCGGTCCGGCCGCGCTGCGGCCAGCCCGAACGCGACCGACGCGCCGAACGAGTTGCCGACGACGTGCACCGGCCGCGTCACGCCGGTCGCGTCGAGGACCGCGACGAGGTCGCCGACGAACTCCTCGAGGTGGTAGCCGGACGCGGGGCGCGTCGTGCGGCCGTGCCCGCGCAGGTCGTACATCAGCACGTCGAGGCCGCGCTCGGCGAACGCCGGGCCGAGCGTGAAGTAGTAGCTGGCGAGGCTGTCGGTGAGCAGCCCGTGGACGCAGACGACGATCGGCGCGTCCCCGTCGAGCGGGACGGCGGCGGTGAGCCGCTGGACGTGCACGTCCAGCTCGCCCGCGCGGACGCGGCTCACGCCGTCGCCCGCAGGGAGGCGACGATGTAGCGGACCAGCTCGCCGACGGTCAGCGCGATGATCTCCTCGAGGTCGCGCTCGGCGATGAACGTCGCGAAGTTGACGCGCTCGCCGTAGTGTTCGCGCAGCTGCCCGGACAGCGCCACCAGGTCGACGCTCTCCAGCTCGAGGTCGTCGTGGAACGTCGTGTCCATGGTGATCCCCGCAGTGTCTTCTACGTCGAGGCCGTACTCTTCGAGCAGCTCCTGCAGCATCCCGCCGAGCTGAGCCAGCACCGACGCCTCGTCGATCGCCTTCTGGCCGGCCGTGGTTTCGATGCTCATTCCGCGGTCTCCTTCGTCTCTTCGGTCCAGGCGACGACGTAGCGGCGCGGCGGCGCGCCGGGCAGGCTGTCGACGTCGGTGCAGTGCACGGCGTGGTCGGTTCCGGCGACGCGGACGGTGAGCGCGCCGGCCGTGGCCGCGACGACTTCGAAGTCCCGGGGCTCGCCGCGCAGGCCGGTGCCGAGCAGCTTCGCCACGGCTTCCTTGGCGGTCCAGAACCGGGCGAACCAGCGCTCCGGATCGCCCGGCAGGCTCGCGAACAGGACCTGCTCACCGGCGCCCAGCGCGGCGTCCACAGTGGACTCCACGCGCGGGACGACCTCTTCGACGTCGATGCCGCACCGGCCGTGCCGGGCGATCGCCACGCCGACTTCGCCGCGGTGGGCCAGCGAAACCGTCACCGGCGGCAGCTCGCGGCCGTACGCTCCGGTCGCATGAGGACGGCCCGCGTCGTCGTTGCCGATGCGCAGCTCGGCCGGGAACATCTCGGGTTCGCCACCGGCCCAGAGGAACTGGCGGACGGCGTCCTTCGCCGCGATCCGGCCGAGCAGCCACTGGCGCCGGCCGCGCGGCGGGCGCTGGTCGTAGGCGTCGCGTTCGGGACCCGCGAGGTAGTTGCGCATGATCAGCTCGCGGGTCGCGAGGTCCGGCCACTGCTCGTGCACCAGCGCCCAGCCGCCCGGCTGGTCGAGCGACAGCGTCGAACGCTCGGGCGTGCGGTCGGCCTGGCGGATGTGCGGGGTGCTGTCGAAGCGGCGGTCGCGCCAGCCGGTGAACTCGGCCCAGACCTGCCCGTCGTGGACGAGCTGCATGTCGGCGTCGAGGAACTCTTCGCTCAGCGCGGTGATCTTGACCAGGCACTCCAGCCGCTCCCCCGGCGCCGGGTGCGGGCCGTGGAAGCGGATCTCGCGCATGCCGACCGGGAAGACGGTGGTGCGTTCGCGCAGCCGGGACATGATCCAGTAACCGAGCACCTGGCCGACGTTGTCGAGCAGCGCACCCGGTGCGGCGGGCGTCGTGAGCACGGCCCGGACGTGCCGTTCGCCGACCGCGGTCAGCTCGGTGACGCCCTGGAAGAGCGGGCCGTGGAACATCCAGCGTTCGTCGTAGAGCTGGGCCGCCGTGGTTTCCGGGACCTGCTCCGCCGACGCGGGGAACCGCCACGGCGCGGGCGCGTCCGCCGGATACGCGGGGGCGAGCTCGACGGTCGCTTGCGAATAGCCGTCGAGGGCCGCGAGCACCCGGTCGGGACCCTGTGGCCGGACGCGCACGCCGACGCTGACCGCGGGGACCGCCGCGATCCACTGGCTCAGCCGGACGTCGTGCACGGCGACCGCGCGGCGGCCGGGCGCGGCCTGCTCGGCGAAGCCCATCAGGTGGTCGATCACCGTGGTGGCCGGGACGACCGGCCAGCGGTCGCCCGGGTCGGCCTGGGGCGGCTGCTTGAAGAAGCAGTGGTCGAGCAGGTACGGCATCGCCTCGACCGACACGGTCAGGGTCGTGTCCAGCTCCTTCGGCGGCGGAAGCCGCTTCTTCGCGGCCGGGCGGCCGGAGAGCACAGTGGACGCCAGCTCGGCGGTGTCGGCCAGCAGGGCGGCGAACTCCGCGGCGAGCGGGCCCTTCCCGGCCAGGTTGTCCACAGTGGACTCCCGGACGGCCGGCAGCGCGATGCGGGCGCGGACCTCGTCGTCCAGGGAGATCAGGTGGCCGCCGAGATCCAGCTTGACGGCCTTGTGTGGAGCCGGGCGGTCGCCGGGCAGGCGGGTGAAGTCGAGGTCGGCGCCGTCGGCCCACAGCGCGGTCGCGACCCGGCGCAGCTGGGCGAGGCCGGGCCGGTGGGCGGAATGCGCCGCGACGACCAGGTGGTCCTCGCCGTGCAGGGTGTCGCCGACGAGCGAGCCGAGCTGTCCCGCGCCGACCTGCACGAACGCGCGGAAGCCCGCCGCGTGCATCGCGCGGACGAGCGGGCGGAACCGGACCGGTTCGAGCAGGTGCCGGACGAACAGGTCGCGGACGTCCGCCTCTGCGGCCGGGTACTCCGACACCGTGGTCGCCGACCAGATCGGCAGCGCCGGAGGATGCAGCGTGAAGCCGGCGGCCGCCGCGCGGATCGGGCCGAGGTACGGCCGCAGCATCGGCGTGTGGAACCCGGACCGGAACGGCAGCACCTGCGCCACGATCCCCGCGTCCCGGAAGCGCGTCACGAGCGTGTCGACCGCCGCCGCCGGGCCGCAGACCATGGCCTGGTTCGGCG
The DNA here is from genome assembly GCF_036227105.1 of Amycolatopsis sp. NBC_01488. Classification (NCBI taxonomy): domain Bacteria; kingdom Bacillati; phylum Actinomycetota; class Actinomycetes; order Pseudonocardiales; family Pseudonocardiaceae; genus Amycolatopsis; species Amycolatopsis sp. NBC_01488. Next base: position 7,161,041 of record NZ_CP109434.1, on the reverse strand, counting down.
CATTGTCGTGGGAGAGCACGACGTCCGCGCGCCCGGCCAGCTCCTCCACCACCCGCGGCGCGGGGGCCCCGATCGCGGCGAAGGCGAGACCGGGGACGACGAGCGCGTCCGGGTCGAACCCGGCGAGGAACGCGTCGACCTCGTCCTCGGCGTGCAGTCCGGCGACGGCCATCGCCGTCCACTCCCCCAGGCTGTGGCCCGCGACCGCGTCCGGCGTGACGCCCAGTCGGCCGAGCGCGGCGTAGAGCAGCCGGCCAAGTTCGAAGACCGCGGTGCCCTGCCGGCCGACGTCGCCGACCTCGACGTCGTCGTGGTGCCACGGCAGACCGAAGTGGCGGGCGACGTCACCACAGTTCAGCGCCAGTTCCGATTCCAGGCCGGGGAAGACGAAGGCCAGCTTGCCGCCGCCCGGCCCGAGCAGCGGGCGGTCGGCGAACCAGACGTCGTTGCGGCCGCGCCACGGCCGGCCGCGCGCGACCGCCTTGCGGGCCAGTGCCAGCCGTTTCTCCGTCGGATCGACGATCCCGAGCCGGACGGGACCGTCGCCGACCGTCCGCGTTCCGGGCCGGTCGAGCAGGTCACGCAACTCGCCGACCGACCGCGCCGCGAGCCGCAGCACCCGTTCCGGCTCGCGGACGACGACCGGTGCGGCCCGGCCCGAGGCCTGCTGCTCCAGCACGACGTGGGCGTTGATCCCGCCGAACCCGAAGGCGTTGACGCCCGCCCGGCGCACCGCCGCGTCCCACGGCTGTGCGGTGTCCAAAGTGGAGAAGCGGGTCTTCGCGAGCATCGGGTGCGGGTCGTCGCAGTGCAGGGTGGGCAGCAGGACGCCGTGGTACACGGCCAGGGCCGCCTTGACGAGCCCGGCGATCCCGGCGGCGGGCATCGTGTGCCCGATCATCGACTTGACCGAGCCGAGCACGGCAGCGCCGCGGGGGCCGAAGACCTCTTCGAGGGTGGCGAGCTCGGCCGCGTCACCGGCCGGGGTCGCGGTGCCGTGTGCCTCCAGGAGCCCGAGCGAGTCCGGGGCCGTGGGGTCCAGGCCCGCGGCCGCCCACGCCTGCCGGACCGCGCGGACCTGGCCGCCGGAGTCCGGGTTGGCCAGGCTGGCGGTCCGGCCGTCGGAGGCCACGCCGGTGCCGGTGACCACGGCGTAGACGCGGTCACCGTCGCGCTCGGCGTCGGCCAGGCGCTTGAGCACGACGACGCCGGTGCCCTCGCCGATCAGCACGCCGTCGGCGTCCCGGTGGAACGGCCGGATCCGCTCGCTCGGCGACAGCGCGCCGAGCTGGGTGAACACGCTCCAGAACGTGATGTCGTGGCAGTGGTGGACGCCGCCGGCGAGCACGACGTCACAGCGGCCGGACGCGAGCTCGCGCACGGCGTGGTCGACGGCGATCAGCGAGGACGCGCACGCGGCGTCCACGGTGTACGCGGGGCCGCGCAGGTCGAGGCGGTTGGCCAGCCGCGACGCGGCGAGGTTGGGCACGAGCCCGATCGCGGACTCCGGCGCCTCCGGCCCGAGCTGGTCGGTAAAGGCCTGCCGGACGGCTTCGAGCCGCGTTTCGTCGAGGTCCGGCAGCAGCTCGCCGAGCGTCCGGACAAGCTGGCTCGCGGTCCGGACGCGCTGGTCGAGCCGGACGAGCCCGGGCGTCAGGTACCCGCCGCGGCCGAGCACGACCCCGACGCGTGCCCGGTCGGCGGGCAGCCGGTCCGGGCCGCCCGCGTCCGCGACGGCCTGCGCCGCGACCCGCAGCGCGATCAGCTGGTCGGGTTCGGTGGCGGGCACGGAGTTCGGCATGATCCCGAAGCCGGTGACGTCCACTTCGGCCAGTTCGTCGACGAACCCGCCGCGCCGGCAGTAGACGCGGTCGGCGCGCCGCTCGTCCGGCGCGTAGTGGAGGCTGTCCCACTTCGCCGGCGGCACCTCGGTGATCGCGTCGACGCCGCCGACGAGGTTGCGCCAGTACGCCGCAAGGTCCGGCGCGCCGGGCAGCAGCACCGACATCCCGACGATGGCCACGGGGTCCGGCATCCGCGTCACCAGCCCGAAGCGGTGTGGACGACGGCCGAGACGTCCTGGCGGCCCCACGCCAGCTCGCGCAGCAGGCCGAGGGTGCCCTCGTCCGGGTCGATCAGCTCGATGCCGCGGCGGGCGTAGTCCCGCATCAGCTCGGGTGTCACCATGCCGTCGTGGTCGCCGGTCGGCGCCCACGGTCCCCAGTGGACGGTCACGGCCCGCCCGGCGGGCCACCGCCGTCCGAGCGCTTCGAGCGCGTCGTTGGCGGCGGCGTAGTCCGACTGGCCGCGGTTGCCGAGCGTCGCGGCGATGCTGCCGAACAGCACCACGAACTTCGGCTCGTCGGGCAGGTCGGCGGTCGCCTCCAGCAGGGTCCTGGCACCGTCCACCTTGGTGCCGTAGACCCGGGCGAACGACTCCGGCGTCTTGTCGGCGACGAGCTTGTCCTCGATGACGCCGGCCGCGTAGACGATGCCGTCGAGGCGGCCGTACTCGGCGTGGATCTCCTTGACGGCGCGGTGCACGGCTTCGGCGTCGAGCATGTCGACGGACTGGTAGCGCACCGGGCTGCCGAGGGCGTCGAGCTGCCGGAGGGTCTTCCGGACTTCGCGTTCGCCGCCGATGCGGCGGACGGCCTTCTCGATCTCGGCGGGGCTCTTCAGGCCGGCCTCGATCAGCGCGGCCCGCAGCTCTTTGGCGTCCTTCGCGTGCGGGTACTCGTCCTCGGCGGCGGGGACGGGCGTCCGGCCGAGCAGTTCGACGCGGCAGCGGGCCGCCCCGGCGAGGGTGGTGGCGAACCGGGCGGTGATGCCCTTGGCGCCGCCGACGAGCAGGACGACGGAGTCCCGGTCCAGGCCGATGGCGGCCGCCTCGGCGACGCCGTCGCCCGCCGGTCCCGCGCCGCTGCTGCCGAGGAGGCCGAGGCCCTCTTCGGCGGGCGTCAGGCCGCGCCGCCCGTTCCCGGTTCTGATCACGACCGGTTCGCGGTCCACAGTGGACAGTTCGGCGACGAGGGTCGCGGCGTCGGCGTGCTCGACGACCCGGGCGAGGGTGTCCGGGTACTCGCGGGAGACGCTGCGGTAGAAGCCGCGGAGCCCTTCGGCCGGTCCCACGGTCAGCAGCCACTGTGGACGGTGGGCCAGGGCGGCCTGGTACTTGGGGAAGGCGGCGGGCAGGACGGCGTCGCCGTCGGGGAGGTGGAGGTACCCGTCGAAGCCGGGGCGAACGTCGTCGCCGAGTTCGGCCTCGGCGCCGTGCGCGGCCAGTTCGGCTCGGACGGCTTCGGCGAGCGGCCCGGTCCCGAGCACGAGGAACCGGCGTCCGGCGATGTCGGGTGCGGTCGCGGGGGCGAGGTCGACCTCGGTCATGAGGTACCGCTTCGGCGCGACGATCACCGGCCGCGGCTCGGGGCGCTCCACGATCGTGGGCTCGTCGAGGGCGGGCTTCGCGGTTCCCGCCCCCAGCAGCTCGGCCATCCCGGCCGCCGTGCGGGCTTTGGCGAGCTCCTCGACCTCGCCGGTGCCCAGGCGGATCGTCAGCTCGCCCGCGATCTCGGCGCGCTTGATCGAGTCGATGCTCAGGTCGGCTTCGAGGTCCAGGTCCGGCTCGATCAGCTCCGCCGGATACCCCGTCCGCGCGCCGATCACCTCGACCACGGTCTCCAGCACCGAGCTCTCCGGCGAACGGGAAGGGGCCTCCGGACGCACCGCGCCGATCAGCTCGGCGATCGCCGCGGCCGTGCGGGCTTTCGCGAACTCCTCCACGTCACCGCCGACGAGCCCCAGCCGGGACGCCAGCTCGCCCGCGATCTCCGCCCGCTTGATCGAGTCCACGCTGAGGTCGGCTTCCAGGTCGAGGTCCGGCTCGATCATCTCCACCGGATACCCGGTCCGCTCCCCGATCACCTCGACGATCGTCTCCAGCACCGGCCGCGCGGCCGGGACCACCGGAGCCGCCACCGCGGCAGGCAGCTCGGGGACCACCTCGACCACCGGGATCGAGCGGACCGCCGGCGTATCGCTGCCGAGGAAGCCCAGCAGCACGTCCCGCTGGGCGGCGATCATCTCGCGGCTCGTGCGCAGGAAGTCCGCGACCATGGCCTCCGACGTCGCTGCCTCGGGCGCCGAAGCGGCCAGGCTCAGCGAGACCCGCTCGGCCGGGCGGAGTGCGCCCGCCGGGATCGTGCCGTCCGCGGCGCGGAGCAGGTGGCCGTCGACCGTCCACCCGGGACGCTTCGGCCGCGGAGCCGTCGCCGCGTCGACCGCGTCGCGGCCGCGGAACAGCCAGGCGGTCTCGACCGGGACCCCGGCCACCGCCAGCTGCGCCACCGCGGTCAGGAAGCCCGGCAGGCCACGGCGTCCCGGCTGCTCGAACCCCACCGTCCGATGCGGACGGTCGCCGAGGATCGCGCCGACCTGCCTGCTCAGCACCGCACCCGGCCCGGCCTCGACGAACACCCGGGCCCCGGCCGCGTACATCGCCTCGACCTGCTCGACGAACCGGACGGGCGAGCCCACCTGCGCGGCCAGCTCGCCACGGATCTCGTCCGGGTCCGCCGGGTAGGGGCCCGCGGTCCGGTTGCCGTAGACCGGGACGGCGGGCCGCACGACGCCGATCGCGCCGAGGTCGCGGCCGAACGTCTCGCCCGCCGGGGCGACCAGGGGGCTGTGGAACGCGCACGCGACCGAAATCCGTTTCGCGCCGAGCCCCGCCGCGCGCAGCTGCTCGACCGCGGCTTCGACGTCGGCGGTCGCGCCGGAGATCACCGTCTGCTCGGGCGAGTTGTGGTTCGCGAGCACGACCGACGACGAAGTGAGGACCGACTCCACCCGGGCCGCCGGCGCGGCGACCGCCGCCATCGCACCCGGGTCGCCCTCGGGGATGGCGTCGAGGATCGCCGCGGCCCGGGCGTGGCTGGCGTGCAGCAGCGCTTCGGGGGTGAGGGCGCCTGCCGCGGCCAGCGCCGTCAGCTCGCCGTAGCTGTGCCCGCCGAGCATCGCGGGCCGAACGCCGGCGCGGGTCAGCAGCCGGAACGCGGCCAGCCCGGCGAGGCCGAGCGCGGGCTGGGCGACCCGGGTGTCGGTGACGCGGTCGGCCAGCGCCTGCCGCGCCGCCTCGCCGAACACCGCCGGGCCGAACACGACGTCGGCGGTCGGCGGGTCCAGCCGCAGGTACCGCTGCAGCTCGGGGAAGGCGACGAACAGCTCGGCGAACATGCCCGGCCGCTGACTGCCCTGCCCCGGGAACAGCACCGCGACCTCGCCGGGCTCGTCGGCCCCGGCCCGGTACAGGCCGGGTGCGTCCTGTCCCGCGAGTGCCTGGCGCAGCAAGCTGGTCAGCTCGTCCACAGTGGACGCCACGATCGCGAGCCGGACCGGCCGGCCCGGCGCCCGCAGCGACGCGCTCAGCGCGAGGTCCCGCAGCCGCCACGGCCGCGTTCCGGCCGGCACGTCCGATGCCAGCGCCAGCAGGTCGCGGACCGCCGCGTCGGTGGCGAAGAGGAACAGCTCGGCCGGCCACTCCTCGGCCGCCTGCGCGGGCGGGACGCTGTCGTGCGCGCCCAGCACGACGTGGAAGTTGGTGCCACCGAAGCCGAACGCGCTCACCCCGGCGATGCGCTCGGCGGCCGGCGCGGCCCACGGCTGCGCGGCCGACTGGAACACGAACGGGCTCGTCTCCGCGTCCCACGCGGGATTCGGCGCCGTGAGGTGGAGCGTCGGCGGCTTGACGCCGGTGTGCAGGGCGAGCGCGGTCTTGATCAACCCGGCGAGGCCCGCCGCGCACTTCGTGTGCCCGATCTGCGACTTCACCGACCCGATCGTGCAGCCGCCGGGCGCGGCGCCGGCCTCGGTGAACACCTTCGTCAGCGTGCCCAGCTCGGTCCGGTCGCCGACGACGGTCCCGGTGCCGTGGGCCTCGACGAGGCCGACGCGCGCGGGCGAGACGCCGGCGTTGCGGTAGGCGCGGGTCAGGGCGGTGTGCTGGCCCTCCGGCCGCGGCGCGGTGAGGCCGAGCGCACGTCCGTCCGACGCCGCCCCGACCCCCTTGATCACGGCGTAGACGCGGTCGCCGTCGCGTTCGGCGTCGGCGAGCCGCTTCAGCGCGACGCACGCGACGCCTTCGCCGAGCGCGATTCCGTCGGCCGCGCTGTCGAACGTCGCCGAACGCCCGGTCGGCGAAAGAGCGTGCGCCGAGGCGAACAGGAGGTAGTCGTTGATGCCGTTGTGCAGGTCCGCGCCGCCACAGAGGACGAGATCGCTGGTGCCGGCGGTCAGCTCCTTGCAGGCGACGTCGACGGCGGTCAGCGACGACGCGCACGCCGCGTCGACCGTGTAGTTGGCGCCACCCAGGTCGAGCCGGTTGGCGATCCGCCCGGCGATGACGTTCGCCAGCACACCCGGGAACGAGTCCTCGGTGATCCGCGGCAGCCGTTCGTCCAGTTCGGACGGGAGTTCGCCCACATAGGACGGGAGCACCGAGCGCAGCGTCATGGCGTTCGACAGGTCGCTGCCCGCCTCGGCGCCGAACACGACCGACGTGCGGGCCCGGTCGAACGCGCGGTCTCCGTACCCGGCGTCCACGAGCGCGCGGTGCGCGGCCTCCAAGGCCAGCAGCTGCACCGGCTCGATGCTGGCCAGCGACGACGGCGGGATGCCGTACTGCAGCGGGTCGAAGCCGATCTCGGGCAGGAACCCGCCCCAGCGCGACGGCGTCTTCTCCCCCTGGCCTTCGGGGTCGTAGTAGAGCGAGGTGTCCCAGCGCTGCCGCGGCACCTCGGTGACCGCGTCGGCGCCGGCCAGGACGTTCGCCCAGAACGTGGCCAGGTCGGGAGCTTGCGGGAACATGCAGGCCATGCCCACGATCGCGACGTCCAGCGGCGCGGGCGCCGGGGGTTCCGTCGTCGCGACGCCGAAGGCGGCGGCCCGCTCGCGCAGGACCGCGTTCGCGCCTTCCCCGACGGCATGGTGCAGTTCGGCGATCGTGGTGACGGCCGAGCGCAGCACGGCGACCTCGCCCGCCATGAACATGCCCTCGGCGAGCTGCCGGTCTTCGCCGACGTCGCGCAGGTCGGCGCCGACGCGCTCGATACCCTTGCTGGCCAGGCGAAGCCGTCCGACGTTCAGCTGTTCCAGCCGCTCCCAGGCGTCGCGGCTCGGCACGCCCTGCTCGGCCAGGCCGGCCTTGATCGCCGCGTACTCCGTGGTGAACGGGCTGCGGACGCAGCGGGTGGCGTGTCCCGGCGCGGTTTCGAGCAGGTCGGTGTGCTCCGCGCCGAGCAGCCGCCGCTGGAACAGCGGGAGCACGGCGCCGGCGTCGACGGCCTCGCGGGTGAAGAGGTAGGCGGTGCCCATCAGCACGCCGATCGCGGCACCGCGCACGGCGACCGGCGCGGCGAGCGCGGCCACCACGGCGGCCGAGCGCGCGTCGTGGATTCCCCCGGCGAACAGCAGCTGCAGGTCCGCGGCCGCGTCCGGCGTCGCCGCCAGGAAGTCGGCGAGGACGCCGAGCTGCGCCTCCCACAACGGGAAGCTGGTGCGCGGCCCGACGTGGCCGCCGCACTCCGAGCCTTCGAAGACGAACTTGCGGGCCCCGGCTTCGAGGAACTGCTTCAGCAGTCCTGGCGACGGCACGTGGAGGAAGGTGGCGATGCCGGCCTCCTCCAGCGCCGCGGCCTGCGCGGGGCGGCCGCCGGCGATGATCGCGTGCGTCGGCCGCAGCTCCCGGATCACTTCGAGCTGCGCGGCCTTGACGTCCTCGGCGGCGAACCCGAGGACACCGACGCCCCAAGGTGCGGCACCGACGGCTTCGCGGGTCCGCTCCAGGACGTCACGGGTCTGCTGGGGACCGGACAGGGCCAGTGCGATGAACGGCAGCGCCCCGCCCGCGGCGACCTCGGCGGCGAACGCGGGCTGGTCGCTGACCCGGGTCATCGGTCCCTGCGCGATGGGCAGCGCCGTGCCGAGCGCGCGGCTGCCCGCGCTGCCGGGCCCGAGCACCGGGATTTCGACGCGCAGGGCGTCACCGATGGCGTCGGCCAGGCCGCGCACGGCCGCGGTCACCGTGCCCCACCGGTCGCGGAAGCGGGTGGCGAGGAAGACGTCCTGGCCGGCCTCGACCGGCTCGAAGCCGTGGCGTGCGAGGCGGCGGACCCCGTCGACGACCGTCGTCTCGGAGCCGTCCAGCCCGGTGAGCGCGCGGGTGAGCGCCGCCGGGAGCTCGGCTTCGGGCAGCAGGGCGAGCTGGGTGTCGACGACCACGCCGGCCGCGCCGCCCGCGACCGCGGCGGCCGCCGTGTGCGGGCCGATCCCACCGGCGGCCCACACCGGGACGTCGAGCGTTTCGTCGGCGAGCAGGGCCTGGAGCAGCACGAACGTGCTCAGCTCCCCCGTCCGGCCGCCGCATTCGTGCCCCCGTGCGATCAAGCCGTGGGCGCCACCGGCGACGGCTCGCACGGCCGACGCCCGGCTGGTCACCTCCGCCAGCACACGGCGGCCCGGGAACGCGTCCGCGGTGCACGGCGCGTCTTCGGCGAGCAGGACCGTGGTCGCGGCTTCGGGCAGGTCGACGATCGGTTCGGTCAGCCGGACGCCGAACGCCGGGACGCCCCATTCGCCCAGCAGCGCGAGCTCTTCCGCGGCGGTCCCGCCGGTCAGGTCGAGCACGCCGAGCCCGCCCGCGCGCGCGGCGGCCGCGACCCCGCGCGCCGACGGCCACCGCACGGGCGACACGGCGACGATCAGGTCGGCTTTCGGGACACGCATGGGCACTCCCGCTACGCACGAATGGGTGAGGGGTAACGGGGTGTACTTAAGCGGGTTCCGCCGGGGTCCGTCAACAACCCACCACGATTTCGTCGCGATGGTTCAGAAAATTCGGGATCAACCAGCCGCAGGACGCAAGAATTTAACGTTGCCGTCACGTTCCGCGCGCCGGGAAGCGGTGCCACATTGGCGTCGTACCGCGGGCGACGGCCGGCCACAGTGGTCAGACCTGCGGTTCACTGGCATACACGCCCGGATGGGGCAAGCCTTCTCACCCGGTGAGCGGAGTGCGACTGACCACACCGGACCACGCCGTTCGGTGGTCCGAATGAATCCCGTCCGCGCACCACAAACTGTCGTGACGGTAAACCCGGTCACGACTCCCCGGCCGCCCACAACGCGGGAACGGCAGCATTCCCGATTGTCCGGCGGCTATTTCCCCGGCACTTTTACCCACAGCCCAAAGTCGCACCCGGAACGCACGCGATTACCCGGCCGGGATCGGCCGAGTCCACTGTGGACTCCCCGGCGACCCGGCTTCCGCGTGCTCAAACGCCCGACGGCGACCGAGTCCCCCGGCTGCCCGCGGCGCGCGGTGATCCGCGTCGCGACCGGGACGACTGCGGGTATTCAGCCGGACACCATCGGTACCTCCGCTCTTCCTCGACGATCTTCGTCAGGAATTTTCCACACTTCGGTGACAGATTTTCCTTAGAAGAAGCTGAAAGCCTTTCGCGTACCAGTCAGTAACCGTAGACGTAACATCTATACTTGGACTATCTGTTCAGCGGAGGTGGTCGTGGAGTACTGGTACGTCGACGAGCGCTCGGGGACGCGCTACCCGGGTGACCCGCTGCGGTGGCGCGGCGACGACGGCGCACCGCTGACCGTCGCGCCGCTGGCCGGGCTCGCCCCCGGCGACGTCGACACCGGGGTCCGGTCGCTCTGGCGGTACCGGGCCGCCCTGCCCGGCGACCTGCGGCCGGTCTCGCTCGGCGAGGGCTGCACGCCGCTGGTGCCGCGGCCGTGGGGCGACGACGACGTGCGGTTCAAGCTCGAGTGGTTCAGCCCGACCGGCAGCTTCAAGGACCGCGGCTCCAGCGTGCTGGTCTCCGCGCTGGCCGGCGCCGGGGTGACCGAGCTGCTCGAAGACAGCTCCGGCAACGGCGGCTCGTCGGTCGCGGCCTACAGCGCCGCCGCCGGGATCGCCGCCACCGTGCTGGCCCCCGAAGGGACGTCCGCGGCGAAGGTCCTGCAAACCCGCGCGTACGGCGCGGCCGTCGAACTGGTGCCCGGCACGCGCGACGACACCGCCGCCGAGGCCGTCCGCCGCTCGTCCCGCACGACCTACGCCAGCCACAACTGGCACCCCTTCTTCCTGCAGGGCACCAAGACGCTGGCCTACGAGCTGTGGGAGGACCTCGGCTTCCGCGCGCCGGACGCGGTCGTCACGGTCGCCGGCGCCGGCAGCATCGTGCTCGGCTGCGACCTCGGGTTCGGCGAGCTGCTGGCGGCCGGGGCGATCTCCCGGCGCCCGCGCCTGCTGGTCGCCCAGCCGCGCAACTGCGCCCCCATCGACGCGGCCGTCCACGACCGGCCGCCGCCGGAGTTCGCCCCGACCGTCGCCGAAGGCACCGCCATCCGGCACCCGGTCCGGCTCCCGGAGGTCGTCGCGGCGATCCGCCGGTCGGGCGGCGACACCGCCGCCGTCGCCGAGGACGCCATCGCCGCGGCCGCCCGCCGGCTGGCGTCGCTCGGCCTCTACGCGGAGCCGACCAGCGCGACCGCCGCCGCGGCGATCGACGTCTTCCGCTCGCGAGGAGCCATCCGGCCCGGCGAGACGACCGTCGTCGTCCTCACCGGGTCCGGGTTGAAGGCGCCCGACCGGCTGCGGGAGCTGATCGGATGACCGAGGACGAGCTGCTGCTGCGCGAGGCCGGGAAGATCGCCCAGGCCGTCGGGCGGATGTTCCCCGGCCTGTGCGAAGTCGTGCTGCACGACCTGCGCGACCCGGCCCACGCGGTGCGCGCGATCGAAGGCGGGCTGTCCGGGCGCGCCGTCGGCGATCCGGCGACCGAGCTGGGCCTGGCCCGGATCGCCGACCCCGGGTTCCCGGACGTGCTGCAGAACTACCCGAACCGCTTCCCCGACGGCCGGCCCGCGAAGAGCACGTCGATCGGCATCCGCAACTCGGGCGGCGAATACGTCGCGGCGCTGTGCCTCAACCTCGACGTCTCCCTGCTGGGCTCCGCGGCCCGCGCCCTGACCCGGCTGGCCCGCACCGACGAACCGGCGCCCCTGGTCGAGAGCCTGCGCGCCCGGACCGGCGACGGGCTGCGCGCGCTGGTCGAGGACTACGCGACCGAGCGCGGCCACACCCCGCGCAGCCTGCCCGCCGCCGCGAAGAAGGACCTGGTGCGGACGCTGAAGGAGCGCGGGTTCCTGGAGGTGAAGAACGCGGTGCCGGCGCTGACCGACCTGCTCGGGATCTCCCGGGCCAGCGTCTACAACTACCTGCGCTGACCCGGGAGTCCGGCGCTATTCGGCCAGGACGCTTTCGCGCCGCTTCGAGATCACTCGCCAGCCCACCGCCAGCACGACGGCCAGCACGGGGATCGAGTAGAACGCGATCTTCTCGGCGCCGTCCGAGAAGCCCATCAGCACGACGACCAACGCCAGGAACGCCAGCGTCGCCCAGCCCGAGTACGGCGCCCACGGCATCCGGTACGACGGCCGCTCGACCTCGCCGCGCAGGGCGGCCTGACGCAGGCGCAGCTGGCAGAACACGAGCGTCGCCCAGGTGCTGATCACGCCGAGGGAGGCGATCGCGATCGCGATGTCGAAGGCGTCCTTGGGCACCAGGTAGTTCAGCACCACGCCGAGCAGGTAGGCGACCGAGGTGAACAGGATGCCGCCGTAGGGCACGTGCCGGCTGCTCATCCGGCTCACGAACGACGGCGCCTCGCCCTTTTCGGCCAGCGAGCGCAGGATCCGGCCGGTGGAGTAGAGGCCGGAGTTGACGCTGGAGAGCGCCGCGGTCAGCACGACCGCGTTCATCACGTCGCCGATGCCCGGGATGCCGAGGCGGCTGAACACCGTCACGAACGGGCTCTCGTCGCCGTTGTAGAACGGCCACGGCAGCAGCATCGCCAGCATCAGCACCGAGCCGACGTAGAAGACGCCGATCCGCCACACGACCCCGTTGATCGCCTTGGGCAGCACCTTGCGGGCGTCCTTCGTCTCGCCGGCCGCGATGCCGACGACCTCGATGGCCGAGTAGGCGAAGATGACCGCCTGCAGCGTCATCAGCGCGATGCCGATGCCCGCCGGGAAGAATCCACTGTGGTCGGTCAGGTTGTGCACGCCGGCGGGTGTGCCGCCGATGTTCGCGCTGGTGAACACCAGGCCCAGCGCGGTGACCAGGAAGACCACGATGGCCAGCACCTTGACCACCGAGAACCAGAACTCCAGCTCCCCGAACAGCTTGACGCTCAGCAGGTTCACCGCGAGCAGCACGCCGAGGGCCACCAGCGCGGTGATCCACTGCGGCACGTCGGGCAGCCACTTGTGGACGTAGATCGCGACCGCGGTGATCTCCGCGATCCCGGTCATCGCCCAGTTGACCCAGTACATCCAGCCGGAGGCGAAGCCGGCCCACGGGCCGATGAACTTCCGCGCGTAGGTGACGAAGCTGCCGGAGCTCGGCTCGTGCAGAACGAGCTCGCCGAGCGCGCGCATCACGAAGTAGGCGGCCACCCCGCAGATCGCGTAGGACAGGATCAGCGACGGGCCGACCTGGTGGAGCTTGCCGCCGGCGCCGAGGAACAGCCCGACGCCGATCGCGCCGCCGATGGCGATCATCTGCACTTGGCGGTTGCCCAGCGCTTTCGAGTAGCTTTCACCTTTTTCGGTGAGCAGCGAGGAATCCATGGTTTGGAGACGCTAGAGCGTGTGCGGCAGGTCACCAAGCGGACTAAGGAAGACTTAAGGTGTGCCGGAGATCACCACTGGCTTTCTGCTGGTATCACCCCGTTTTGATTTGACAGGGTCGAGTTGACCGGGCCGCCGCGCACCCGGGCAGACGCGGCTCCTACGCTACGGCCGTGGACCTCGCGGCGCTGCTGGACCGGATCGCCGACGACGTCGCGCCGGAGGTCGGCCGCGGCGCCGTCGCGGACTACATCCCCGCACTGGCCCGGATCGAGCCGCGCCGGTTCGGCATGGCCGTGGCCGAAGTGGACGGTGCGCTGCACGGCGTCGGCGACTGGCGGCGGCCGTTCTCGGTGCAGAGCATGTCGAAGGTGTTCACGCTGGCGCTGGTGCTGTCCCGCGGCGACGGCGTCTGGACGCGCGTCGGGCGCGAGCCGTCCGGCGACCCGTTCAACTCACTGGTGCAGCTGGAACACGAGGACGGCATCCCCCGCAACCCGTTCATCAACGCGGGCGCGCTGGTGGTGACCGACGAGCTGGCCCGGCACGGTGACGCGGTCGACGCGCTGCTGACGTTCCTGCGCGAGGAGAGCGGCCGGCCGGACATCGACGTCGACCCCGAGGTCGCCGCGTCGGAGGCGGCCCACGCCGACCGCAACCGCGCGCTCGCGTACTTCATGGCGTCCTACGGCAACATGCGCCACCCGGTGCCGTCGGTGCTCGACCAGTACGTCCGCCAGTGCTCGATCGAGATGAGCTGCGCGGACGTCGCGCGTTCGGCGCTCTTCCTGGCCCGCCACGGCATCCGCAACGACGGCACCCGCCTGCTCGGGCTGAGCGCGGCCAAGCGGATCAACGCCGTGATGCTGACGTGCGGCACGTACGACGCGGCGGGCGAGTTCGCCTACCGGGTCGGCCTGCCGGGCAAGAGCGGCGTCGGCGGCGGGATCGTCGCGGTGGTCCCCGGCCGGTGCGCGGTGTGCGTGTGGAGCCCCGGTTTGGACGCCCGCGGCAATTCGGTCGCGGGCGTCTCGGCACTGGACCGCTTCACGACGTTGACCGGCTGGTCCATCTTCTGAGCCGACGCGGGCCGGCGCTTCGATCACGGCCGCCGGGTAGCGCCCGGGCCGTGGGCGGGCATACTCGACCTCCAGGAGGTGGGCGGTGTCCTCGAGCACGGAACCCCGGCGGGTGACGATCCACGACGTCGCCCGCTCGGCCGGCGTCTCGCGGCAGACCGTGTCGCGCGCGCTGAACGACAAGGCCGAGATCGACGGCTCCACCAAGCAGCGCGTCCTGGACGCCGCCCGGGAGCTGGGGTACCGGCCCAGCCGGTTCGCCCGCGGCCTCGTCCGGCAGGACACCACCACCATCGGCCTCGTCGTGCCGGACCTGCTCAACCCCTTCTTCACCGAGGTCGCCTCCGGGGCACTCGAGGCGGCCAGGGCCCGCGGGTGGCACGTCGTCGTCTACGACACCGCCGACGACGCCGAGCAGGAACTCGCCACCCTTCGCGTGATCGGCACCCAGGTCGACGCCGTCGTCGGGTACTTCAGCCGGTCCGAAGAGGACCTCGACCGCTTCACCCCCGGCGTCCCCGTGGTCCTGCTCGGCCGCGAGCCGCGCACCCCGCGGTTCAGCGGCATCTCGATCGACGGCGAGGACGGGGTCCGCGAGGCCGTCGCCCACCTCGTCGAGCGCGGCCACCGGCGGATCGGGATGCTCGACCACGACCGCCGGCCCGAGCCGAGCATCCGGCAGCGCTGGTTCCTCCGGGCCGCCGCCGGGCACGGCATCGCCGTCGCGCCCGGGTGGATCACGCGGGCCGCCCAGACCGTCGACGGCGGTGGTGCGGCGCTCGCCACCCTGCTCGCCGCGCACCCCGACGTCACCGCTGTGTTCGCCTTCAACGACGTCATCGCCATCGGCGCCCTGCGTGAGGCCCGCCGGTTCGGCCTGCGCGTGCCCGCCGACCTCGCCGTGATCGGGTTCGACGGGCTGGCCCTCGGCACGCTGGTCGAACCCGAGCTCTCCAGCGTCGCCGTCGACACCCGCGCGCTCGGCGCGCTGGCCGTCGAGCAGGCGGCCCGGCTCGTGACCGGGGCCGCGCCCCTCGAACCCGGTCAGCTGATCGTCCGCGCCGCGCTTCACCTGCGCGAATCCGCCTGATCCCTTGACACACCGTCGCGGCGGTCAGCACACTTCGACCAGGCCCGTGAACGTTCACGGGAACGCTCACGGGAGGTGTCATGTCGTACGTCGAAGACCCGGGCCCGGGCTACGGCTCGGTGACTCCGCGCGCGGCCTTCGGCTCCGACGCGCCGTCGCTGTCCCTGAACGGAACCTGGCGGTTCCATCTGTCGCCGAGCCTCGCCGCGGCTCCCCCGGACGTCTCGGAGATCGATTTCGACGACGGCGCGTGGGACGAGCTGCCGGTGCCATCGCTGTGGCAGCTGCACGGCCACGGGAAGCCCGCCTACACGAACGTGCACTACCCCTTCCCGGTCGACCCACCGCACGTGCCGTCGGAGAACCCGACCGGTGACCACCGGCTGCGGTTCGATCTGCCTTCCGACTGGCCGTCCGGATCCGCGCTGCTGCGCTTCGACGGGATCGACTCGTGCGGCCGGATCTGGCTCAACGGCACCGAACTCGGGGTCACGAAGGGCAGCCAGCTGCCGTCGGAGTTCGAGGTCGGGCCGCTCCTGCGGCCGCGGGACAACGTCCTGGTCGTCCGCGTGCACCAGTGGTCGGCCGGCAGCTACCTCGAAGACCAGGACATGTGGTGGCTGTCCGGGATCTTCCGGGCCGTCACGCTGCTCGCCCGGCCGTCCGGCGGGATCGGCGACTACTGGCTGCGTGCGGACTACGATCACACGACCGGGCTGGGCACGGTCCGGGTCGAGACCGCGCCGGACGTCGTGCTGGACATCCCGGCGCTGGGCGTTGCCGGGCATCCGGCCGGGGAGCCGCTGGAGCTGCCCGTCGAGCCGTGGAGCGCCGAGACGCCCCGGCTCTACGACGGCACGCTGTCCACGGTGGCCGAACGCGTGCCGGTGCGGATCGGGTTCCGGACAGTGACCGTCGAGGACGGCCGGCTCAAGGTCAACGGGCGGCGCCTGCTCCTGCGCGGCGTCAACCGCCACGAGCACGACCCGCACACCGGCCGCGTCGTCTCGCGGGAGACCGCGCTGGCCGACGTGCTGCTGATGAAACGGCACAACGTCAACGCCGTCCGCACCAGCCACTACCCGCCGGACCCGGCGTTCCTGGAGCTGTGCGACGAGTACGGCCTGTGGGTGGTCGACGAATGCGACCTCGAGACGCACGGCTTCGGGCCGCTCGGCTGGGACCGCAACCCGAGCGACGATCCGATGTGGACGGACGCCTACCTGGACCGGATGCGGCGCACGGTCGAGCGGGACAAGAACCGGCCCAGCGTGATCCTCTGGTCGCTGGGCAACGAGAGCCACACCGGGGACAACCTGGCGCGGATGGCGGAGTGGGTGCGGCATCGCGATCCGACCCGGCCGGTGCACTACGAGGGTGACCACGAGTGCTCCTATGTGGACGTCCACAGTCGCATGTACGCGACGCCCGACGAAGTCGAGCGGATCGGGCGCCGGGAGGACGAGAACCAGCGCCGCCGGGACCTGCCGTTCGTGCTCTGCGAGTACGCGCACGCCATGGGCAACGGGCCGGGCGGGCTGCTGGAGTACCGCGAGCTGTTCGAGCGGTACCCGAACTGCCAGGGCGGGTTCGTCTGGGAGTGGATCGACCACGGCCTGGCCGCGCCGGGCCACTTCGCGTACGGAGGCGACTTCGGCGAATCCATCCACGACGGCAACTTCGTCATCGACGGGCTGCTCTTCCCCGACCGGACACCGTCTCCAGGGCTGACGGAGTTCGCGAAGATCATCGAGCCGGTCCGGATCGACACGGATCCTGCCGGTATCCGCGTCTCGAACCACTACGACTTCGTGAGCACCGGGCACCTGCGGTTCACCTGGGTGCTCGAAGACGAAGGAACCGCTGTCGCGCAAGGCGTCCTCGACGTCCCGGCAGTCCACTCCGGACAGAGCGTTTCGATCCCGCTGCCGCCATTGCCGCCCACCGGCGGCGAGTCCTGGTTGACCGTCTCGGCGTCGCTGGTCTCTGACACGGCGTGGGCGCCCGCCGGACACGTCGTTGGCTGGGGCCAGCTGCCGGTGTCGCCGGCGCCCGCACGGCCTTCGCCGCCGGGGCGGGGGCCGGTGTTCCGCACGGCCGGGCAGCTCATCCTCGGCGCCGGCGAGTTCGACCCGGCGACCGGCACGCTGACGTCGCTCGGCGGGCACCCGGTGCAGGGACCGCGGCTGGACGTCTGGCGCGCCACGACGGACAACGACCGCGGCTCGTCGCCCGGGCGGCCCGACGCCGAGCAGTGGCGCGAGGCGGGTCTGCACCGGCTGCAGCACCGCGTGATCACCGTCGACGCCGACGGCGACGAACTGGTGGTGCGCACCCGCGTCGCCCCGCCGGCGCAGCCGTTCGGCCTGTTCGCGGACTACACGTGGACGGCCTTCGACGGCGGCCTCAGGCTGCGCGTGGACGTGACCCCGGACGGCGACTTCCCCGGCACGCTCCCCCGGCTCGGCCTGGCGATGGCGGTCCCCGGGACGTTCGGCTCGGCCGAGTGGTTCGGCGGCGGCCCGGGCGAGGCCTACCCGGACAGCCGCCAGGCGGCGCGGATCGGACGGTTCTCGAGCAGCGTCGACGGCCTGCAGACGCCGTACGTCTTCCCGCAGGAGAACGGCAACCGGACGGCCGTGCGCTGGGCCCGCCTGACGGACCCGGACGGCACGGGCATCCGCGTCGACGGCGATCCCACGTTCGACTTCACCGCCCGCCGCTGGACGGCGGCGGACCTGGAGGCGGCCAGGCACACCGACGAGCTGGTCTCCGGCGACCACGTGCACCTGACGCTGGACTTGGCCCAGCACGGGCTCGGGACGGCGGCCTGTGGGCCCGGGGTGCTGCCGCGGTACCGGCTGGTGCCGCAGAAGACGTCCTTCACCGTGTCCTTCCGGCCCGTGGCGGGTGGTGTCGCAAATTGAGACCGACGGGACGCCTCGGATGCGGTGTCGTTGAGGTCCAGACGGCCGCAGCACAGGAGTGTCCCGGATGACCCCTTCCACGACGACCCCTTCGAGCGCCCGGCAGCTGGTGACCCCCGGCGCGCTGGGGCTGGCCGACCTCGTCGCGATCTTCGACGACCTGCAGTTCACACTCAAGTGCTGCGAGCGGCTGGTCTCGGAGCTGGCCCAGCCGCGAGTGGACGCCGTGCTCGTCGAGGCGCTGTGGGTGTCGGCGCTCAACTCCTACGCCCGGTGTTTCCGCACCGGGGACCGCGGCATGGGTCTGACCGTGGCGGACGTCGAAGCCATCGAGGTCCCGGGCGAGGTCGCCGAGTGGCACGCGTTGCTCGGCCGGATCCGGGACTTCTCGATCGACGGGCCGGTCAACCCGCGCGAGACCTACGCGGTGGGCGTCTCACAATCCGAGTCCGGTGCGGCGGAGGGCATCGTCATCACGTCGGGCGTGCGGCCGCTGGTGGACGACGGCACAGTGAAACAAACCGGGCGGCTCGCCTTCGAGCTGAGCCGGCTGGTGGACGAGCGGATCAAGGAGCACCAGCAGAAGGTGTTCGCGGCGGCTTCGAAGCTGACGTCCGCCCAGCTTTCGGTCTTGCCGACGATCGAAGTGACGTCTCAATAAGTCTCATTAATGCGTCTCATAATTCTGTGCCGGGCAGGTGCCGGTAGATCGTGGCGCGGGAGACGCCCAATGCCGTCGCGATGTCCGCCGGGGCGTGGCCCGCGTCGTAGAGGCGCCGGGCCGCCTCGATCGTCTCCGGGCTCATCACCGGCGGCCGGCCGCGGCCGCGCGGCCGGCCTTCGCGAGGCGAGACCGCGAACAGCCGGTCGACGCCGTCGAGGATCGCGGCGCGCAGTTCGTCCGCCGGCGCGTCGGCGAACAGCACCACCGGGTCGCTGAGCATCGCGATCGCCTGCGCCGCGCGAACCCGGCCCGCCAGATCCGCGTCCGCGCCCGCGACCAGGTGGTTCGCCTCGAGCATGCCGTCGCGGAAGCGGTCGAACACCGCCTTCGACGCGGTGAGCCCGAGATCGCGCAGGTTCATCCGCAGCAGGTAGCGGTGGCCGAGCCACACGTCGAGGAGCCCCTCGATGGCCGCCACGCGTGGGTCGGGGGCGTCCGCGGCCTTCGCCATGGCCGCTTCGAGGTCGGTCAGGAGCGGTTCGGCGAGCGCCGTGACGATGTCGGCCTTGCCCGGGAAGTGGTAGAGCACCGCGGTCTTGGTGACGCCGACGCGCTCGGCCAGCTCCCGGACCGACGTCGCGTGGAAGCCGCGCTCCGAGAACTCCTCGAGCGCGGCGCGCAGGATCCGGGCGCGGGTGTCGTCGGTCATCGCCCGAGCCTAGCGGCTTGCCTGACCGTTGGACAGGAGCGTACGGTCGGTACTGACCGATGGTCAGGAGTTAGCTGGGGGTATCACCATGACCGAGCAGACCATACTGATCTCCGGCGCGGGCGTCGCCGGGCCGACGCTGGCGTACTGGCTGGCCCGCGCGGGCTTCCGGCCGACCGTGGTCGAGCGCGCCGCCGGGCCGCGCTCGAGCGGCAGCCCGGTCGACGTCCGCGGGCGCGCCGCGCAGGTCGCGGAGCGGATGGGCATCACCGGCAAGCTGCGCGAGGCGAGCACCGCCGTGAAGTCGCTGAAGTTCGTCGACGACGCGGGGCGGCGGACCGGCCGCGTCGCGATCGGCGGCGACGGCGGCATCGAGCTGCCCCGCACCGACCTCGCGGCGATCCTGCACGAAGCGGCGCGCGCGGACGCCGAGTTCGTCTTCCACGATTCGATCACCGCACTGAGCCAGGACGGCGGCGGCGTCGACGTCACGTTCGAGCGCGGCGCCCCGCGGCGCTTCGACCTGGTGCTCGGCGCCGACGGCCTGCACTCGGGCGTGCGGCGGCTGGCGTTCGGGCCGGAGCACGCGTTCGCCGAGCACATGGGCGTCTACATCGCGACGCTGCCGCTGGCCGAGCCGCCGGCCGACCGCACGGAGCTGGTGATGTACAACTCCCCCGGCCGAGCCGTCGCAGTGCACCCGGCGCGCGGCACCGGCATCGCGGCGTTCCTGTTCCGCGGCGCCGCCGTGCCGGGGTTCGACCACCGCGATTCCGTGCTGCACAAGCGAATGCTCGCCGACGCGTACGAAGGCGCCGGGTGGCGCGTGCCGGAGCTGCTGGAGCGCGTGCGCGAGGCGGACGACCTGTACCTGGACTCGGTGAGCCGGGTGCGGATGGCCGGCTGGGCGTCGGGACGGATCGCGCTGGCCGGGGACGCGGCGTCGTGCGTGTCCCTGTTCGGCGACGGCTCGACGCTGGCGATGGCGGGCGCGTACACGCTGGCCGAGGAGCTGCGCCGGACGCCGGGTGACACCGCGTCGGCGTTCCGCCGGTACGAAGCCGCCCATCGCAAGCTGGTGGAACCCAAGCAGCGCAACGTTTCCACGGCCGCAGCCCTGCTGATCCCGGCGACGCGCGGCGGCCTGGCGGCCCGCAACTTCGGCACGCGGCTGCTGCCGCTGGTCACGGCCGCGCGGCGGCTGGTGCCCGGCCGGGCCGCTTGACACCGGCTTTGGATAACCGCTATCTATTGTGCCATGCAGGACGTCGTGCTGGCGCTGCTGGCCAAGGAACCGTCGCACGGCTACGACCTGCGACGGCGGCTGGTGGCGGCGCTCGGGCCGCTGGGGGAAACGCTGAACGTGGGGCAGATCTACGTGACGCTCACCCGGCTCGAGAAGGCCGGCCTGGTCGTCCAGGAACGTGAAGACGCGCCCGTGCGCGGCCCGCGGCGCAAGGTGTACGCGCTGACCGCGGCCGGGCAGGAGCGGGTGGTCACGTGGATGGCCGAGAGCGCCGGGCCGAAGGCGGACGTGACGGAGTTCCACCTGAAGCTGGTGGCCGCGGCCGAGTCGGGGCTGGCGGATCCGCTCGCGCTCGTGAGCGCGCGGCGGCGGGAGCTGGTGCGCAGTCTCGCCGACGTCCAGCGCGCCGTTCTCGCCGAGGACACGAAGTCGGAGGCCGGGCTGCTCCTGGAGGGCATCGCCTTGCGCTGCCAGGCCGACCTGCGCTGGCTGGAGGCGTGCGAGCGGACCTGGTCCACCCGCGGGAAAGACGGAGGGAACGCATGACGGGAGACGGCCGGCAGGTCGGGAGCCGCCCGCGGCGGACGGGCGCGGGCGAACCACCACCACGAGCGAGCGCCGAACCGGTGCTGCGGGCGATCGGCCTGTCGCGGGCGTACGGCCGGGGCGAGAGCCTGGTGCGCGCCGTCGACGAGGTCGACCTCGACGTCCCCGCCGGGCAGACCCTCGCCGTGACCGGTCCGAGCGGCTGTGGCAAGTCGACGCTGCTGCAGTTGCTCGGCGGGCTCGACCGGCCCACCGGCGGCCAGGTCCGGCTCGGCGGGCGGCGCATCGACCACCTCGGCGAGCGGGCGCTGGCCGGGCTGCGCCGGCGTGCCATCGGCTTCGTCTTCCAGGACTTCCACCTGATGGACGAGCTGTCCGCGGCCGAGAACGTCGAGTTGCCCGCACTGCTCGCCGGTGCCTCACCACGCACCGCGCGCGAGCGGGCCGCGCGGATCCTCGATCGCGTGGGGCTCGGCGACCGGGCCCGGCACCTGCCCTCGGAACTGTCCGGCGGGCAGCGGCAGCGGGTCGCGATCGCCCGGGCGCTGGTCAACGAGCCCCTCGTCGTCCTCGCGGACGAGCCCACCGGGAACCTCGACAGCGTCGCGACCCACGACATCCTCCGGCTCTTCGGCGAGTTGCGCGCCGCCGGCCAGACGCTGGTCGTCGTCACGCACGACGAGCGGGTCGCCGCCACGGCCGACCGCGTCGTCTCCCTGCGCGACGGCACCCTTCTCGACGACACCCGCCTCGGCGCCACGACCCCGCTCGGCGCGCTGCTGAGCTGGGAAGGCTGAGCCGTGGGACGTCTGCTGCTGATGTGGCGCCTGGCCGCGCGCGACCTGCGCCGCCGCCCCGGCGAGGCCGCGCTGTTCCTGGTCGCCGTCACGGCGGCGACCGCCGCCCTGACCCTGGGCCTGGCGATCGGCAACGCCGTCACCACCGGGTACCAGAACACCCGCGAAGCCACCGCCGGGCCCGACCTCACCGCCATCACGACGGAGCCCGACCCGGCCGACCTGGCCCGGCGCCTCGCGGCCGCGCCCGGGGTGGCCGCGCAGTCCGACCCCGTCTTCGCGTTCGACGCCACCGTCGGGCTCCACGGCCGAACCGCGCACTCTTCGATCGAGGGACGGGACAGTGCTCCGTCCACTGTGGACCGGCCACTGGTGACCGACGGCTCCTGGGTGCGTCCCGGCGGCGCGGTGATCGAGCGCGGCTTCGCGGACGTGTTCGGCGTGCACGTCGGGGACCGCGTCACCATCGAGGAGCGCGCCTACCCGGTCGTCGGCATCGCGATCAGCGCCGCCACCCCGGTGTACCCGTGGAGCGACTGGGCGCAGGGGCCCGGGCCGTCCGACCGGGGCGGCCGGATCTGGCTCACCACGGACGACGCCCGGGCGGCGGCGGGCGATGCGGAATTCGTCCACCTGATCCACCTGAAGCTGACCGATCCCGACGCGCCCGTCGACTGGCGCGACACCGTGTTCGCGCCCGACAACCGGGGTGGCGGGTGGGTCAACACGCACACCTGGCAAACCGTCTTGCAGACGGACCGGAACATGATCAAGGACACCCAGCCCACCCTGGTCGTCGGCGGCTGGCTGCTCGCCGCGGCCGCGATCGTCACCCTCGCCGCGCTCGCCGCCGTCCGGGCCGGCCGCGACAACCGGCGCGCCGGGCTGCTCAAGGCCGTGGGGGCCGGTCCGCGGACCGTCCTGCTGGCGCAGTACCTGCTGCCGACCGTCGTGGCCACCGCGCTCGGCCTGACCGCCGGGACGCTGGCCGCGCCCGGACTGGCCAACCCCAGTGCCGGGCTGCTCGTCGGCACCGGCCCGCCGACCACCGGCACCGTCGTCGCCGTCGTTCTCCTCGCCGCTCTGGTCGTCCTGGCCGGGACGCTCGGGCCCGTCCTGCGCGCCGCCCGCACGAGCACCGTCCACGCCTTGGCCGAGCCGGCCCACCTGGCCACGCGCCGCCCGCGGCTGACCGCGCACACGGCGTACCTGCCGGCGTCGCTGCTGGTCGGCGTCCGGCTGCTCGCCCGCCGGCCCGGCCGCGCCGCCCTCACGGCGATCGGCACGGCCGCCATCAGCGTCACGGTCTCGGCGCTGCTCGCGTTCCGCACCTCCGTCGCCCACGGCACCGGGCAGGCCGATCCCGCCATGGCGGCGGTGAACACCCGGATCGGCCAGGTGGCGCTCGGCGTCACCTTCGCGCTGACCGCGCTTTCCGCCCTCAACACGGTGTTCGTCGGCTGGAGCAGCGCGGTCCAGGCACGGCGCGCGCTGGCCGTCACCCGCACCCTCGGCGCGACGCCGGGCCAGGTCGTCATGGCGTTGTGCACGGCCCAGCTCGTGCCCGCCTCGCTCGCGGTACTGGCCGGGATTCCGGGAGGGACCGCCTTGTACGGGTTCTTCAACCCGAAGTTCGCCGCTCCCCCGCCGTCGTCGCAACTGCTCGCCGCACTCGGCGTGCTGCTGGCCGTCGGTGTGCTGACCGCGCTGCCCGCGTGGGCCCACACCCGCCGCCCCGCCGGCCGCGCCCTCGCCTGAACTCACGTCCGCAGCATCGGCGGGTACAGCAGCTCCGCTTTGCCCCGGCGGTACAGCTGAGCCGGCCGCCCGCCGTCGCGGGTGGTCGTGCGGCCGGTCGGCTCCAGCAGCCCCTCGGCGCCCGTGACCTTCCGGTGGAAGTTCCGCGGGTCCAGCCGCGTGTCCCAGACCAGCTCGTACACCCGCCGCAGCTCCGCGACGGTGAATTCGGGCGGGCAGAACGCCGTCGCCAACGGGGAATACTCCAGTTTCGCCCGGGCCCGCTCGAGGCCGTCGGCGAGGATGCGGTCGTGGTCGAACGCCAGGTGCTCGCCGGTGAGCGACCGCACCGGGGTCCAGCGCGCTTCCGCCGCGTCCGTGCCCGCACGCGGCGTCGGCAGGTCCGGGGCCAGCGCGAGGTAGGCGACCGTCACGACGCGCATCCGCGGGTCCCGGTCCGGCGCGCCGTAGCCGGCGAGCTGTTCGATGTGGACGGTCCCCGGCGTTCGGCCCGGCGGCGAAGACCGTCCGCCTGGTGAAGTGATCCCGGTCCGGCACACCGAGGGGGCGTGCCGGACCGGAACCCGCGTCAGGTGCCGTAGCGGGCCTTGACGATCGACGGCGTGTCGAGGTCGTGGCCCGCGTCCATGCTCTGCGCGAGCCGCAGGTACTGGCCCTCGGCCCACATCAGCGGGCCCGCGCTGCCCGTCGGGCGGCCGAGGCCGAAGCAGCCGACGTCCGCGCGGTCCCAGACCTGCTCGGGCACGAAGTAGCCGTCGTTGGCCGAATCCGCCATGGACTTCAGGTACACCGCCGCCGAGCGGCCGTTCGCCAGCTCGTACTCGCCGCGCTCCCCCGACAGCACCGGCCACAGCCGCCCGAACCGCCGGCTGCCACCGGCGGGCCAGCCGGTGCAGCTCGTTGTGCTCTCGCCGTAGTTGTCGTGCGGGTAGCGGTGGAAGTAGACGTCGCCGTTGGGCAGCGTCACCTGCACCGGGGAGTTGCCGTCGGACGCGGCGGCCGTCGGCGCCACCGAGTTCGCGATCGTCGTGTCGCCGGCCGGGCGGATGCCGAGCCGCACCAGGTCGAGGAAGCCGAAGTCGGTGACGTCGTGCTCGTAGAAGCAGCCTTCGTCGAAGCAGATCGTCGCGGTGTCGTTGGGGTTGCCGCCGCGGTCGAGGCGTTCGTAGTAGGTGTGCCCGCCCCAGTAGCCGGACGTCGTGACCGTCCACCCGGCCAGGGAGGTGCGCCACGAGTCCGCTGTGGACTCCCACGACGTCGCGCTCGCGGTGTCGCCGTTGGCCCGGGCGATGGCGCCCGCGGCGATCAGCCCGGCGATCTCGGCGGCCACCGACGAGGGCGACTTGCCGTACTGCTCCTCCCACCGCTCGGTGGTGTCCGGGCCGGTCGCGACGAGGTGGCCTGCCGTCGTCTTGACCTTCGCGTACGTCGAGGCGTCGGTGAGGCCGGTCAGCCAGGCCAGCAGGATCGCGTCGGCGTCCTGGTCGAGCTGCTCGCAGCAGCCGAGCTGCTGGGCACTCGCCCCGGTGACGCCGGAAACCGGGCTGTAGCGCGGGAAAGAGCCCGCCGGGTACGTCGTGCCGTCACCGGCGGTCGGGCTGCCGATCCACTGCGAGGTCCACAGGAACTGGGCCATCCGCTTGGCCTGCGCGCTGTCGCCGTCGGCCAGGAGCCCGGTCGCCTGCTGGTAGAGGTCGCGGCCCCAGACGCGGTGGTAGCCGTCGTTGAGCTGGTCGCCGCTGGTGTAGTCGCCCCACGGCGTCGCCAGGCCCGCGACGCTCGCGCCCGGGTGCTGCTTGTCCTCGGCGGTCTTGAGCGCCATCGCCGCGACGTAGTAGGCGCGTCGCCGTTGCGTGTCGCCGGAAACGCTGGCGGGCGCGGGTTTCAGACCGCCCACATAGGAGTTCCAGCCGCTCCGGTACGACGTCGCCACGGCGGAGAACCCGCTGCCCAGCGAGCCGCTCGCCGCCGACGAGGCGGCCGCCGCGGTGCCGCCGTAGCCGAGCGCGACGGTGAAGGTCGTGTCCGTGCCGACCGGGATCTGTCCACACTGGACGACGTTGCCGGTGCCGGAGACGGCGTCGAACTGGTTGTTCAGGGTCTGGTCGGCGCGCAGGTCGGCCAGGCAGTCGCTGGCCGCGCCGCTGTAGCCGTTGTCGTGCGCGGCGAAGCCGGTCGAGACGCGCAGTGCGGAGACGACCGTGGTGGCCGCGCCGCCGAACAGCGTCTCGGTGCCACTGGCCATCAGCGCGCCCGAGGAGTCCCACCAGGCGTTGTCGTTGGATCCGCCGCCCGCCATCGAGGGGTTGGCCAGAAGGTAGAGCCGGTAGCTGCCGCCGTCGAGCGACTGGAACCGCGTGTTCGTGACCAGGGTCGAGCGGGCCGGATCGGTGACGTAGTCGGTGGTGATCCGGTACTTGCCGCTCTTCGCGGTGTTGGTGACGGTGTACTGCAGCGCCTTCTCGTCGGGCATCGTCACGACGTGGTTCGTGGCGTCGCGCTCCAGGTCGACGAAGCTCGACCCGTCGGTGACGACGTACTGCATGTCCTGCATGTCCGGGACGTCGGCGCGGGGGTAGAAGACCTCGGAGGTGACGCCGTTGGCCACGGTGAACCACACCGGGCTCGCGGTCGTCGTGGAGGTCCCGAGGGCGGACTTGTTGCCCGTGGCCCAGGACGCGCCTCCACCGCAGCAGTCGGTCGCGGTGCCGCTCGCCAGTGCCGTGCCCGGCAGGGCCCCGGCCAGCAGAACTCCCGCTCCGGCGCAGGCCAGGACCGCTTTCCACCTGATCATCGAGACCTCCGACAGCGTTGTCGTCAATATGTTGCGAGCGGCAACATATTGAGCCTCGGAGTGATGACAAGCAATGTCCGATCGGACTGTATCGATTCAGCCCTCGGTCGGACGGTGGGGCGATGCACTGTTGTCTCCGCCACCCCGAAGCCTGATTCTGACTATGGCCGGGTTCTGGCTTCCGATCGGGGTTGCGGGGGGCCCTGGGTCCCGGGGCTGCACCTCTCCAGGTGGGCGCGCTCAGGCGTCGGCGATGCGGTCCAGCCACTCGCCGAGCAGCACTCGCTCGGCCTCGGTCAGCGCCGCGGCGCCGGCGAGGGCCGCCCGCAGCGCGATCGCGCGCTCGGGCAGGTCGGACCCAGCGGGCTCTTCGGCGCCGGTGAGGATCCGGCTCAGCACCGTTTCGCGGGCCGTCGCCGACAGCTCGGCGTCGCGCTCGTCTTCCGGCGTCGCGATCAGGTTCAGCACCACGCCCATGCCGGTCGCGTGCACCAGCCGCGCCGCGCGGTCGACGCTCACCCGGAGGCGGCCCGCCGCCGCGACGCGCTCGACGATGCTCCGCAACATCGACTCGGCTTCCCGGGCGGCCGGCGACGTGCGGCCCGGGCGCGCGTCGCCGTACATGAGCACGTAGAACTCCGGGCGCGACAGCCCGAATTCGACGTGCAGGTCCCAGCCGCGGCGCAGATCCTCGACGGCGTCGCCGGTCGAGCCGAGCGCGCGCTTGCTCGTCAGGTACTCGTCGAACCCGTACGCGGCGACCGCGTCGAGCAGGCCGTCCTTGTCGCCGAAGAGCCGGTACAGCGCCGGCGGCTGCACGCCCGCCGCCGCGCTCACCGCGCGCGTCGAGAGGCCGTCGCGTCCCTCCGCCACCAGCAGCGCGGCCGCCGCTTCGAGGATCCGCTCCCGGGTGTCCACCGCCGTCTTCGTCACCATGGTTCCAATGATAACAAATCCCGAGTAGCACTCGTTCGATATCGATGCTACGTTGAGTTGAGTATCAACGGAAACGGGAGAACTCCATGCGCACTCGCACCCTCGGCCGGACCGGTCCGGCCGTCAGCGCCCTCGGCCTCGGCCTGATGGGCATGTCCGACCTGTACGGCCCGGCCGACGAGACCGAGTCGGTCGCGACGATCCACGCCGCCCTCGACGCCGGCCTCACCCTGCTCGACACCGGTGACTTCTACGGCATGGGCCACAACGAGCTGCTGCTGCGTGACGCACTCCGCGGCCGCGACCGCGACAAGGCGGTGATCAGCGTCAAGTTCGGCGCGCTACGCGGACCGGACGGCGCCTGGCTCGGCAACGACGGCCGCCCGGAGGCCGTCAAGACGTTCCTCGCCTACAGCCTGCGCCGCCTCGGCACCGACCACGTCGACGTCTACCGACCGGCCCGGCTCGACCCGGCCGTGCCGATCGAAGACCAGATCGGCGCGCTGGCCGAGCTGGTGCAGGCGGGCTACATCCGGCACATCGGCCTGTCCGAGGTCGGCGCGGAGACCCTGCGCCGCGCCGCCGCCGTGCACCCGATCTCGGACCTGCAGATCGAGTACTCGCTGCTCTCGCGCGGGATCGAAGCGGAGATCCTGCCCGCCGCCCGCGAGCTGGGCA
Organism: Amycolatopsis sp. NBC_01488; assembly: GCF_036227105.1. Classification (NCBI taxonomy): domain Bacteria; kingdom Bacillati; phylum Actinomycetota; class Actinomycetes; order Pseudonocardiales; family Pseudonocardiaceae; genus Amycolatopsis; species Amycolatopsis sp. NBC_01488. The sequence goes on along the minus strand of NZ_CP109434.1, from coordinate 7,133,106 downwards.
TCGGCGTCACCGCGTACGGCGTCCTCTCGCGCGGCCTGCTCAGCGGGCACTGGACGCCGGCGCGCGAGCTGAGCGCGGGCGACTTCCGCGGCTTCAGCCCGCGGTTCCAGGGCGAGAACCTCGACCGCAACCTCGCGCTGACCGACGCGCTCGGCAAGCTGGCCGCCGCGAAAGGTGTCACGACCGCGCAGCTCGCCATCGGCTGGGTCGCCGCGCAGGGCGACGACATCGTCCCGCTGGTGGGCGCCCGCACTCGCGCGCGGCTGGCGGAGTCCCTGGGCGCCGACCTCGAACTCACCGCCGGTGACCTGGCGGAGATCGAGGCCGCCGTCCCGGCCGGGGCCGCGGCAGGCGACCGCTACGCTGCCGCCCAGCTCGACCACCTGGACAGCGAGAAGTAGCACTCTCATGGACTCAGCCGGTCCACGGCGACGCGGTGGGCGAGGCGGCGCAGCAGGGGCGCCGCCTCGGCCATGCACCGCGCCGGGTCCGGCTCGAGGTCGGTCAGCGCGTACGCGGCCGAGATGCCCGCCTCGGCCAGCTCCACGGAGGTCAGCTGACAGCGTCCGGACACCGCCACACACGGGATGCCCTTCGCCGCCGCGGCCCGGGCCACCCCGGCCGGGGCCTTTCCGGACAACGTCTGCGTGTCCAGCGAACCTTCGCCGGTGACGACCAGTGACGCTCCGGACAGGGCCGCGTCGAAGCCGAGCAGTTCGAGCAGCAGCTCGATGCCCGGACGCATCCGCGCGCCGAGCACCGCCATGGCGGCGAAGCCCACTCCCCCGGCCGCACCCGCGCCCGGCCGGTCCGCGAACGCCGGACCGGCGTGCGACGCCCAGTGCCGCAATGCCGCGTCGAGCGTCTCGACGTCGTCGGGAGATGCGCCTTTCTGCGGTCCGTAGACGAAAGCGGCACCGCGCAGCCCGTAGAGCGGGTTGTCGACATCGCTCGCCAGCTCGATGTCCACATCGGACACGTCCAACCGGGACAGATCCAGCGAAGCGAGCCGAGACAACGCCTCGCCGCCGGGCGGGAGGTCCCGCCCGGCGGAGTCCAGCAACCAGGCCCCCAGCGCGGCCAGCATGCCCGCGCCGCCGTCGGTGCAGGCGCTGCCGCCGACGCCGAGGACGATCCGGCGGCAGCCCGCCCGCATCGCGGCGGCGAGCACGTCGCCGGTGCCCGCGCTGGTCGCGGTGAGCGGTGCCGGCGCGCCGGGCAGCCGGTGCAGCCCCGACGCCTCCGCCAGCTCGACGACGGCGGTATCGCCGCGGACCGCGTAGGACGCCGTCACCGGCACTCCCGTCGGGCCCCGAGCCGGGACTCGCACGCGCCGGAACCCGGCGGCGACGGCGGCGTCGACCGTGCCGTCGCCGCCGTCGGCCACCGGAAGGGCCTGGACCTCGAGTGCGGGGTGGACGTCGGCGAGGCCGGAAGCCACCGCCGACGCCACCTCGGCCGCGGTCAGCGACCCCTTGAACTTGTCCGGCGCGACGAGGACCCTCACGCGCTCGCCTTGAACGCCCGCCAGTCGCCGACCTCCGTGATGTCCCGCAGGGCGACGTGCGAGGTGTAGGGCCGCCGCAGCAGCATGGCGAACGCCGAACTGCCGTCCGCCAGCTCGACGACACCCAGCTCCAGCTCGTGCGGCTCGGCCGGGAGGACCTTGTCCCGCAGGTCGTCCAGCGAGACGTCGTACACCTCGCCGGTCACCGCCGCGCCGCCGTGCGACACCGGGTACAGCGCCGGGCACTGCTCGCCGACGGCGTAGAACCGGTACTTCGGCGCGGTCTCCGCGGTCGCCACGAACGGCGAGCCGTCGAGGAGGTGGTGCAGCGGTTCGCCGCGCATGGCACCGCCGTTGAAGAACATCAGGGCCACCGGAACTCCTTAGCGGAAGAGGGCTTCGACGCCGTCGACGGCGAAGTACACCGCGAACACCAGCGCGAGCAGGGAAAGCAGCCAGCCGGCCTCGCGCCACTTGCCGCGGCCGATCTTGATCAGCACGAACGCGATCAGGCCGGCGCCGACGCCGTTGGTGATCGAATAGGTGAACGGGATCAGGGCCGCGGTGAGGAACACCGGGATCGTGTAATCCGGGTCCTGCCACGGGATGGTGCGGCACTGGGCGACCATCATGCCGCCGATGACCACCAGCGCGGGCGCCGCGGCCTGGGCCGGGACGACTCCGGCGAGCGGGGTGAACAGCAGCGTCCCGGCGAACAGCAGCCCGGTGACGACGCTGGCGAGGCCCGTCCGGGCCCCCTCGCCGACCCCGGCGGCGGACTCCAGGAACACCGTGTTCGGCGACGAGCCTGTGACACCGCCCGCGATCGCGCCCGCGCCGTCGACCAGCAGGATCCGGCCCATCCGCGGGACCTTGCCGTTCTTCGACAGCCCGGCCTCGTCCGAGACGCTGGTGATCGTGCCCATGGCGTCGAAGAACCCGGACAGCACCAGCGTGAACAGGAAGACCGTGGCCGCGAGCGCGCCCGCCGAGGCGAACCCGCCGAACAGGTCGATGTGGCCGAACAGCCCGAAGTCCGGGGCCGCGACGACGTGGTCGGGCAGCGCCGGGTCGGTGCGGCCCCAGCCGCCGACGCCGAAGCCGTCGTGCAGCACCACCGCGAACACCGTCGCGACACCGATGCTGATCAGCACCGCGCCCGGGACCTTGCGCGCCATCAGCACGATCATCAGCAGCAGCCCGAGGCAGAAGACCACGATCGGCCAGCCGTTGAGGTGCCCGTCGCTGCCCAGGCGCACCGGCACCGGGCTGTCGGCCGCGTCCGGCACCCGGCTCACGAACCCGGCGCTGACCAGGCCGACGAGCGCGATGTAGAGCCCGATCCCGACGGTGATGGCCGTCTTGAGCGGCCGCGGGATGGCGTTCATGATCCGCTCGCGGACGCCGCTGACGGCCATCAGCACGATGCACACGCCTTCGAGCACGACCAGCCCGAACGCCTGGGGCCAGGTCATCTCCGGGGCCATCTGGAAGGCGACGATGCCGTTGATGCCGAGGCCGGCGGCCAGCGCGAGGGGCGCGTTGCCGACGACCCCCATGAGGATCGTCATCACGGCGGCGGCCAGCGCCGTCGCGGTGGTGACCTGTGCGGGCGAGAGGTGCGCGCCGGTGATGTCGGCGGAGGCGCCGAGGATGAGCGGGTTGAGCAGCACGATGTACGCCATCGCGACGAACGTCGTGACGCCGCCGCGGACTTCACGGCCGATCGTGCTCTGCCGGGCGCGCAGCTCGAACAGCTTGTCGAGCAGGGATCGGCGCTGGGGTGGTTCGGGTACTTCGCCGATCTCGGGTTCGTGGATTTCTACCTGGGTCATGCGTCCTGCCCTTGCCGGTGGGGGGTGCTCGGCCAGGCCGAGGCACAGCACCGTGCCTGGGCGAGCGGGACGTTCGATTCGGTTGTGCTCCGGTCAGCTGGCCTTGTGGGTCAGGAGTCGGTGGTCAGTAGTCGGTGCGGTCGCTCTTGTCGAGCCAGGCCGCGAAGGGCGCGAATCCGTCCTTTGCGGACAGTCGCGTGACGGGGACCGTCCACGTTTCGCGCGGACGGTCGAACAGTTCGTAGAAGGCGCGGTCGTCGAAGCCGGCCTTGGCCGCGTCGTCGCGGTCGGCGGCGAAGAGGACCTTGTCGACGCGCGCCCAGAGCGCCGAGGACAGGCACATCGGGCACGGCTCGCAGCTGGAGACGAGCACGCAACCGTCCAGCTTGAACGTGCCGAGCGCCTGGCAGGCCGCCCGGATCGCGACCACCTCGGCGTGCGCGGTCGGGTCGAGGTTGGCGGTGACGCGGTTGACGCCGGTCGAGACGATCTCGCCGTCCTGCACGATCAGCGCTCCGAACGGGCCGCCGCCGTTCGCGACGTTCGTCTCCGCGATGCGGACGGCTTCGTCGAGCCAGTCATGCTCGACGGAAAGCGACGTGGTCATCTCAAACTCCGGTGATGTGCTCGGGACGGATGGGGACGCGCGGCAGCTCGAGGCCGGTGGCCGCGCGGATGGCGTTCGCGATCGCCGGCGTCGCCGAGATGGTGGGTGGTTCGCCGACGCCGCGGACGCCGTAGGGCGCGTGCGGGTCGGGCCGCTCGAGGACGTCGACGCGCATCGGGGGCATGTCGAGGATGGTCGGGATGAGGTAGTCGGTGAACGACGGGTTCCGGACCTTGCCGTCCTTGACCAGGATCTCCTCCATCACGGCGAGGCCGAGGCCCTGCGCCGAGCCGCCCTGGATCTGGGCGACGACGGCGTCGGGGTTCATCGCCTTGCCGACGTCCTGGGCGCAGTCGAGCTGGACGACCTTGACCAGGCCGAGGTCCAGGTCGACGTCGACGACCGCGCGGTGCGCCGAGAAGCCGTACTGCACGTGGGCGTCGCCCTGCCCGGTCTCGGGGTCCAGCGGGTAGGTCTGGCGGTGGTGGAACTCGCGGGTCTCCTCGATCGCGGTGTCCCCCAGCAGCTCGGCCAGGTCGGCGACCACTTCACCATCGGCGGCGACGACCTTCCCTCCCGTCAGGGACATGCCTTCGGCGGGCACCCCCAGCAGCGCGTAGACCGCGTCGGCGACCGCGCGGCAGGCGTTGCGGACCGCGCCGCCGGTGACGTAGGTCTGGCGCGACGCCGAGCTGGACCCCGCGTCGCCGACGCTCGTGTCGGCCGGGTGCACGCTCACCCGCGTCAGGCCCAGCTCGGTGCGGGCGATCTGCTGCTGCAGCGTCACCAGCCCCTGGCCGACCTCGGCCGCGGCGGTGTGCACCATCGCCACCGCTTCGCCGCCGAGCACTTCCAGGCGCACGCGGGCGGTCGAGTAGTCGTCGAGGCCTTCGGCGTAGGAGATGTTCTTGATCGTGACGCCGTAGCCGATGCCGCGGACGACGCCTTCGCCGTGGGTGGTGTTGGACGCGCCGCCGGGCAGCTCGCGGATGTCGCGTTCGGCGGCCGGTTCCGGCGGCAGCGGCAGGTCTCGGACGCGCTGCACCAGCTCGGCGACCGGCGCCGGGAAGTCGACCACCTGGCCGGTGACCACAGTGGACCCTTCGCTCAGGGCGTTCAGGATCCGCAGTTCCGCCGGGTCCATGTCCAACGCGGACGCGAGCTTGTCCATCTGGGACTCGTAGGCGTACGTCGGCTGGACCGCGCCCAGGCCGCGCATCGCGCCGCAGGTCGGGTTGTTCGTGTAGACGCCCCAACCCTCGATGTGCGCGTTCAGCACGTTGTAGGGACCGACGCTGAGCGTGGTGCCGTTGCCGACCACGACCGGGGTCTTGGATGCGTACGCGCCGCCGTCGAAGTACATCTTCGCCCGGACGTAAACGAGCTTCCCATCGCGGGTCGCGCCGTGCTCGTAGTACATCTTCGCCGGGTGGCGGTGGACGTGCCCGAAGAACGACTCGAGGCGGTTGTAGCTCATCTTCACCGGACGCCCGGTGCGCAGCGCGAGCATGCACGAGTGGATCTGCATGGACAGGTCCTCGCGGCCGCCGAAGGCGCCGCCGACGCCGGACAGCGTGAGCCGCACCTTCTCCAGCGGCAGGCCGAGGGCCTTCGCCGTCTGGCGCTGGTCGACGTGCAGCCACTGGGTGGCCAGGTAGAGGTCGACGCCGCCGTCCTCGGCCGGCACCGCGAGCCCGGACTCCGGTCCGAGGAACGCCTGGTCCTGCATGCCGATCTCGTAGACGCCGGAGACTACGACGTCCGCGGTCGCGGCCGGGTCGCCCTTGACGATCCGCTGGTGGCGGACCAGGTTCCCGTCCGGGTGCAGCTTCGGCAGGGTGTCGTCGTGGGCTGCGCGTTCGGGGTCGGTGATCGGCTCGAGGACGTCGTACTCGACGACGATCTCCTTGAGCGCCTGGCGCGCGATCTCCGGGTGGTCGGCGGCCAGGATCGCGATCGGCTCGCCCTGGTAGCGGACCAGGTCGGCGGCCAGCGCGGGGGTGTCCTGGTACTTGAGGCCGTAGACGTTCTCGCCGGGTACGTCCTCGTGCGTGAGCACCGCGTGGACACCGGGCTGGGCCAGCGCGCGGGAGACGTCGAGGCGGACGATCCGGGCGTGCGGGTGCGGGCTGCGCAGCGTCGCGCCCCACAGCATGTCCTCGTGCCACAGGTCCGAGGAGTAGGCGAACTCGCCGCGGACCTTCAGCGTGCCGTCCGGGCGCAGCGGGCTCTCGCCGATGCCGCCGGCGATGGTGTCGTGCAGTTCCTGCGGGGACCGGGCCGGGGCGCTCATCGGACGGCCTTCTTCGCGGCGGCGTCACGGACGGCGTCGAGGATCTTCTCGTACCCGGTGCAGCGGCAGAGGTTCCCGGCGAGGGCCTCGCGGATCTCGACGTCGCTGGGGTCCGGGACGCGCTCGATCAGGTCGTGCGCCGCGACCAGCAGGCCGGGCGTGCAGAACCCGCACTGGACCGCGCCGCGTTCGACGAACGACTCCTGCACGGGGTCGAGATCGTCCCCCTCCGCCAAACCTTCGACGGTGACGACGTCGCGGCCCTCGGCCTGCCCGGCCGCGACCAGGCACGCGCACGCCGGGACGCCGTCGAGGTAGACCGTGCACGAGCCGCATTCGCCCTGCTCACAGGCGTTCTTCGAACCGGGCAGGCCGAGCCGCTCGCGCAGCACGTAGAGCAGGCTCTCGCCTTCCCAGACGTTGTCCGCCCGGCGGTGCTCGCCGTTGACGGTGACGTTCACGCGCACTTCGCGCTCCCTTCGCAGTATTCGCCCCAGGCCCAGGTCAGCGTCCTGCGCGCCATGACCCCCAGGGCATGGCGCCGGTAGGCCGCGCTGCCCCGGACGTCGTCGATCGGCGCCGCCGCCGCGGCGACCAGGTCACCGAAGCGGCGCTTGACCGAGTCGTTGAGCGCCTTCGGGGCGTCCCAGTCCAGCTCGGCGGCCAGGAATTCCTCCGCCTCGATCGCACGCCGCGGGGTGGGCGCCGCCGAGCCGACGCCGGTGCCGACACGCCGCCGCTCGGGGTGCAGGGCCAGCCCGAAGGCCGCGACCGCGATGACCATGGCGTTGCGGGTGCCGATCTTGCTGAACTGCTGGGGCCCGGTGGCCGGTGCCAGCAGCACGGACGTGATCAGTTCGTCGGGCTCCAGGACGTTCCGCTTGACGCCGGTGTAGAAGTCCTTCGCCGCGACGATCCGGGTGCCGCGGACCGAGGCGATCTCGACCTCCGCGTCGGCGGCCAGGAGCGCCGGGTGCGAGTCGCCCGCGGGCGAAGCTGCGCCCAGATTGCCGCCCACGGAACCGCGGTTGCGGATCTGCGGGGACCCGACGGTCCGCGCGGCCATCGCGAGGCCGGGCAGCTTCGTGCCCAGTTCGGCGATGATCCGGGTGTAGGGCACGGCGGCGCCGATGCGGATCCGGCCGCCGTCGGTGCCGTGCTCGTGCAGCTCGGCGACGCGGCCGAGGTCGAGCAGGGCGCCGGGGCGGCGGTGGTCGAAGTTGATCTCGACCATCACGTCCGTGCCGCCGGCGATCGGGACCGCACCGGGGTTCGCGGCACGCGCGGCGAGCGCGTCGGCCAGCGAGGCGGGTCGGAGGAATTCCACTGTGGACGTCCTTTCGGGGCTGCTTCGGGAAGAAGTACACACGCTCGGGTGTGGCCGCGACCACGGCAAAACCCCTGAAAGACGGGTGAATTTACGGCTCTGGTTTGTACTTTCCGACAACCGCTTGATCCAGCGCGCGGAAAGGCCGCCGCACGAGGTCAGGGTCTCGTGCGGCGGCCGTGGTCACGCAAGGCGGTCGTGAGTGCGCAACAGCGTTAGAACACTGTTACGCACTCACGAGCGTCAGCAGGGCTCGAACTCGCGGACGGCGTCGAGGGCGGCGCCCATGGCGGCGTTGCCCTCGCGTTCGATCATGATCTCCACCAGGACCGGCCGGCTGGTGCGCTCGGCCTCCTTGCGGGCCCACTCCAGCGACGTGCGGATCTCGGCCGGCTCGTGCACGCGGGTCCCCGAGCAGCCGTAGGCCTCCATGATCTTGACGTTGTCCGTGCCGTTCGCGTCGTAGTGGATGTCGACCTCGAAGTTCATGTCGTACCCGGTCTCGGCCTGGCGGATCAGGCCCAGGTACTCGTTGTTGAGCATGATCAGTACGAACCCGACGTCGTACTGGGCCGCCACCGCCAGCTCCTCGACGAGGAACTGGAACGAGTAGTCGCCGACCACGCCGACGACCTCGGCCTCCGGCCGCGCCTTCTTGACGCCGATGGCGGCGGGGATCTCCCAGCCGAGCGGGCCGGCCTGGCCGCACACCTGGTAGTGGCGCGGCTTGTGCGCGTGCTGGAACTGGCCCGACCAGATCTGGTAGAGCCCGATCGCGGTGACGAAGTACGTGTCCTCGCCGAAGGTTTCGTTGATCTCCTTGAAGACCCGCGGCGCCTTGATCGGCAGCGTGTCGAAGTCGTCGCGGCGGGGAAGCGCTTCCTTCAGCTCCGCGATCCGGCCGACCCACTCGCGCCTCGGCTCGACCGAACGGCGGTCCAGTGCCGCCAGCAGCGCGTCCAGGAACTCCCGCGTGTCCGAGACGATGCCGAGGTCCGGGCCGAACACCTTGCCGAGCTGGGTGGGCTCGATGTCGACGTGGATGAACTTCCGCTCGCCGCGATACACCGACAGCTCGCCGGTGTGCCGGTCGCCGAACCGGGCGCCAAGCGCCAGCACGAGGTCCGCCTCCAGGAAGGCCGCGTTGGCCCAGCGCTGCGACGTCTGGATGCCGGCCATCCCGGCGAACAGCTCGTGGTCCTCCGGGAAGGACCCCTTGCCCATCAGCGTCACCTGCACCGGGACGTCCAGGCGTTCGGCCGCGGCCCGCAGCTGCTCACTCGCCTCGCCGAGGACGACCCCGCCGCCGGCCAGGATCAGCGGGCGTTCGGCCGCCAGCAGCATGTCGAGGGCCCGCTCGACCCGCGCGGACGCGGGCTTCACGGCCGTCACCGGGAGCGGCGAGTCGATCGAGGAGTCCCACTCGATGTCCTGCTTCTGGACGTCGATCGGCAGGTCGATGAGCACCGGCCCGGGTCGGCCCGAGCGAGCGATCCGGAAGGCCTCGCGAAAGATCCACGGCAGCTGCGCGGCCTCCTTGACCTGCACCGCCCACTTCGTCACCGGCTTGGCGATCTCGACGATGTCGACGGCCTGGAAGGCTTCCTGGTGCAGCTTCGTCGTCGCCGCCTGGCCGGTGATGCAGATCATCGGGATCGAGTCCGCGTGCGCGGTGTAGAGCCCGGTGATCATGTTCGTCCCGGCCGGGCCGGACGTGCCGATCGCGACGCCGACGTTGCCGTTCGTCCGGGCCCAGCCGTCGGCCATGTGCGTCGCGCCCTCTTCGTGGCGGACGATCAGGTGCTCGATCGCCCGGCCTTGTAGGGCGTTATACAGCGGGAGGATCGCGGCGCCGGGGCAGCCGAAGACCGTGTCGACGCCTTCGCTTTCCAGGACGTCGACGACCGCTTGCATGGCGGGGATTCTGGGCATGTCACACCTCCGCCGGGACGCGGCCCGACAACTGTTCGACGACCTTCAGCAAGGCCGAGTGGTCCAGGGAGCCGTACCCCATGGCGCGGCCGGCGGCGACGAGCTGGGCGACCAGCCCGGTGAGCGGGAGCGCGACGTCGGCCTGCCGGGCGGCGGCCAACGCGATCCCCATGTCCTTGTGGTGCAGATCGATCCGGAAGCCGGGCGCGAACTGGCGCTCCACCATGGACTTGCGCTTGAGCTCGAGGATCCGGCTGCCCGCGAGGCCGCCGGCGAGGACGTCGAGTCCCGTGGCGGCGTCCACTCCGGACGCTTCGAGCAGCACGATCGCCTCGGCCACCAGGCCGTAGATCCCGCCCACGACCAGCTGGTTCGCCGCCTTCACCACCTGGCCGGCGCCGTGCGGGCCGACGTGCACGATGGTCTTGCCGACGGCGTCGAGCACCGGCTTCGCCGCTTCGAAGTCTTCCTCGGTGCCGCCGACCATGATGGACAGGGACGCCTGCTCGGCGCCCGCCTGACCACCGGACACGGGCGCGTCGAGGACGCGGATCTTCTTGTCCCGCGCGGCTTCCGCGACGGCGATCGACGTCTCGGGCCGGATGGTGCTCATGTCGATCAGGAGCGTGCCGGGCTCGGCGGTGTCGAGGACCCCGCCGGCGGCCAGCACGACCGCCTCGACCTGCGGGTGGTTCGGCAGCATCGTGATCACGACGTCCGCACCGGCCACCGCGTCGGCGACACCGGTGGCGGCGCGCCCACCGGCGGCCTGCAGCTTCTCCCCCGCGGCGGGGGTGACGTCGTAGCCGCTGACGTCGTGCCCGGCCGCGACCAGGTGCGCCGCCATCGGGGCGCCCATCACGCCCAGTCCGATGAATCCCAGTTTCATGCTCGTCCCCTTCGGGTTTTCGGCAGCCAGTTCAGCGACGTGAGGGTGTCCGGTTCCGGGACGTACTCGATCCCGACGAACCCGTCATAGCCCGCCTTTTGCAGCCTCGCGAGGTGCCCGTCGAGGTCCAGGGACCCGGTGCCGGGCTGGTGACGCCCGGGCGCGTCGGCGATCTGCACGTTCCCGATCCGGGAGATGTGCTGTGTCGCCAGCGCGTCCAGGTCGTCGCCGTTGACTGCCAGGTGGTACAGGTCGGCCAGCAGCCGCACGTTGTCGCGCCCGAGGTCGTCGAGCACGGCCACGGCGTCCGCGGCGGTCTTGAGCGGGTAGCGGTCCGCGCCGGACAGCGGTTCGAGGACCAGCTGCGCGCCGATCTTCGCGGCGGCCTCGGCGGCGGTGGCGAGGTGCACCAGCGCCAGGTCGTCCTGCTTGACGGGGTCTTCCCCGTCGAGCCGGTTGCCGTAGAGCGCGTTGAAGCTGCGGCAGCCGGTGCGTTCGGCGATGCCGAGCGCGACGACGAGGCTGTCGGCGAACTCGGCCTCGCGGCCGATCCACGACACCAGGCCCCGCTCCCCCGCCGCCATGTCGCCGGCGAAGAAGTTCAGCCCGCGCAGCCGGACGCCGTCCAGGCTCTTGACGAAGGCGTCCACCTCGTCGCGCGCGGGGACCGCGGTGTCGAACGGCCACCAGTACTCGACGTCGGTGAACCCGGCCTCCCGCGCGGCGGCCGCGCGCTCGGGCAGCGGTACCTCCTTGAACAGGATCGACAGGTTGGCGGCGTACGGCAGGGAGTGGCCCTCTTCTGGCATCGCGACCTCGAATTTCGCTATCCGGAATTTTTCTTTCGCATATCGAGAATAGCTGCTCAGTGGGCCCGGGGTCAACGGCCGAGACGACGGAGGCGCCGCGGCTCGTCGAGCCGCGGCGCCTCCGAGGACTGCCGCTACCGGTTCTGGACGTGCTGCCAGCCGAAGCGGCCCTTGATGCACAGGTTGCCGTGGGTCACCGAGCTTTCGTGGGGCGACGTCACCTTGACGATCTCGTTGTCCTGGACGTGCAGGGTCAGGTTGCAGCCCACCCCGCAGAACGTGCAGACGGTCGTCGTCTGCGTCTGGCGTGCTTCGTCCCAGGTGCCGTCCTCGCGCTTGTCGTATTCGCGCTTGAAGCTGAGAGCCCCGGTCGGGCAGACCTCGACGCAGTTGCCGCAGTACACGCACGCGCTGTCCGGCAGCGGGTTCGAGAACTCCGTCGAAATCCGCGCGTCGAACCCGCGGCCGGCGACGGTGATGGCGAACGAGTTCTGCCACTGATCACCGCACGCGTCGACGCACTTGTAGCAGAGGATGCACTTCTCGTAGTCGCGGACGTACAGCTCGTTGTCCACAATGGCCGGTTGCGCCACCGTCGCGGCGTCCGGGCCGAAGCGGTCGGGGTCGGCGCCGGTTTCCGCCAGCCACTCCGCGACGCCCGGCGTCGTCGACAGGTCCGTCGCCGATGCCAGCAGCTCCAGGACGACCTTGCGGCTCGTGCGCGTCCGCTCCGAATCGGTGTGCACCACCATCCCCGGCTCCGCTTTGCGCGAGCACGACGGCACCAGCGTCCGCGAGCCCTCGACCTCCACCATGCAGACGCGGCAGGCGTTCGCCGGTTCCAGGGTGTCGCCGTAGCACAGCGTCGGGATCTCCTTGCCCGCCGCCGTGCACGCGTCGAGGATGGTCGAGCCCTCGGGCACCCGGACGCTCTCGCCGTCCACAGTGAACTCGACCAGGCGGCGGGGGATCCCTATGTCCACAATGGTCACTGGAGAGCTCCCAATCGGTCGATGGCGGATTCGATGGCGTTCCAGGCGGTCTGGCCGAGCCCGCAGATCGACGAGTCCCGCATCACCTGCCCGACCTCGCGCAGCAACGGCCGCTCGTCCGAACCGGCCGACAGAACGCGGTGGATCGCCTCCTCCTGCCGCACCGTCCCGATCCGGCACGGGACGCACTGCCCGCACGACTCGTCGCGGAAGAACGACGCAATTCGCAGCAGGAACCCGCCGAGGTCGGCCAGGTCGTCGAGCACCAGGACGACACCAGACCCCAGTGTCGTCTTCGCCGCCCGCGCGTCCTCGAACGTCAGCGGCAGGTCCAGCTCGTCCGGCCGGACGAATCCGCCCGCGGCGCCGCCCAGGAGGATCGCGCGCAGCGAACGGCCCTCGGGCACTCCCCCGGCCAGCTCGAGCAGCGAGCGCAGGGTCGTGCCGAACGGCACCTCGTAGACGCCGGGCCGTTCGACGTTCCCGGACAGGCAGAACAGCTTCGGCCCGGCCGACGCTTCCGTCCCGATCGCCCGGTACGCGGCCGCGCCCTCGGTCAGGATCAGCGGCACGTTGACCAGCGTCTCGACGTTGTTCACCACCGTCGGCTTGCCGAACAGCCCCTTCTCGACCGGGAACGGCGGCTTCGTGCGGGGTTCGCCGCGGAAGCCTTCGATCGAGTTGAAGATCGCGGTCTCCTCGCCGCAGATGTACGCGCCCGCCCCACGCCGGATCTCGATGTCGAACGAGAACCCTTCGTGGCCCATGATGTCGGCGCCGAGGAATCCGCGCTCGCGGCAGACGTCGAGGGCGTTCCGCAGCAGCCGCAACGCCCGCGGGTACTCACCGCGAAGGTAGACGAAGCCGCGCTGCGCGCCGATCGCGAACGCGGCGATCGTCATCGCCTCGACCAGCGCGTACGGGTCGCCTTCGAGCAGCACGCGGTCCTTGAACGTCCCGGGTTCGCTCTCGTCGGCGTTGCACACGAGGTAGTGCGGCCCGGCGGGCTGCGCGGCCGTGGCCGCCCACTTGCGTCCGGTCGGGAACGCGGCCCCGCCCCGCCCGAGCAGCCCGGAGTCGGTGACCTCGCGGATCACCGCGGCCTCGCCCATCCGCAGCGCGTTCCGCAGGGCCGCGTAGCCACCGGCCGCGCGGTAGTCGTCCAAACTGGACGGATCGACCACGCCCACCCGGCGCAGCAGCCGCAACCCGTCCTTCTGGTGAATGACCGGCGCCGCACCCTCCCGGGTGGACGGTCCCCGGCCGGCCGCGAGCACGGCCGACGCACCGGTCGCCGGGGCGATCAGCTCGGTCGTGGCCGGGTCGCCTGCCTGGAACGTCAGCGCCGCGGGGGCTCGTTCGCAGACGCCGAGGCACGGGCTGCGCAGCCACGTGACCCCGCCGCGTGCCTTCCCCGCGGCGCCGACGTGCTCGGTGAGGACGTCGCACACGGTGTCCGCGCCCTTGAGCCGGCAGGCCAGGTCGGTGCACACGTGCACGACCCGTTCCGGGCGTTCTTCCAGCGCGAACAGCGAGTAGAAGCTCGCCACGCCGTACGCGTCGGCGGGCGGCACGTGCAGCGCCTCGCAGATGAGGTTCAGCGCGCCCTGGCTGATCCAGCCGACCCGGTCGTTGACCGCGTGCAGGGCGGGGAGCAGCTGGTCGCGCCCGCCGCCGGCGAACCCAGCGACGGCCTCGCGTTCCTCGCGGGTGGCGACGGCGTCGAGGAGTTTGAGATCCACCTCAGACCTCCGCCGGCAGCTTCTCGACGCGGATCGCCGCGGCCTTGTACTCGGCGGTCCCGGCGATCGGGCAGGTCGCCTCGATGGTGATGACGTTGACGTCGACCTCGTCCGGGAAGTGGAAGGTCATGAACGCCAGCCCGGGCTTCAGGCCCTTGTCGAGCCGGACCGGGGCGACGATCTCCCCCCGCCGCGACGAGATCCGGACCAGTTCGTCGGGTTCGACGCCGAGCGACCGCGCGTCCTCCGGGCAGAGGTCGAGGGTCTCGCCCTGCCGCAGCGGCGACGGGAACCCGCCCGACTGGACGCCGGTGTTGTAGGAGTCCAGGCGCCGGCCGGTGGTGAGCCGGATCGGGAACTCCTCGGTGAGCAGGTCGACCGGCGGGCTGTGCTCGAGCACCGTGAACGGCGCCGGGCGGCCGCGTTCGGCCGGGTCCTCGGCCCACAGGCGGCCGTGCAGGAACGTCGGTTCGAGGGTGTCCTCGGAGTAGCACGGCCACTGGATGCCGCCCAGCTCTTCCAGGCGCGCATACGACATCCCGGCGTGCATGGGCGACAACGAGCGCAGCTCGTCCCAGACCTGCTCGCCGCCGGTGTAGTGCCAGTCGTGGCCGAGCCGGCGGGCCAGCTCCGACAGCAGTTCGATGTCGTCGCGGGCACCTTCCGGCGGATCGAGGGCCTTGCGGACGCGCTGCACCCGGCGTTCGGAGTTGGTGAACGTGCCATCGCTCTCGCACCAGGCCGCCGAGGCGGGCAGCACGACGTCGGCCAGCTGCGCGGTCTTCGTCAGGAAGATGTCCTGCACCACCAGATGATCCACATTGGACAGTCGTTTGATCGTGTGCTCGCAGTCCGCTTCGGACTGGACCGGATTCTCGCCGATGATGTACACGCAGGTCAGGTCGCCGCGTTCCATCGCGTCGAGCATCTGGGTCAGGTTGAGCCCCTTGTGCGGCGGGATCGACGAGCCCCACGCCGCGTCGAACTTGGCCCGGACGTCCGCGTCGAGGATGTCCTGGAAGCCCGGCATCCGGTCCGGGATGGCGCCCATGTCGCCGCCGCCCTGGACGTTGTTCTGCCCGCGCAGCGGGTTCAGCCCGGCGCCGTAGCGGCCGACCTGCCCGGCCAGCAGCGCGAGGTTGATCAGCGCGAGGACGTTGTCGGTGCCGTTGTGGTGCTCGGTGATGCCGAGCGTCCACGACAGCTGCCCGCGGTCGGCCCGGGCGTACGTGTGCGCCAGCTCGCGGATCAGCTCGGCCGGGACGCCGGTGGTCTTCTCGGCCACCTCCAGCGTCCACGGTTCGACCGACGCGGCGAACTCGGCGAACCCCTCGGTGGCGCGCTCGATGAACGTCGTGTTCGCCAGTCCGGAGTGGATGATCTCGCGGGCGATCGCGTGGGCCAGCGGGATGTCCGTGCCGACTTCGAGCTGCAGCTGCCGGTGCGCCCAGCTCGCGGTGCTGGTCTGCCGCGGGTCGACGACGAAGAGCTTCGCTCCCTTGTGGACCGCCTTGAGCACGTGCTGGAAGAAGATCGGGTGCGCCTCGCGGGGGTTGCCGCCCCAGATGACGATGACGTCGGCGTCCTCGATCTCCTGGTACGACGACGTCCCGCCGCCGCTGTCGAACACCCGCGCCAGCCCGGCAACGCTGGGCGCGTGGCAGGTGCGGTTGCACGAGTCGACGTTGTTCGTGCCGATCACCGCGCGGGTGAACTTCTGCGCGACGAAGTTCATCTCGTTGGTCGCGCGGGCGCACGAGAACATCCCGAACGCCTCGGGGCCCTTGGCTTCCAGGGTGCGGCGGATCCCGGCGGCGGCCCGGTCGAGGGCCTCCTCCCAGGTCGCCGGGCGCAGCACGCCGGAGTCGCGCACCAGGGGCTGCGTGAGCCGCACGTACGGCTCGGTCTTCCTGCGCTTCACGGGCACCTCCGGTTCAGTGCGCCCCGACGGGGACGGGCGGGTTGCTGGTGTGGTCGAGCAGCGAGATGGCGGCGTGGACGTGCCGCAGCGCGGGCGCGGGCACGCCGGTGAGACCGGCCAGCTCCACGACCGCGCCGATGATCGCGTCGATCT
Organism: Amycolatopsis sp. NBC_01488; assembly: GCF_036227105.1. Lineage (NCBI taxonomy): Bacteria > Bacillati > Actinomycetota > Actinomycetes > Pseudonocardiales > Pseudonocardiaceae > Amycolatopsis > Amycolatopsis sp. NBC_01488. Next base: position 7,117,099 of record NZ_CP109434.1, on the reverse strand, counting down.
CGAGGGGCTTGCCCGCTTCGAGGTCCTGCAGCATCGACGTCTTGTGGTGGCCGACGCGCCAGGCGCCGTCGATGCGCTTCTCGACCGAGACGCCGGGGTCGCTGCCGGCCGCACGGGCGATGGCCAGGGTTTCGGTCATCATCGTGGCGACCAGCGCGCGCGTGTCGTCGTGCTCGCACATCTGGGCCATCGTCGCCCGGGTCAGCGCCGAGAGCGGGTTGAAGGCGACGTTGCCCATCAGCTTGATCCAGATGTCGTCGCGCAGCCGCGGTTCGACCGGCGCCTTGAGGCCGCCGGCGATCATCGCCGCGCTGAGCACCTTGCACCGGGCGGAGATCTCGCCGTCCGGCTCGCCGAGGGAGAACCGGGTGCCTTCCAGGTGCCGGATCACGCCCGGTTCCTCGATGACCGTGGAGCAGTAGACGACGCAGCCGATCGCGCGCCGCAGCTCCAGCACGGCGGTGACCGAGCCACCCGGGTCGACGGTCTCGACGCGGTGCCCTTCGAGCGGATGCCCGGCCAGGCCGTGGAAGTACCACCACGGGATCCCGTTCTGCGCGGCCACGACCGCGGTGTCCGGGCCGAGCAGCGGGGCGAGGAGCGGTCCGCACGCGGCGTAGGAGTTCGCTTTCAGCCCGAGGAACACGAAGTCGACGGGGCCGACTTCGGCCGGGTCGTCCGTGACGTGCGGGTGCGCGGTGAAGTCGCCGCGCGGGCTGAGCACGCGGACGCCGTGCTCGCGCATCGCCGCGAGGTGGGCCCGCCGGGCGATCAGGTGCACCTCGGTCCCGCCGCGGTGCAGCGCGGCCCCGACGTAGGCACCGATCGCCCCGGCCCCGAGAACAGCCACCTTCATGATGTGCCTCCCACTTCGGTCCAGCACGTGATTGCATACAGTATCCTGGATCCACTTTGGGGACCAGAGTCTTTCTCCACGCGGTCACTTCGCCTGGGCGCACTTGATCCAACTCGGTACAAACCGCCACGACCGGGTGAGTCGCTGGGATTTTGCATACCAAAACCTGTATCCTGATCGCAGATCATCGCGTTCCTCTCCCCTTCGAGGTGTCCCGTGAGCCAGCCCGCTTCCCCGCTCCCCGACCGCGGCCCGAGCGGCCGCCGCACGGCCAAGGGCTCGCTCAGCTCGACCGCCGCCAAGCGCGTCGAACGGCCGGCCCCGCTGCGCCAGGTCGTCTACGAGGCTCTCGCCGAGCTGATCATCAATCGCACCCTCGAACCCGGGCAGCACCTGGTCGAAGCCGACCTCGCCGAGTACCTCGGCGTCAGCCGGCAGCCCGTCCGCGAAGCCCTGCAGCGGCTGCAGAGCGAAGGCTGGGTCGACCTCCGCCCCGCCCAGGGCGCGTTCGTGCACCTGCCGACCGACGAGGAGGCCGACCAGCTGCTGAGCGTCCGCAGCGTGCTGGAGACGCACTCCGCGAAGCTCGCCGCCGGCAACGCGACCCCGGAGGACGTCCGGCGCCTGTGGGACCTGCAGCAGGCCGGAGTCCAGGCACTGCACGCCGAAGACACCGAAGGCCTGGTCGCGGCCAACGCCGCCCTCCACGCGTTCATCACCCAGCTGTCGGGGAACGCCGTGCTCGCGGAGCTGATCGGGCTCGTCGACCGCCGGGTCCGCTGGTACTACACGCCGATCGCCCAGCCCCGCGGGCGGGACGCGTGGAGCGAGCACGACGAGCTGATCCACGCGATCTCCGACGGCGACACCGGCGCCGCGGAGAAGATCATGGCCAAGCACACCGAACGGACCCGCCAGGCCTACCACGAACGTCCGGAAGCTCCCCGATCCTGATTTCGGCAGGACCGGGGAGCGTCACCGGATCAGCCGCCGGCCGCGGCTGAAGGCCGCGCCACCAGCTCGGTTTCGGCGAGCTGGTGGCGGGTCCGGCCGGGCTGGCGCAGGAACAGCGTCAGCACCGCCGAAAGGAGCGCGATGCACCCGGCGAGGATGTACGCGCCGGTGTAGCCCCACGCGCTGACGACGCCCGCGGCGAGCCCGCCGCCGCCGACGCCGCCGACCAGTTTCGCGCTGTAGACCAGGCCGTAGTTCGACGCGTTGTTGTTCTCGCCGAAGTAGTCCGGCACGAGCGCGGCGAACAGCGGGTAGAAGGCGCCGCCGCCGAACCCGGTCAGGAACGCGAACACCATGAACAGCACCAGGTTGTGCGTGTTCCCGGCGTACAGCACGCCGAACTGGGCGAAGGCCGCGATCACCAGCACCAGCGTGAGCGTCTGCTTGCGCCCCAGCTTGTCCGACGCCCAGCCGACGACCGCGCGGCCGGTGCCGTTCACGATGGCCAGCACACCGGCCGAAGAGGCCGCGACGAACGCGCCGAAGTGGCTCTCCTTGGCGAACGGCACCTGGAAGTTGATGCCGAACAGCGAGACCCCGCCGATGATCACCAGGCTCATCCACATCAGCGGGAGCATGCCGGTCCGGATGGCCTCCATCGGCGTGAACTGCCGGACCGCCGGCGGGTTCTTGGCCAGGCTCTTCACGCCCGTCTTGCCCTTCGCCCAGGAGATCGGGTCGACCTCCTTCGGCCACCAGCTCTTCGGCGGGTCCTTGAACAGGAACCCGCACACGCCGACGACGATCAGCATGTACAGGCCGATGCCGTCCAGTACCCCGGTCACGTTCTCGTGCCCGAGGAACGCGCTGAACAGGTAGATGAACGGCACCGAACCGTAGGCGAAGCCGCCGTTCACGAACCCGGTCCGCGCGCCGCGCTTCTCCGGGTACCACTTGCCGACCATGTTGATGCAGGTCGCGTACACGAGCCCGGCGCCGGTGCCGCCGAGGACCGAGTACCCGATGAACGCCAACATCAGGTTCCCGCTGTGCGCGATCGTGAAGTAGCCGATGCCGCTGCACACGGCCCCGACCAGCATCGCCGTCTTGGCCGAGACGACGTTGCGCTCTCTGAGCCGGCCCGCCGGGAACGCCACCCCGGCCTGGAACACCGCCCAGATGCTCGCCAGCCAGAACGCGTCCGACAGCGTCCAGCCGTACTTCTCCTCCAGCGTGCCCTCGACGGCGCCCCAGCCGTACTCGAACACGCTGACCGCCATCATGGCGATCCAGGGCAGCCAGACCATCCAGCTGCGCGAGCGCCCCATGAGGTCCTGCGGGGACTCGCCTACCCGGTACACCCGTCCGTTCTCGTCAGTGATCTCCTGGTATGTGGCTGCGGTCATAAGAGTTCTCTTTCGTCACCGTTGACTCAGATATCCGGTGCTTCGCCCCGGGCCGGGGGCTCCGCCACCCGGACCCCCGAAAGCACTGGTGTCCCTCTGTTGCCGTCGTCGTGCGGTGGATCTTCGTCCTTTCCTCGTGGATGGGCCAGCCCCTGTGGAGGACGCTCAGAGCAGGCCCGCGGCCCGCGCCCAGCGGTACTTCGCGCCGAGCACCGCCACGGGCTTCTCGGTCGTGTACGGGTAGGCGACGACGCCGTGGTCGTAGAGGTAGTCACTCGCCTCTTCGACTTCGACGTCGCCGGAGAGCGACGCGACGACGGGCTTGTGGATGCCCTTCGCGCGGTACTCTTCGACCACTTCGGACACCAGTTCGGCGAACACCATCGGCGGGGTGACGATGGTGTGCCAGTAGCCCAGGATCAGGGCGTGGATGCGGTCGTCCTCGAGGCCCAGCGCGATGGTGTTGCGGTAGGTCGAGGGCGGTTCGCCGCCGGTGATGTCGACCGGGTTGCCGGCCGCGCCGAAGGGCGGGATGAACTTCCGGAACGCCGTGTCGAGGTCCGGCGGGATCTCCATCAGGCTCAGCCCGTTGTCGACGCAGGCGTCCGAGAGCAGCACGCCCGAGCCGCCGGCACCGGTGATGATGACGACGTTCTCGCCCTGCGGCGTCGGCAGCAGCGGGATGCCGCGGGCGTACTCGAGCATGTCGTTCAGCCCGGGCGCCCGGATCACGCCGCTCTGGCGCAGGATGTCGTCGTACACCTTGTCGTCGCCGGCCAGCGCGCCGGTGTGCGAGCTGGCCGCCTTGGCGCCCTGCGACGTCCGCCCGGCCTTGAGCACGACGACCGGCTTGCGCTTCGAAACCCGCTTAGCCGTTTCGGCGAACGAGCGACCGTCCTTGAGGTCCTCGAGGTGCATCGCGACGAGCTGGGTGTTGTCGTCCTGCTCGAAGAAGGTGAGCAGGTCGTCCTCGTCGATGTCGGCCTTGTTCCCCACGCCGACGATCGAGGACACGCCCATCTTCGCCGAGCGGCTGAAGCCGAGGATCGCCATCCCGATGCCGCCGCTCTGCGACGAGAGGGCCACGCCGCCCTTGACGTCATACGGTGTGCAGAACGTCGCGGACAGGTTCTCCGGCGTGTAGTAGTAGCCGTAGATGTTCGGCCCGAGGATGCGGACGCCGTGCTTGCGCGCGATCGCGACGACCTCGTCCTGCAGCTCGATGTTGCCGGTCTCGCCGAAGCCGGACGGAATGAGGATCGCCCCGGCCGCGCCCTTCTTGCCGACCTCTTCCAAGGCCGCGGGAACGAACTTCGCCGGGATGGCGAAGACCGCGACGTCCACGTCGCCGGGGACGTCGGTGATGCTCGCGTAGGCCTTGCGGTCGAGGATCTCGGCGGCCTTGGGGTTGATCGGGTGGATCTCGCCCGCGTACCCGCCGTTGACCAGGTTCTTCATCACCGAGTTGCCGATCTTGCCGGCTTCGGCCGACGCGCCGATCACCGCGATCGACGCCGGTTTCATGATCCGGTTCATCGAGGCGAGGATCTCCTCCTGGGTGAACCGGAAGGGTTCCTTCGCCGCGTCCGGGTCGACCAGGATCCGGACGTCGACCGCGGTGGCCCCGCGTGCGGTCGCGAGCACCGGGTTGAGGTCCACTTCGGACAGCTGCGGGAAGTCGGCGACGAGCTGGCCGAGGCTGGTGATCACGGCGGCGAGCGCGTCACGGTCTACAGGATCCGAACCACGGACCCCCCGCAGGATTTCCGCCGCCTGGATACCGTCGATCATCGACAGTGCTTCCTCGGTGCTCGTCGGCGCGAGCCGGAAGGTGACGTCCTTGAGCACCTCCACCAGCACTCCGCCGAGGCCGAACGCGACGATCTTGCCGAAGGTCGGGTCGGTGACCGAGCCGATGATCACCTCCTGGCCCTCGGTGAGCATCTGCTGGACCTGGACGCCGAGGATCCGGGCGTCGGCGTTGTACGCCTTCGCGTTCTCGACGATCTTCTCGAAGCCCGCCTTCACCGCTTCGGCGTCCTTCAGCCCGACGAGCACGCCGCCGGCTTCGGTCTTGTGCAGGATGTCCGGGGAAACGATCTTGAGCACCACCGGCAGGCCGATCTCTCCGGCGTGCGCCACGGCCTCGCCGGCCGTCGTGGCCAGCCGCTCGGCCGGGGTCGGGATACCGTATGCCTCGCACACCGCACGCCCCTCGGGCGCGGTCAGCGAAGACCGCCCCTCGGCGGCCGCCTGGTCGAGGATCTTCTCGACCGCCGCACGATCCGCCACTCAGATCACCCCCGCCGCACGGAACTTCTCCAGCTCGGCCTCGCCGTAGCCGAGTTCGGCCAGCACCTCGTCGTTGTGCTCGCCCAGCAGCGGCGACCGTTCGATCTCGACCGGCGAGTCGGACAGCTTGAGCGGGCAGCCGACGGTCTTGAAGCTGCCGCGTTCCGGGTGCGCAACCTCGACGACCGAGCCGAGCTCGGCCAGGGTGTCGTCCTCGATCAGTTCCTTCGTGGACAGGATCGGTCCACAAGGGATGTTGTGGGCGTTGAGCTTCTCCAGCACTTCCCACTTGGTGTGCTTCTCGGTCCACTCCTCGACGAGGGCGAACATCTTGTCCAGTTTGGACAGCCGGACCTCCGGGGTGGCCCACGCCGGGTCCTCGGCCAGCTCCGCCTTGCCGATCAGGCGGGCGAGTGGCGCCCAGCCGGGTGGCTGGACGATCACGTAGATGTAGTCGTTCGGCCCGCCGGGCGCGCACTTGACCGCCCAGCCGGGCTGGCCGCCGCCGGAGGCGTTGCCCGAGCGCGGGACCTCGTCGCCGAAGTGGTCGTTCGGGTACTCGCCGAGCGGCCCGTGTGCCAGGCGCTGCTGGTCGCGCAGCTTGACCCGGCACAGGTTGAGCACGGCGTCCTGCATGGCGACCTGGACGCGCTGGCCACGTCCGGTGGAGGTCCGCTGGTAGAGCGCGGCGAGGATGGCGGCCACCAGGTGGATGCCGGTGCCGGAGTCGCCGATCTGCGCGCCGGTCGCGGTCGGGGGTCCGTCCTCGAAGCCGGTGGTGCTCATCGCGCCGCCCATGGCCTGCGCGATCACTTCGTAGGCCTTGAAATCGGCGTAGCGGCCGGGGCCGAACCCCTTGATCGAGGCGTAGATCAGCCGCGGGTTGAGCGCCGAGAGTTTGTCCCACGGGTAGCCGAACCGGTCGACGACGCCCGGGCCGAAGTTCTCGACCAGGATGTCCACTCCGGACACGAGCCTCTCGAAGACTTCCTTGCCCTCGGCGCTCTTCATGTTCAGCGTGATGCTGCGCTTGTTCGCGTTGAGCATCGTGAAGTAGAGACTGTCCACTCCGGGCAGGTCGCGCAGCTGGCCGCGCGTGATGTCGCCCCGGCCGGGGGTTTCGAGCTTGATCACGTCCGCGCCGAGCCAGGCCAGCAGCTGCGTCGACGACGGTCCGGACTGCACGTGCGTCATGTCGAGGACGCGGACGCCCTCCAGTGCCTTACCCATGCGTTGGCCTCCGCTCACTTGTACATGGTCTGGTTCATGGTTCCGGGGGCGTACACGTCGGGGTCGACCCAGACGTTGATCAGCGACGGCTTGCCGGACTCCCGCGCCCGCAGCAGCGCCGGCCCGATGTCGGCCGGGTCGCGGACTTCTTCGCCGTAACCGCCGAGCATCCGCGCGAACTCGTCGTAGCGGACGTCGCCGAGGGTGTTGCCGACGCGCTCGCGCGGCAGCCCGTACTTCGCGGCCTGGCCGTAGCGGATCTGGTTCATCGACGAGTTGTTGCCGACGATCCCGACGAACGGCAGGTCGAACCGCACCAGCGTCTCGAAGTCCCAGCCGGTGAGGCTGAAGGCGCCGTCGCCGAAGAGCGCGACGACCTCCTTGTCCGGGCGGGCGTGCTTCGCGGCCAGGACGAACGGGATGCCGACGCCGAGTGTCCCGAGTGGACCCGGGTCCATCCAGTGGCCGGGCGACTTCGGCTGCACGACCTGGCCGGAGAAGGTGACGATGTCGCCGCCGTCGCCGATGTAGATCGAGTCCTCGGTGAGGAACTCGTTGATCTCGTGCACCAGCCGGTACGGGTGGATCGGGCTCGCGTCCGAGTGCTGCAGCGGCAGCCGCTTCTGCTTCGCCTTCTCCTCCACCGCCTGGAGTTCTTCGAGCCAGGCCTTCCGGCCGACGGCACCGTTGTCGGCGCGGCCGGACGCGGCCTCGGCGACCGCGGCGAGGACCTGCCCGGCGTCGCCGACGATGCCGAGGTCGATGTCGCGGTTCTTGCCGACCGTGCGGTAGTCGAGGTCGATCTGGACGACGGCGGCGTCCTTCGACAGCCGCTTGCCGTAGCCCATCCGGAAGTCGAACGGGGTGCCGACGATGACGATGACGTCGGCGTTGTCGAAGGCGTAGCGGCGCGAGAGCTGGAAGTGGTGCGGATCGCCCGGCGGCAGCGTGCCGCGGCCGGCGCCGTTCATGTACGCCGGGATGTTGAGCGTGCGCACCAGGTCGACGGCCGGCTCGGTGGCCCGCGTGGTCCAGACCTGGCTGCCGAGCAGGATGGCCGGCTTCTTCGCGTGCACCAGCAGGTCGGCGAGCTTCTCGATGTCGGCGGGGTCGCCCGCGTTCTTCGTCGACGCGCGGTAGCGGCCGGCCTCCGGGATGCGGGCCTGCTCCAGGGGTACCCGCGCGTCGAGGACGTCGCGCGGGATCTCCAGGAACGACGGCCCGGGCGCACCGGCGTAGGCCTCGCGGAACGCCATCGACACGAGGTCGGCGACGCGCGCGGTGTGCGGCACGGTGGCGGCGAACTTGGTGATCGGCGTCATCATGTCCACGTGCGGGAGGTCCTGCAGCGACCCCATCTTGTGCTGGGTGAGCGCGCCCTGGCCGCCGATGAGCAGCATCGGGCTCTCCGCGCGCAGGGCGTTCGCGACCCCGGTGACCGCGTCGGTGGTGCCGGGTCCCGCGGTGACGACCGCGCAGCCGGGCTTGCCGGTGATCCGCGCGTAGCCGTCGGCCGCGTGTGCCGCGACCTGCTCGTGCCGGACGTCGATGACCTCGATGCCTTCGTCGACGCAGCCGTCGTAGATGTCGATGATGTGGCCGCCGCAGAGGGTGAAGATCGTGTCGACCCCTTCGGCCTTCAGCGCCTTCGCCACGAGGTGGCCACCCGATATTTCGGCGGGCGCGGGCTCGGCGCCGTTCGTCGCTCGGGCACTCTCCCCCGCGGTGGTGCCGGTCGTTGTCAGCGCCATTGCTCAACTCCTCTGGTCCGCCGCCGGATCTCTCTTGTCCGGCGCTCCGTACTCGGTCCGCTCGTCGCCGCTGCCCTGTCCGTCGAGGTCAGCGGCCTCTTCGCGGCAGACTGTAGATTGCATACCGTATGGGGTAGGCATATAGTCACTCTTCAAGCAGCCCGTGTCCAGGGCTATCCGCAGGGTTTTTCCCGGGCCTCGATCCCGCCCCCGCGGACCGTCAATGCACGCCCGGACACGGCGGATCTCCTCGCCCTGCCCCGTTGCGGAAAGGACGCCCCCGCATGGATCTCTTCGAACACGAAGCCCGTGACCTCTTCGAGAAGCACGGCGTTCCCGTCCCCCGCGGGCGGGTCGCCGCCGACCCCGCCGCGGTCCGGTCCGCGGCGGCCGAACTGGGCGGCCCGGTGGTCGTCAAGGCCCAGGTGAAGACCGGCGGCCGCGGCAAGGCGGGCGGTGTCCGCGTAGTGCATACAGCCGACGACGCCGAACAGGCCGCCGACGACATCCTCGACATGGACATCAAGGGCCACACCGTGCACCGCGTCCTGGTGACCGAAGCCAGCGAGATCGCCGAGGAGTACTACGTCTCCTTCCTGCTCGACCGCGCCGCGCGCACGTTCCTCGCGATGGCGTCGGTCCACGGCGGCATGGAGATCGAGGAGGTCGCGGCCACCGATCCGGCGGCGCTCGTCCGCGTTCCCGTGGACCCGCTCGCCGGCGTCGACTCCGCCGCGGTGGCCGCCGCGTTCCCCGCCGACGTCCGCGCCGAGCTCGCCGACGTCGTCGAGAAGCTGTGGGACGTCTTCGTCGCCGAAGACTGCACGCTGGTCGAGGTCAACCCGCTGGCCAGGACGTCCACCGGGATCGTCGCGCTCGACGGCAAGATCACCTTGGACGACAACGCGTCCTTCCGCCGGTCCGGTGCGTTCGACGACACCTCGGACGGCGACGCGCTGGAGCGCGAGGCCCGTGCGAAGGGCCTCAACTACGTCAAGCTCGACGGCGACATCGGCGTGATCGGCAACGGCGCCGGCCTGGTCATGTCCACTTTGGACGTCGTGGCGGCCGCCGCCGCGGAGGCCGGCGCGCGCGGGCCGGCGAACTTCCTCGACATCGGCGGCGGTGCCTCGGCCGAGGTGATGGTGAACGGGCTGACGGTGATCCTCGGCGACCCGCAGGTGCGCAGCGTGTTCGTCAACGTCTTCGGCGGGATCACCGCGTGCGACGCCGTCGCGACGGGGATCGTGCGGTCGCTGGAGATCCTCGGCGCGCGGGCCACCAAGCCCCTCGTGGTCCGGCTCGACGGGAACAACGTCACCGAAGGCAGGCGGATCCTCGCCGAAGCCGCCCACCCCCTGGTCACCGTGGTGGCCACCATGGACGACGCCGCCCGCGAGGCGGCGAAGCTCGCGATCGCGGAGGTCTGAGACGTGGCCATCTTCCTGGACGAGACCAGCCGGATCGTCGTCTCCGGCATCACCGGCTCCGAGGGCGCCAAGCACACCCGGCGGATGCTGGCCGCGGGCACGAACGTCGTCGGCGGGGTGAACCCGCGCAAGGCGGGGCAGGAGGTGGAGATCTCCGGTCGTTCGCTGCCCGTCTACGGCAGTGTCGCGGAATCGATCGCGTCGGCCGCCGCCGACGTCTGCGTGCTGTTCGTGCCGCCGCCGTTCGTCGAGGACGCCGTGATCGAAGCGGTGGACGCAGGCATCGGCCTGGCGGTGGTGATCACCGAGGGCGTGCCGGTGCACGACACCGCCCGGCTGTGGGCGCACGCCGTCGCGGCGGGTGGGCGGACGCGGATCATCGGGCCGAACTGCCCCGGCATCATCTCGCCCGGCAAGTCCAACGCGGGGATCATCCCGGCCGACATCACCGGCCCCGGGCGGATCGGGCTCGTGTCGAAGTCCGGCACGCTGACGTACCAGCTCATGCACGAGCTGCGCGACATCGGATTCTCCACGTGCGTCGGCATCGGCGGCGACCCGATCATCGGGACGACGCACATCGACGCCGTCGAAGCGTTCGAAAAGGACCCCGAGACGGACCTGATCGTGCTGATCGGCGAGATCGGCGGCGACGCCGAGGAGCGGGCCGCGGAGTTCGTCCGGGCCACCGTGTCGAAGCCGGTCGTCGGGTACGTCGCCGGGTTCACCGCACCGGAAGGCAAGACGATGGGTCACGCGGGCGCGATCGTCTCCGGCTCGGCGGGAACGGCGTCGGCGAAGAAGGAAGCGTTGGAGGCAGCGGAAATCCGCGTCGGCCGGACGCCGAGCGAGACGGCGGCGCTCGTCCGCGAGGTGCTGGGCTGATGTCGGTGAAGCCGGCGGTGCTCACGTGCATGGACGCGCGGATCAGCGTACGCCGGCACCTGCTCGGCACGCGCGACATCGGGCTGATCCACCACCGGGACTGCGGGTTGCGCACCTTCACGGAGTCCGCGCGGATGCCCCACGCCGACGTCGCCCGCGGCTACGTCCCGGACGAGGTGCCGTGATGGAGCTGCGCCAGCTGGCGGTGGTGGTGGCGGTCGCGGAGGAGGGCGGCTTCACGGCGGCTGCTTTGCGGCTGCGGACGGTCCAGTCGACAGTATCCACGGTGGTCCGGGCGTTGGAGCGGGACCTGGGAACGCCGTTGTTCCACCGCACGACGCACCGGGTGGTCCTGACGCCCGCCGGCGAGGCATTCATGCCCGCCGCGCGGGCGGCCCTGGCGGCGGCAGCCCGCGCCAGGGCGGCGGTGTCCCCGGTCGGCGGCCGGGTACGGCTCGGGGTGTGCCCGGGGTTGCTGGCCGACTGGCACCGGGTCCTGGCGGCGCTGCGGGACGTTCACCCGGGGTTGGCGGTGGAGGTGCGACAGGTCCGGCCCGGTGTCGTGGAACGGGTCCTGGCGGAGTCCACTGTGGATGTGGTGCTGACCGTGGCCTCGGGTCTTGGCCCTGGATCGGTTGCAGTGGGCCGGATCGACTCCGTTGCCGGAGCGACCGGCTTCGCCCGCCGAGCCGAGCCTGACGGTTCCGTCGCCGATCGGGTTTCGTCATCGGCGGGTTCGGCGACCGGTTCGTTCATCCGCACTCACGACCTGCCAGCCGACGATCCCGCGGCGGCCCATGCCGCACTCGGCGGCACAGTCGGCTGCACCATTCCCACCCCGGCATCGCCCGCATGCGGCACCCCTGCCAGCGGTTCCCCCGCCGAGCCCGCCCGCTCTGCGCGCCATCGCTCCCCCAGCGACCCCATTCCCAACACCGCCACACCGACACCGCCTGCATGCTGCGCCGCGTCCAGCGGTTCGCCCGCCCGCTCTGCGCACGACCGCTCCCCCAGCGAGCCCGTCCCCAACACCGCCACACCGACACCGCCTGCATGCTGCGCCGCGTCCAGCGGTTCGCCCGCCCGCTCTGCGCACGACCGCTCCCCCAGCGAGCCCGTCCCCAACACCGCCACACCGGCATCGCCCGCACGCGGCACCCCGCCCAGCGGTTGCCCCGCCGAGCCCGCCCGCTCTGCGCACGATCGCTCCCCCAGCGACCGCGTCCCCACCACCGCCACACCGGCATCAACCACGTACAGCGCCCTGCCCGGCGATCCCGGATCCGGGCTGGTCACCATTCCGCTCGCGAGCGAAGAACTCGTGCTCGCCACCGCGCCCGGCGGGTCGCGCTCCGCACCCGCCGATCTCTCCGAACTGTCCCTTGTGGACTTCCCGCCGGGCTGGGCCATCCGCGAAGCCGTCGACCGGGCCTTCCCCCGTCGACGGGTGTCGCTCGAGGTCGATGATCTCGCCGTCGCCGCCGGGCTCGTGCGGGCCGGGCTCGCCGCCTGCGTTCTGCCGCTCTCCGCCACTGCGCGGTTTCCCGATCTCACCGTCCGGCGGTTCGACCGGCCGCCGACGTGGCAGCTCGCCGCCGTCCACCGGGGTGATCCTTCGGCCGCCGTCGCCGCGCTGGTCGCTCAGCTCGGCTGAAGGCCGAGCCGGTCGGGTCGCGTGTAGACGTTCATCGACGTGCCCCGCAGGAAGCCCACCAGGGTCAGGCCCAGCTCGGCAGCCAGGTCCACCGCCAGCGACGACGGCGCGGAAACCGCTGCCAGCAAAGGAATCCCTGCCATCACCGCCTTCTGCACCAGCTCGAACGACGCCCGCCCGCTCACCATCAGCGCCGTCCCGGAGAGGGGCAGCCCGCCGTCGCGGCAAGCCCAGCCGATCACCTTGTCCACCGCGTTGTGCCGCCCGACGTCCTCGCGCAGGCACAGCAGCTTCCCGTCGGCGTCGAAGAGGCCCGCCGCGTGCAGGCCGCCGGTGCGGTCGAAGACCCGTTGCGCCGCACGGAGCTCCCCGGGCAGACCGGCGAGCGTCGCCGGGTCGGTGCCGAACGGGTCCGCGTCCACCGGCCACGTCACCGTCGTCCGGACGGCGTCCAGGCTCGCCTTCCCGCACAGGCCGCACGAGGACGTCGTGTAGAAGTTCCGCTCCACCGACGCGTCCGGCGGCGCGACGCCCGGCGCGAGCACGACGTCGAGGACGTTGTACGTATTGCCGCCGTCGGCCGTGGCGCCGGCGCAGTACCGGATCGAGTGGATGTCCGCGGCGGCCCGCACCACGCCCTCGCCGACCAGGAACCCGGCGGCGAGGTCGAAGTCGTCGCCCGGGGTCCGCATCGTGATCGACAGCGCCTTCCCGGCCACCCGGATTTCCAGGGGTTCCTCGACCGTCAGCGTGTCCGGCCGTGTGGTGGGCACGCCGTCGTGGACGCGCACCACCCGGCGCCGGCTCGTCATCCGCCCCACGTCAGGCCGCCGGCAGCAGCGACTTGGGCCGGCCCGGCTGGGTCAGCCGCCCGGAGAGCACCGCGCCGGCCAGGCTCAGCAGCCCGGCCGCGGCGAAGGCGCCGACGAACCCGTGCGACGTCACGACCAGCGCGGCGAGCCCGATCCCGACGACCGCGCCGACCGCCTTGGCGGAATACAGTATCCCGAAGTTCTGGGCCGCCGACTCCTCGCCGAAGTACTCGCGCACGAGGCCGACCAGCAGCGTGTAGCAGCAGCCGTTCCCGAGCCCCGCGAGCGCAACGCCGAACAGCAGGCCGACGGCGTGCCGGTGCTCTCCCGAGTAGAAGAGGACGAACTGCGCGACACCACCCGCGACCAGCGCGAACCGCAGGATCCGGTGCCGGCCGAGCCGGTCGGCGAGCCGGCCGATGAGCACCCGGCCGCTGCCGGTCGCGGCGGCGAGCAGGGCCAGCGCGGCCGCGGCGAGGCCAGGCCCGCCGCGCTCGGCGACGAACGTCGCCAGGTAGGCGAGGTCGAACAGCAGCACGGCGGCCGCGAGCACGACGACGAGGTACAGCGCGAGGGTCGTCCCGCACCGGAACAGCTCCGCCGGCCGGTAGTGCCGGACGGCCGGGCGCCGGTTGTGCGCCGGGTCGAGGGCCCAGGTGCGCGGCTCGGGCGTCGCGGGCCACCAGTGCCGCGGCGGGTACCGCAGCAAGGCGCCCGCCCCGGCGACGACGGCGAGCACGACGGCCGCGGTGCCGTCCAGGAGCACCGGACGCGCGGCAGGCAGGGCAGCCGCGAGCACGACGAAGGGCACGCTGCCGTAGGCGAACGCGCCGCTGACCATGCCCGCGCTCGGCGCGGTCCGGTCCGGGAACCAGGCCAGCACCGCGCCGACGCAGGTGGCGTAGACCAGGCCGGTGCCGAGCCCGCCGAGCACCGAGTAGCCGAGGAAGACGGTGACGAGGCTGGTCGCGTGGCCGAGCGTGACCAGCCCGGCGGCGCACAGCACGGCGCCGGCGGCCATCGCCGCGGGAGCGGGGAGCAGACCGCGTTCGCGCAGCCACGCCGCCGGGAACGCCGTCCCGGCCTGGCAGATCGCCCACACCGCGAGCGAGAGGACGATCCCGCCGAAGGTCCAGCCGTGTGCCCGGCTCAGCGCGGGAACGATCGCGCCGAACCCGTACTGCTGCACCCCCGCGGCGAGCATCGCCGCCGCGGCCAGCCAGGTGATCCACGCCCGCGGCCGGCCGAGCAGCTCCCGGTCGGACTCCCCGACGCGGTATCGCCGTCCGTAGACGTCCCGGAGCTCACGGACCTCGGCCATCGTGACCGCCTCCTCAGAACCGTCGAGTGCAGATTGTATGCAGTATGGAGTAGTCTGAGTGTGCGCTTGTCCCGGGCGATTGTCTACAGGGACGCTCGATCGGCCGCTCGTTCCGGCGGAAAGCGCTTCGCGGACGGGGGATGCCACGGTGCAGGGAGCGGCGACACGAAGGCGGCCCGGCGGCCATCGAGGGAGGAGGCGGCCACCGGGCCGTGCTCCGGCGCGGTACCGGCCGCGTGGAGCACTGACAGTCTGGCGATCGGAGCCACCCTCCGACAAGCGTTACCGGCCGGGAAATGCCCGGTTGCCGTGCCTTTTTCGCGGCGCGGGGCGCCGACCGGGCCGCCACCGTGGACCGAGGGAAGATCCACACGCGACGGAGCGGGATCGGCAGAGGTCACGTCTGCCCGATCGGGACAGTCACCGATGAGCTTGCTCGACGCCGCGAAGGGCGGAGCGATCATCGCCGGCAGAAGACACTCACCAGGAGAAGACACCGCAGGCCCGAAGCGGCGGTGAAAACGAGCGAAGCCTGCGCCGCGAGCGCCCATTTCGCGCGCCGGGATCTCCCCGACCCAGGCGCGCGAAACTCCGCCACCGAACACCGACGCCGCCGTCACCCCAGGACGGCCGCGCGAAGTTCCTTGCCCGGCAACCGGTTCGGCGTCAGGCCTTCTTGCGCGCGGCGCGCTTGCGGGCCGGCTTGGCCTCCACCGGCTCGGCCTCGGCGGCCTGGTCGGCCTCGAAGCCCTGGATGATCTCGCTCGACAGGCGGCCCCGCTCGGCGACCTCGTAGCCGTTCGCCTGCGCCCACTCGCGGATCTGGCGGTTGCGCTCGCGGTCGGTGCCCGAGCTCGACGAGCCCGACAGCGACTGGCCGGTCGCGAGGCGCACCTTGCGGCCCCCGATCCGGCGCGCGGCGGCGACGTAGCGGGCGAGCTCGTCCCGAAGCGCGGACGCATTGCCCTCGGACAGGTCGATCTCGTACGTCACCCCGTCAAGGCTGAAGGGGACGGTCTGCGAAGCCTCGCTCCCGTCGAGGTCGTCCACCATCTCGACGTGCACCCGTTGCGCCATGGTTCGTCGTTCCTCATCTTCTCCAGAACACGGTCGGACAGACCCTAACCTGTCGAATCCCGTCCGGCACGCGCGACACCCGTGAAGCGTCCACAATGGCCGCTCGGGCAGCAGCGCCGCCCTCGTCCAGAGTGACCGCAACCAAGCCGGAATGCGCGCTGTCTTGTAGAAGAGTTTTTGTTGTGATATATTCGAAATCGAATCGGTACCGTGTGGATATGACAGCCGCCGATTTTCCCGGTATTGCTCCCCGCGTCAGCCGCACCGCCTTCACCGCGGCCGCCGCGCGGGCGGCACATTTGCTCGTCGACACCGGCCCCCTCATCTTCTCCGACACCCTGGCCGCGGTCGTCCTCGGCGACCACGCCGAGGAACTCCTGGCCTATCACCACCTCCACGGCGCGCATCCCGTCCTGGCCGGCGCCCGCACCCAGGCGGTGTGCCGGAGCCGGTTCACCGAAGACCGGCTCCTCCGCGTCAATTCCGGTATAGACCAGTATGTGATTCTGGGCGCCGGGCTCGATTCGTTCGCGTATCGGGACACGTCCGCGCGATTTCGCGTGTTCGAGGTCGACCGGCCGGCCACCCAGGCCGCCAAACGGGAACTGCTCGAACGCGCCGGGGTCGCCGTGCCCCCTTCGGTCACGTTCGTCCCGGTCGACTTCGAAGCGGATCCGCTCCGGGAACGGCTGGTCCAGAGTGGACTCGACCCGTTTCGCCCCGTGTTCGTGAGCTGGCTCGGTGTCACCATGTACCTGACGCGGAAGGCGATTCTCGCCACATTGACGGTTCTCGGCGGTTTGGCCCCCGGATCGGAAATCGTGGCCGATCACCTACTTCCGCCGGAACTGCGCGACGCGGCCGGAAACGGCTACGCCGAAGCCGTCGCCCCGGTCGCCGCGGAACAGGGTGAGCCGTGGCAGACCTTCCTGTCCCCCGCGGCCATGGCCGGGCTCCTGCGCGAGGCCGGTTTCGAAGCCGTCGAACAGGCGGGCCAACGCGAAAGCGTCGATGCGCGCCTGTGGGACCGGACCGACGCGCTGCGTCCGGCCGCGCTTTCCGCGCTGACCCACGCCCGCATTCCGGAGCGGCCCGGAAACTGAAACCGTTTCCGGCCGTCAATCCGGCAGCAGGGGCACTTCGTAGTCCTCGGCTCGGCCGAGCAGCACCGCCCGGGTGACCGCCGCCCTGCCGAACCGGTCGCGTACCGCGTCCAGCGCGGTGTCGAGCCCGGTCGCCCGCTGCTGTTCGAACGGCAGCGCCAGCTGGAACGGGTCCTCGTCGGCCAGGTTGGACAGCGCCGCGCCGAGCAACGTGATGCCGCGGTCGGCGATCATCGGCAGCGCCGCCACGAGCAGTTCCCGCGCCGCGGCGAGCAGCACGCCCGTGCCCGCGGTCGGCTCGTTCAGCGTGTGCGAGCGCGTGACGCGCGTGAAGTCGGCGAAGCGCAGGCGGATCGTCACGGTCCGGCAGACGCGGCGAGCGGCGCGCAGGCGGCGGGCGATCCGGTCGATGAGTGCCACCAGGACGACGTCGAGCTCGGCCGGGGTCCGCCTGCCGCGCCCGAGGGCCCGCTGGGCGCCGATCGACCGGCGCCGCCTGCCGACCTCGACGCGGCGCGGGTCCCGGTTGTGCGCGAGGGCGTGCAGGTGCCCGCCTGCCGCCCGGCCGAGCATGCTCACCAGGTCGACCGGCTCGGACGCGGCCAGCTGACCGACCGTCGTGATCCCGCGCGCATGCAGCTTTTCGGTGGTGACCTTGCCGACGCCCCAGAGCGCGGCGACCGGCAGCGGGTGCAGGAACTCCAGCTCCCCGTCGTGCGGGACGACGAGCAGGCCGTCCGGCTTGGCGACACGGCTGGCGACCTTCGCGAGGAACTTCGTCCGCGCAACCCCTACCGTGATCGGCAGGCCGGCGCGCTCGGCGACGTCGGCACGCAGCCGTTCGGCTATATCACTGGGCCGTCCGCCGATCCTGGTCAACCCTCCGACGTCGAGGAACGCTTCGTCGATCGAAAGGGCTTCCACCCACGGCGTCGTGTCGTGGAAGACCTCGAAGACGGCCTTGCTCGCGGCCGAATACGCCGACATCCGCGGCGGCACGACGACCGCGCGCGGGCACAGCCGGCGAGCCTGCGCGCCGCCCATCGCCGTGCGCACGCCATAGGCCTTGGCCTCGTAACTCGCGGCCAGGACCACCCCGCCGCCGACGATGACGGGGCGCCCCTTCAGCGCCGGATCGTCGCGCTGCTCCACCGACGCGTAGAAGGAATCGAGGTCGGCGTGCAGGATGGGCCCCTCGTCGGTCATAGAACACATGTTCGCATACGCGGGCGCCGAAGTCCGCTTTCCCGCGCCCGCCGCGGCACCCCTGCCGCTGGTCGAAACTGAGCGTTTTCCCGGTTGTCCACCCACTGTCGCCACGGTCACACTCGACGGATCGATTGGCCCGACCACTGGGGGCGACATGTCCGAGAAGTGCCGATGCGGCGACCACCACGCGTGGGCCAGCCCGAACCCGCAGGACCGGCCCGCCGCCGCGCGGCAGCCGCTGCTGGCCGCGACGCTGGCACAGGAAGACCGCGCGGAAGACGCCGGCCACGTCGACGCGACCGACCGCGTCACGTGCCGGACGCACCGCCGCTGGCTGCACGACTGCGTCGCGTCCCCGGTGCACACGAACCCGGCGATCGGCTACCGCTGGTGCCGCGGCTGCGACCACCAGGCGCTGGTCGCGGTGGACGAGCTGACCGGCGAGGTGACGATCCGCTGCGGGCTGTGCGGCCGCAGCCCGCGCAGCCGCGCCAACCTCGAGCTGGTGGAGTTGTGCCGGCGCAGCCTGGCGCTGGCTCGCTCGGGACGGTTCCCGGAAACCGCCGTCGCCTGACTGCCATGATGCGGGGGTGCCCGAACGCGGAACCACCGCACTGGTGATCCTGCTGCCCGCCGCCGAACCCGCGCTGGCCGCCGCCCGGCGGGTGGACCCGTCCTTGGTCCGCCCCGGGTTGCCCGCCCATGTGACGGCTTTGTACCCGTTCCTGCCGGACGCTTCTCTGGACGAGCCGGAGCTGGCCGCGGTCCGGGCGCTTGCTTCGAAGTTCTCGCCGATTGCCGTTCAGCTCACCGAGTTCCTGGCCGCTCCGGGTTTCGCGGCGCTACCGGCTCCCGCGCTCCAGGAGGTCACCGACGCCGCTTGCGCTCACTGGCCGGAGGTTCCGCCGTACGGCGGCCGGTTCGGTCCTCGGCCGCCGGCCCACGTGACCGTGGCCATGGGTGGCGACGAGGAGACCCTCTCGCAGGTCGGTGCCGAGGTCCGGCCGCTGCTGCCGCTGGCCGGTCGGGCCGAGGCACTGCAGCTGGTGGCGCTCACCGAACGCGGCTGGGAGCCGCGGCTGGAAGCCCCTTTCGGCGGCTGACGTCACCGCGCCGGACCGGCCACTTCGCGCACCTCTGTGTCGCCCACCTTCCGGTACGCACGCGCGATCGCCCGCAACCGCGCGACGTCCGCGGCGAACGGCTCCGCCCGCACGACCGGCGGCTCCTCCTCCCCCGGCTCGTCCGGCAGATCCCGCACCATCCGAGCCGCCGCCGCGGCCGGCAGCTCCGGCGTCACCCCCGCCAGGATCAGCCCGTCGTTCGTCTCGCTCATCGCCGTCAGCAACCGCTCGCGGCGGGACGCGCCGCCCGGGTCGATGCGGACGATCTCCGGGAACCGCCGCATCAGGTGCGCGCGAAGGGGGCGCAGCAGGCGGAGCGTTTTCGCGTCGCGGCGCCCCGACACGAGGCCCGGGATCGACGGGATCGTCAGCCCCACCACGATCAGCAGCACCGAAACCGCCGGGAAGCCGACGTCGAGCGTGCACGGCAGCGTCGAGAACGGCCCACGGCACAGGCCCTTCACCGGGTGGTCCGCCTGCACCGCCTCGATCGTCGCGACGATCTTCCCCGCGAGGTAGACGACCGCGAACGCCGACGCCAGCAGCAAGAGCGCGAGCCCGGCGCGCAGGGCGCCGCCGCTCGCCCGGACCGTCACCGCCGCGACCACGCCGATGTCGAGCACCGCGAACCCGAGGTAGACGGTGTACACGAACACGTACACGACCAGCGTCGGATGCGTGCGGTACAGCTCGTCGAACACGCCGATGCCGCGCGGCAGGCCCGGCGTGCCGAAGAACATCACGGCCAGCAGGACGAGCGCGACGCCCAGCGCGACGAGCCGGGTGCGCCGGCCCCGGTCGCGGGTGCCGCTGACCTCCGCGACCGTCAGCCCGATGCCGTAGGCCGCGACCATCGTCGCGAGGTTCGACAACAGCCGTCCGAGGCTCGGGTAGATCTCGCTCTCGAAGAGCTGCGCGCGGTTCGACAGGAAGCAGAACGCCGCACCGAGCGCGATGAGCGAGACGGCCAGCCCGGCGCCCGCGCCGGTGCGGCGGGCGCGGATCGCGCGCCAGATGCCGACAGCCAACGCGAAGAGCCCGACCCCGACGAACAGAATGTCGATCACGAGACGCGACTATCCCAGGAGGGCCGCCAGCCGCCTAGCCTGGTCCGCCGCCCGGCCGGACGCACCCGGCTGAACGGCGGGCGGCTCGCTCGTCGCGGCGCTCATCAGCAGCACCGCGATCAGTTCGGCTTCGTACTCGTCGGTGCCGGTCGTCACGCGGGTGAGCAGGTGCGACAGCGCCTGCGGCGCCAGGTCCGGGGCGAGCCGGACGGCCTCGGACTCCGACAGCTGGCAGGTCCCGGTGTGCGCGCACAGCATGTGGGCGAGCTCGTGGGCGATGATGTGGTCCTGGTGCAGTGCCGACGTCTGCTCGACGTAGGCGATCAGGTCGTAGTCCGGGCGGGCCTGCCAGGCGCCGGACGGACGGCCCGGCCGGTACTCGACCGGCACGAGGTCGATCTCGCGCCCGCGCCAGGCCTCGAGGCCGTCGACCCAGGCGTTCATCGACCACGGCCGGGGCACCGGGACGGCGGCGAGCACGGTCCGCACCCGCCGGCGGGCGCCGGCTCGCAGGTCCGTCAGGCCGCGCTCGTCGATGGGTCCTCCCCGGTCACCGGGCGCCAGCCGGGTGCACCGGGGCGCCAGCACGGACGAGGTCATCGTAGCCGACCGCGCGGCGTCACTCCGGCTTCCGGCGCCGGTTGCCGCGACGGCGGTTTTCGTCGTAGCCGGCCAGCTGGTCGAGCAGCGCGGTCACGGTTTCGCGGTCGCGCGGCGAGAGCTGCATGGCCCGCTGCGCCAGGTTCCGCGCCTCGGTGTCGCGCCACGCGACGACGTCCTCGACCTGCTGGTCGACCTGCCCGGCGACCTCGTCGTCGAAGAAGTACGTCACCGGCACGCCGAAGAACTGGGCGAGGGCTTGGATGTGCGAGCGCTTCGGGTCCTTGCGCGCGCCGACGGCGAGCTGCTGGACGTGGGTCGCCGACATCGTCACGCCGGTCTGCTCGGCGACGCCGTGCGCGATCTCCCGGTAGGAGTACGGCTTGCGGTCCGGCGGGTGCACGGTCGCGATCAACCGCGCCAGCCGTTCGGCGAAACTGCGCTCATCGCTCACCACACACCGCCTTCAGCCAGGAAACGTGACAACCGTCAGCCTAGCTGTTCCGAAAACTTGACACAGGCTGTCCCGGAAAGACTACGATACTCCCGTCGGTGTTTCGAAAACAGGACACCGGAGCCCGGGGTGGCGCAGCGGCCGCGGGGGTGACGTCACGTGGCCGCTGGGGGTGGCCACGCGCCCGGCCCCCGTTCCCGCCGCGCCGCCCCACCTCATTGCCGCCGCCCGCTCGGTGAGGTCGTCGTGCAGGCGCGGGAGCGTTGGGGTTCGGGACGGGCGGGCGGCGTGCGAAAGTACCGTCCTGGCAAAGGATTCGGGCGGCTGGGTGCTCGGGTGGGTGTTTCGCGCGATCGGTATTTCGCGCGATCGGGAGGACTCCCCCACGTGGCGGGGCGTGGCGCGCAATTCGAAGGCATCGCGCGTGATTGAGCGGGCACTTCGCGTGATCAGGCGGGCATCACGTGTGATTGGCGGGGCATCAGGCTGGGGCAGCGCTTTCTTCTCGCAGGCGGCGCAGGACCGCGGGTGTCGTTCCCGCGGTTGCGGTAGCGCGTCAGCGAAACCCCCACCTCACGCGGCGGCCCGGTCAGCCTCGGCTTCCAGCGCGTCGCCGGCTATCGGGGCCCGGGCCGGCCGGACGCCCACCTCGACCTCCGCGTCGGCGATCTCGAACGCGCTGTCACGGAGTTCGCGGCGCTCGGCGCCACCAAGCCGGACTTCCAGCCCGGTGGCGCCGACTGGGCCGTGCTGGCCGCCCCCGAAGGTCACCTCTTCTGCCTGATCCCCGGCTGAGCGTCAGGAGCGGTAGACGCCGAACTCGTACAGCGAGTAGCCGTACGCGGTGCCGCGCTGGGTCGCGGACATCCGCACGTACCGGGCGGTGGCCGAGATCGCGAGGTCGTCGGCGCCGCCGTCGCCCGTGGTCGTCGAGTACACCGGCCGCCAGTTCGCCGCGTCGTCGCTGACCTGGATCTCGTAGGCCTTCCCGAAGGCCGCCTCCCAGATCAGCTGGACGTGGTCGAACGCCTGCCGGCTGCCCAGATCAACCTGCAGCCACTGCGGGTCGGCCCACGCGCTCGCCCAGCGCGTCGCGGTGTCGCCGTCGGTCGCGGCCTGCGGCGGGTACGGCGCGCCGGGGCCGTCGGCCTGGTAGGTCGACGCCGTGGTCGCCGCGCCGCGGGCCAGGTTCGTGCCCGGCACCGGCGGGGCGACCACGCGCAGCGACCGCGTCTCGATGCCGACGTTGCCGTGGCCGTCCCGGGCGTAGAGGTAGATCTTCCAGACGCCCAACTGCTGCGGCGCGGTGACCGTGAACGGGCCGGTCCCGGTGAACTGCGCCGGGATCAGGCCGGCGGCGTTGTTGATGTACTTGCTGTTGTAGCCCATGGTGTAGGTGATCGGGTCACCGTCCGGATCGGACACCGCGGCGGTCAGGGTGAACGTGCCGCCCGCCGGGACGTCGGTGCTGCGGCTGAGGTTCATCGACGAGATCACCGGCGGCGTGTTCCCGCTCGTCTGTCCACTGTAGAGCTTGCGGACGGCGTACCAGGAGAGCCGTTTCTCGTTGCCCGTGGTGATGTTGAACCAGACGCCGCCGAAGTCACCCTCGGTGCCGTAGTGGAAGAGCGTCGCGCCGAGGGCGACGCCGGGGTGGGCCAGCACGCAGTTCCACGCGTTGACGTAGCCGTCACGCTTCTGCTGGTCGGTCGGCTCGGCGGGGACGCCGTTCGCGTCGTTCGGCACCTCCCACTCGCCGGCCGGGCCGGTCTCGGTGATGATGTACGGCTTCGTGTAGCCGCCGGCGATCCAGTCCTGCTTGACCTGGCAGACGTGCGCGTAGGAGTTGACGGAGTAGAGGTCGAGGTCCGGCGCGTAGGCCTGGTAGTACGGCCACGCACCGGTCCAGGCGTCGGTCGACGTGACGGGGTGGTTCGCGTCGATGGCGTGGATCGCCTGCGCGGCCTGCTCGACGAAGCGCGTGTACGCGATCCGTTCCTGCTCCAGCTGCGTGCCGGAGTAGCAGTTCTGCATGCCGAGGATCGACTCGTTGCCGACGTTCCACAGCAGCACACCGGGGTTCGCTTTGTATGCAGTGACCCACTTCTGGATCTCGGCGAGCATCGTGTTCTTGTAGTTCGTGTCGGTGGTGTAGTCGACGCAGCCGCCGCTGCCGGGGCCGCCGCCGGGCTGCAGCCAGAAGCCGGCGACGACCTTGATCCCGTTGGCCGCGGCGGCGTCGAGCAGGGGCTGGGTCGTGCCGTCGGTGCCCCACGTCCGGACCGTGTTGACGCCGATCGCGTGCAACTCCGGCATCCGCGTGGCGGCCTCGCTGACCGGCGGGCCCCAGGTGAGACCCTTGACGGTCCACGGTATCCCGTCGACCGTCAGCTGCCAGTTCCCTTGGCTGCCGGTCACGCGCGTGACGCCGGGGCCGCCCTGCGTCGGCGTGCCCGGGGTGCCGCTGACCTGGAACTCCCAGAGCGAGTAGCCGTAACCGCCGACGCGGTGGGTGCCGTAGAACCGCACGTAACGGCCGTGACCGGTGACGGCGAGGTTCTGGATTCCACCGGTCGCGGTCGTCGTACTGTATACAGTCTGCCAAGTCGCGGCATTGTCCGAAACCTGGATTTCGTATGCAGTCGCGTAGGCGGCTTCCCAGTTCAAGGTGACCTGGCTGATGTCCGCGGGCGCGCCGAGGTCGACCTGCAGCCACTGCGGGTCGCTCCAGGCGCTCGCCCACCGCGTGCCGGTGTCACCGTCGACGGCCGCCGACGCCGGGGTACCGGCGCCTTCGCTGCTCGACGCGGTCGCGGGTCTGCCTTGGGAAAGCAGCGTGGCGGCGTGCGCCGGGGACGGGCCGGCGAGCAGGCCCAGCACCAGCAGGGCCACCAGCGCCGGGACGGCACGGAGGAGCGACGGTCGGTCCACGATGACTCCCGTACGACAGGGGACGGAGATTGGAGAGCGCTCTCCAGCGCGTCCGATGGTTCGGCATCACGCCCCGCGTTGTCAAGATTCCGGCGGGGAATCGGACAATGCCTGTCCGGCGGCGGATCCGGGTGGTCCTTGACACGGCGGCGGGCCGGTGCGCATGCTGTGGGAGAGCGCTCTCCCATCCTTGGCACCTCACCGTGGAGGACCCTTGGCAACGAAAGCCGCGCTCCTCGCCTGCACCGCCGCCACCGTGCTGGCAGGCGCCTTCCTGACCGCGGCCACCTGGTCGCCCGCCGGGGCCGACGACCTGGTGACCCACCACGAATTCCAGGTCAACTGCTCCCCCAGCCACCACCAGCCGGACGACCCGATCGTCTTCCCCGGGCTGCCCGGCGCGTCGCACGACCACACGTTCCTCGGCAACAAGACCACCAACGCGGCCACGACGCTGCAGTCGCTGCAGAACTCGGGCGTCGGCAACACGACGTGCCTCGCGCCGGACGACCTTTCGGCGTACTGGTTCCCGACGGTCTACAACGGGAACCAGGTGGTGCTGCCGAACTTCGCGCAGGTCGTCTACTACAAGTCCGGCATCCTCGACTACACGAAGGTGGTGCCGTTCCCGCCCGGCCTGCGGTACGTCGCCGGGAGCGTCACGGCGACGCAGGACGAGTTCCAGCACGCGCCCGGCGCGATCGAGGGCTGGGAGTGCGGGGACAGCTTCCACAACTGGGACATCCCGGTCCAGTGTGTCGCCGGCAGCCAGCTCAACATCCGCTACCAGGCGCCGAGCTGCTGGGACGGCGTCCACCTGGACTCGGCCGATCACAAGAGCCACATGGCGTACCCGGACCGGGCGACGCTGACGTGCCCGGCCGACCACCCGGTGCCGGTGCCGATGCTGGAGTTCAAGATGGCCTTCCCGGTGAGCGGCGACATGTCCGGCGTGCACCTGGCCAGCGGGCGCGGGTACTCGTGGCACTACGACTTCTTCAACGCGTGGGACCCCGAGACCTTGGCGGCGCTGGTGACGCACTGCATCAACGGCGGTCTCCAGTGCGACCCACGCGGGTTCGACCTCTACAAGCCCGACCGCGGCAGCGTACTCGGGCCGAACTACCGGCTGCCCGGCCGTCCGTGAGACGGCTGGTGCTGGGGCGGTGGTGGTGGCGCTGACCATGGGCGGGTGCGCCACCACCGGCCCCGCCCCCACCGCCGGCCCCGCTTCGCCCTTCAACCCGACCGACGTGGCGTGGGTGCAGCTCGTGGTGCCGATGACGGAGAACGCGCTGTCGGCGGCCCGGCTCGCGCCCGGCCACGCGGCGAGCCCGGCGGTCCGCTCGGCCGCGGACTCGGTCGCAGGGCCGTCGGAGCGGTTGCTGACGCGGTTGAAGGCGGTCCGCGACCGGGCGGGCCTGCCCGCCCTGGACGTCCACAGTGGACATCGGATGCCGGGGATGGTCACCGCGGCGGATCTGGTGGCGTTGCGGACCGGAAGCGGCGCGGACTTCGACCAGCGGCTGGTCGCCTTGCTGCGGGCCCACGCGGCCCAGCTGGTGGTGCTGGCGAACGGCGAGCGGACCTCCGGCGCGGACACGGCCACCCGCGAGCTGGCCACCGAGGTCGGCGCGGAAGGGGCGCGGCAGGAGCAGGTGCTGGCGAAGGCGGAGTGAGCTGGACTCGGTACGCGGTACGACCAGACCGCGCCGAGGCGAGCTACACCCGGGCAAAGGCGACCGGGCCGGGTG
Source organism: Amycolatopsis sp. NBC_01488 (assembly GCF_036227105.1). Taxonomy (NCBI): domain Bacteria; kingdom Bacillati; phylum Actinomycetota; class Actinomycetes; order Pseudonocardiales; family Pseudonocardiaceae; genus Amycolatopsis; species Amycolatopsis sp. NBC_01488. The sequence goes on along the minus strand of NZ_CP109434.1, from coordinate 7,091,189 downwards.
CCGGCCAAGCCGAGGTGGCTACCCCGCGCGGAAGGCAACCGGACGCGATGCCGGCCAAGTCGGGGCGAGCCACGCCCGGAAAGGCCGGGCTCGCGTGCCCCGGGCTGTGGGCCCGCGAACACCGCCCGAGCCAGCCGGCAAAGCAAGCCAAAGCCGGGCTCCGGCATCACCCCGAACCCACGAACAACGGCCCTCGGCCAGGCACCGAACGAGCCCGGCCAGGGGCCGTGGAGGCCATCACCCCACATGGTGGCCGGGCCGGGCGCCGTCGAGGCCACCACCCCACGTGGTGGCCTCGACGGCTGTTACCGGCTCCGCCCGCCGGTAGTCCTCAATACGTGACCGTCACCGGTCCTCGGCCGCTGTGGGCCGTGACCGTCAGCGTCTGCGTTGCCGCGTCCCACTTCCAGCCGCTCGCGGGCGCCCAGCCCTCGCCGACCTGGACCCGCGAAGGCGCCGACGTCACTCCGAGGAACTTGACCGTCCACTCGCGCGAAGCGACCTGGGACCGGCCGCGGGCCGGCTCCACGGTCACCGTGTGGGCGCCGCGCCGCTCGGTGTAGGTGATCCGCGTCGTCGCGCTGTGCGCCGACGAGGTGCCGTCGTCCTCGTACAGCGAGAACGACCCGGACGCGCCCGGGGCCACCGTGACCGTCGCACGGTTCAGCGGGTTCTGGACGTCGTTGGTCACGTCCGCGGTCCGGGTGACCGTGATGCCGCCCGCCCGCACGAACACCGGCATCGTGCCGAGGTCCGACGTGACCTGCTGGGTGCTGCCGCCGGTGTAGGACTTGCCGCTGAAGTAGTCCGTCCACTGCCCCGGCGGGAACCAGACCGACGTCGTCGCCGAGGTCCCGGGCGACGTCACCGGCGCCACCAGCATGTCCGGCCCGTAGAAGTACTCGCTGCCCGCCGCCGCGTACGCGGCCGGCTCGTCCGGGTACTCCACGTACGTCGGCCGCACCACCGGGACGCCCGTCGACGCGGCCTGCTGCGCCAGCGTGTAGGTGTAGGGCACCAGGTTCTCGCGCAGGTTGAGGAACTTCGTCGCCGATGCCTTCGCCGCATCGCCGTACTGCCACGGCAGCCGGTCGCTGTGGTTGCTGTGCAGCCGGTCGATCGGCTGGAACGCGCCGAGCTGGACCCACCGCGCGTACAGGTCGTCGGGCAGCTTGAACGTCTGGTGCTGCTGCCCGCCCGAGGTGTAGGTCTCGCTGCCGCGCAAGCCGGTCGTGTCGTTGTGCCCGCCGATGTCGTGGCTGATCGGCGACATCCCGGTCGCGGCCGACTCGGCCGGGGTGATCCCGACCTCCATCCGCAGCGTCCCCCACGTCGACGACGTGTCGCCGGTGAAGTGGATGGTGCTGCGCTTGTCCGCCCAGGGCCCGGTCGACAGGCCCACCGGGCCGCTGTACCCGCCGGCCTGCAACGACCCGTACGCCCGCGAGATGACGAAGCCCCGATCGACGGCCGGCGCGGCCAGGTCGGCGTACTTCTGGTTGATCCACGAGTCCGGCGTCACGCCCGCCAGGCTCGACTTCGACGCGTCGCAGCACCAGTCGAGCCACCAGAAGTCGTTGCCCTGGCTCATCAGCTGGCCGTGCAGGTCCAGGTACGCCTTCAGCTGGTCGGGGTCGCCCCAGTCGAAGACGTAGCAGTCGGTGCCGCAGCCGGACTTCGCCAGCTTGCCCTTCGCCGTCGCCTGCGCGCGGGCGAACTGCGGGTCCGAACCCATGATGCTCGGGTGGATGTTCAGCGTGTCGTGCAGTCCCTGCGAGTGCGCCCAAGCGAAGAACGCCGTCGGATCCGGGAACTTGCTCTGGTCGAACTGCCAGCCGTTCCAGGTGTCCGGCGCCTTGAAGTCGGTGTCGGTCACGAGGACGTCGAGCGGTACGCCTTCACTGCGGAACTTCGGCAGGATCTTGTCGCGGTAGTCGGCCGCGGTGCGGTCGATGTACTCCGAGTACCAGACGCCGTAGGCCCAGCGCGGCAGCAGCTCCGAGGGCCCGGTCAGGGTCGCGAGGTCGCGCAGGCCCGCCTTGTAGTCGTGGCCGAAGGTGAAGACGTAGCCGTCCTGGTAGGGGTTCCCGCCGTGCGACGGCCGCGGCGTCGCCTTGCCGGCCGCGGGGTCGTACACCGCCGACGGTGTGTCGTCGAGCAGGTACCAGCCGTCCTGGTGCAGGAGCCCTTCGGTGAGCGACGGCGTGCCGTTGTCGCCGTTGACGCCGTCGAGGCCGCGCCGGTAGCCGCCCAGGGTGATGTGCGGCTGCGGCACGGCGGCGCCGGTCCTGGTGACCGCGACGGTGTCGATGTTGACGTGGCAGCTGGCATCGTCCGGGCAGGTGAGGACGACGTCGTTCGTGCCGGCTTTGAGGTCGACCGGGACCGACGCGCTCCCCCAGCTGTCCCAGTCGGCGGTGGCCGGCAGGGACAGCGTGCGGGTCACGCCGGACGCGGCGACCGTGGCGGTCCGCGTCTGGTGCAGGCCGTCGCCGCCGGTGCCGTTGGCGTAGCGGACGTCCAGCTGGTACGTGCCGGCGGAAGGGACGTTCACGACGCGGTGGGTCAGCGACGAGCCGCGGTTGAGCTCGGCGACGAAGCCGCGCCCGGCGTACCCGGCGTGGTCGGTGGCCACGATCGCCGAGCCGGCCCGGAGACCGGATTCGGCCTCACAGCTGACGTCCAAGGCGCAGCCGCTGAACGCGCGGGCCGAGGCGGGCGGGAAGGACGCGCCGGCGGACAGCACGGCCAGGGCATCGACGTTGACGTCGCCGGAGTCGCTCGCGGTGCGCTCGAGGCGGAGGTTGTGGCGGCCGGCCGACAGCGTGACCGGCACCGACGCGGTGGCCCAGCTGTTCCAGTCGGCCGTCACGGGCAGGGTGAGCTTCTGCGCGGCGCCGCCGTCGACGGACACGCTGAGGGTGCGCGTGACGTGCTGGCCGTCCCCGCCGACGCCGTTGGCGAACCGGGCGGTCACGGCGTAGGTCCCGGCCGCGGTAGCGAGGACGTCCGCGGTGGCCGAGTTGCCGGTGCTCTCGAACCCGGCGAGGAAGCCTTCCCCGGTGTAGCCGGTGTGGTCGGTGGCGACGCCCAGCCCGTCGGCGGTCAGGTCTTCGGCCTCGCACAGCGCGCCCGTGGCGCAGGTCAGGTGGTGCCAGGGGGCCGCGGTCACCGGCGTCGCGCCGGCGTTCGCGCGGACCTGGAGGTTCCCGGCGTCGAACGGCCCGGAGTCCAGCTGGTAGGTCAGGGTCGTCGCGCTGGTGCGGATGGTCAGCACGCCGTTCGCCGTCGTGGACGTGAACGGCGGGGGCGTGAACGACCCGCGGCCGACGGCGTTGAACGTCGCGGCGTCGGTGAAGTGGCCGTCGCCGGCGTACTCCGTGCGGATCAGGGTCGGGGAAAGGACCTGGAAGCGCGCGTTCCCGGCGGTCACGGTCCGACGCGCCGCCGGTCCGGCGTCAGCCGGGGTCGCGATGTTCACGACGGCCGCGGTGACCGCCAAGACGGTCGCCAGGTGGAGGATTTTCGGTGCTCTCGTCCGCACGGCGGAACTCCGTTCCGGTCAGGGGGACCCAGCCAGTTTTACAACGTTGGAAAAGGCCGTCCCGATCTGAGCACAAGGCGCGGCTCGATGTCCAGACCAGTGAGCGGAACTGTCCGGACAGGCCGGAGTCGGTGCCCGGCAGGCCACGCGGGCGGAGTATCGGGCGGACCGGTGGCGGGGCTGGTCCGGGTCGGCGACCCCGCCCGGCCGCTCAGGCCGAGTCGCGGACCACCAGCTCGGGGTCGAAGATCACCGACTCGGCGCGCCCGGCCGGGTCGGCCATCCGGTCGAGGACCATCCGGGCCATCGCCGCGCCCATCTCCTCCACCGGCTGACGGACCGTGGTGAGACGCGGACGGCAGCTCAGCGCCACCCGGCTGTCGTCGAAGCCGATCACCGCGACGTCGTCCGGGACGCGACGGCCCGCCTCGCGCAAGACCGTCAGAGCGCCGTACGCCATCAGGTCGTTGGCCACGAACAGCCCGTCCAGGGCGGGTTCCTCGGCCAGCAGCCGCTCCATCGCGCGCTCGCCGCCGTGCTCGGTGAAGTCGCCCTCGGCGACCGCCACGTACGCGTGGCCGTGGCGGGCCATCGCGTCGCGGAACCCGGCCAGCCGGTCCTGGCCCGCCGGCGTCCCCGCCGGGCCCGCGATCGTCGCGACCCGGTGGCACCCGCGGGAAACGAGCCGGTCGGCCGCCAGCCGGGCGCCGTCCTGGTGGGCGACGTCGACGTAGCTCACCGGCGCCGGGCGGCCGGGCCGGGCGAAGAGCGCCGTCGGGACGCCGGCGTCGGTCAGCATCTTCGGCAGCGGGTCTTCCGCGGGGTGCAGCGAGATCAGCAGCACGCCGCTGACCTGCTCCTGCCGCAGCTTCGGCACGAGTTTCTCGCGCTCTTCGTCGCTGTCGACGAGCATCAGCAGCGGGTGCAGCCCCTGGGGCCGCAGGTGGGCGACCACGCCCTCGACCACCCGGCCGAAGAACGGGTCGCCGAACACACCGCCGGTGAACGCTTCGACGTGCCGCTCGGGCTCGGACACCACCAGCGCCACCCCGCCGGTCCGGCGCGTGACCAGCGAACGGGCCGCGCGGTTCGGGACGTAGCCGGTGGCGGCGATCGCGCGTTCGACGGTCTCGCGCAGCTTCGGGTCGACGTTGCGCACGCTGTTGACCACGCGGGACACCGTGGCCCGCGAGACGCCGGCGACCCGCGCGACGTCCTCCAGGGTCGGCGGCGCCGAGGGCGGGTGCGTCGTCACCCCTTCTTTGTAGCACGCTGTGAGAGCGCTCTCCCAGTACTCCGCCCTGGACATGCCGATGACAAATGTCATGGCGGGCTGCTGAGGGACGGCACTGCCGCCCGGACACCCCGCGCGACGACCATCTTCGGCATGATGACTACGCCTCGAACCGAACCCGCCCGCTTCCGGGCCGTCCTGCTGCTCACCGGTGGCTACGCCGCGCTCTCCGTCCTCACGCTCGTCGCGATCGTGCTCTTCCGGAACGACCACGCCATGGTGACCGACGCGGTGTGGGTGCGCGCCACCCTCGTCGTCGCCAGCTCGCTGCTGACGTTCGCCTTCGCCCGCAGCGCGGCCCGCGGGTCGCGGAAGGGGCTGCTGAGACTGCGGATCGTCGCCGCGGTGATGCTCGTGGCGATCGTCGTGATCGTCGCCCTGCCCGGCCTGTTCCCCCTGTGGCTGCGGATCGAGCAGGGTGTCTGCGGGCTGCTCCTGCTCGGCGTCACGGTGCTCGTCAACGGCCGGCGGGCGCGGGCCCGGTAGCGTGCCGGTGATGGAGACGACGGAGCCGGCCGACGTGCAGCGCTGGGTGCGCGGCTGGCGGGTGATGGTGCTCGACGCGGGCATGCTCGTCTACCCGGCGGTGACCGTGCCCGGCGTGCTGCAGCACTCGACCGGGCGCGCCGCGGCCGCCGGGTGCGTGATCGTCGCCGCCTTCGTGGTCTGCTACGTCCTCGCGGCGCGCGCTGCGGCCCAGCGGGCGCCGCGGCGGTTCTGGCCACTGCTGGGGGTGTTGGCCGTCCTGTTCGCCGCCGCACTCCCCTTCGCCCACGCCGAGGCGTTCTTCCTCGCCGCGGTCGTCGTGTCCCTCGCCGTGCCGCGGCTTCCGCGTCATTCCGGCGCGCTCGTGGTCGTCGTGGCGCTCGCGGCGCTGGTGCTCCCGTGGGTGGCGTGGGGCACCGCGGGGTGGACGCAGGCGGTCGCGCTCGTGTTCACCGTGCTGGTCGTCCACGCCTTCGCCGAGGCGGTCCGGGCCAACGCCGCGCTCGTCGAAGCCCGGGCCGAGGTCGCGCGGCTGGCGTCCGAGGCCGAGCGGACCCGGATCGCCCGCGACCTGCACGACCTGCTCGGCCACTCGCTCACCGCGATCACCGTCAAGAGCACCCTGGCCCGGCGGCTCGTGGACGCCGACGCCACCCGGGCGGGCGAGGAGATGACCGCGGTCGAGACACTCGCCCGCCAGGCGCTGACGGACGTGCGCGCGGCGGTGTCGGGCTACCGGGAGGTCACCCTCGCCGGCGAGCTCGCGCGCGGTCGCGAGCTGCTGCGCGCGTGCGGCGTCACGGCCGACCTGCCGACCGCGACCGACGTCGTGGACCCGGCGCGGCAGGAGCTGTTCGGGTGGGTGGTCCGCGAAGGGCTCACCAACGTCGCCCGGCACGCCCGCGCGACCCGGTGCACGGTCACCCTTTCGGAGTCCACTGTGGAGGTTGTCGATGACGGCGTCGGCGGCACGCCCGAGGAGGGCTCCGGCCTGGCCGGGCTGCGCGAACGCGTCAAGGCCGCCGGCGGGCAGTTCCGCGCCGGACCGGTCCGGCCGCGCGGCTGGCGGCTGCGGGTGACGCTGTGACCATCCGCCTGCTGCTCGCCGACGACCAGGAGCTGGTCCGCCAGGCGCTGTGCGCGCTGCTGTCGCTGGAGGACGACTTCGAGGTGGTCGCGTCCGTCGGCCGCGGCGACGAGGTCGTCGCGGCGGCGCGCGAACACCGGCCCGACGTCGCGCTGCTGGACATCGAAATGCCAGGCCTCGACGGCCTTTCCGCCGCGGCGGTGCTCGCCGCGCAGGTGCCGGACTGCCGGGTCGTCATGCTCACGACGTTCGGGCGGGCCGGCTACCTGCGCCGCGCGATGGACGCGGGCGCCGCCGGGTTCGTCGTGAAGGACGCCCCGGCCGACGTCCTGGCCGACGCAATCCGCCGCGTGCGGACCGGCGAGCGCGTGGTGGACCCGGCCCTGGCCGTGGCCACGCTGGCCGCGGGCGAGTCGCCGCTGACCGCGCGCGAGCGGGACGTGCTCGTCACCGCCCGGACCGGCGCCACGGTCGCCGAGATCGCGTCGCGGCTCTACCTGTCCGAAGGCACGGTCCGGAACTACGTCTCGGCGGCGATCACCAAGACCGGCGCCCGCAACCGCGTCGAGGCGGTGCGGATCGCGGACGAGCGCGGCTGGCTCTGATTGGCCCGGTCCACCATGTCGGAATTGGATCTTCTGCCGGGCCGATCCGGCGCCTAGCGTTGGCCGGGTGAAAACTGTTGACTTCTGGTTCGACCCCGTGTGCCCGTGGGCGTGGATCGCGTCGCGCTGGCTGCTGGAAGTGGAGGAGGTGCGCGAGGTCCGGACGCGGTTCCACGTGTTCAGCCTGGCGCTGCACAACGAAGGCCGCGAAGTGGACGCCTGGTACCGCGGCTGGCTCGACGAGCGCTGGGGCCCCGCGCGCGTCGCGCTGGCTGCCGCGCGGACGCACGGCGACGAGGTGCTGCGCGATCTCTACACCGCGATGGGGACGCGCTTCCACCGTGACAAGGCGCCGGTCTCACGCGAAACTCTGCTGGCCGCGCTGGCCGCCGTCGACCTGCCCGCCTCGCTGGCGGACGCAGCGGACTCGGCGGACCTCGACTCCGCTCTGCGCGAGGGCAACCGCGCGGCGCTCGACCCGATCGGCGAGGACCTCGGCGTCCCGGCGATCCACGTCGACGGCACCGCGTTCTTCGGGCCGGTCGTCAGCCCGGTCCCGCGCGGCGAGGAAGCCGGGCGGCTGTGGGACGGCGTGCTGCTCGTGACCGGCACCCCGGGGTTCTTCGAGCTGAAGCGCGGCCGCAGCAGCCCGGTGACGAGCTAGGCGTTGCGGCCAAGGGAGTCCCGGCTGCCCAGCCGGGCCTCCGCCGCGGCCCAGTCGCCCTCGCCGGACGGCTCGTAGCGGCGGACCTCCTGCGTCTCGCGCACCAGCGCGCGCATCGCCGCCAGGTCGGGGAGATCCTCCCCCAGCGCCCGGGCCTGGACCAGCACATTCCCCAGCGCCGCCGCCTCGACCGGGCCGGCCAGGACCGGCACGCCACACGCGTCCGCCGTCAACCGGCACAGCAGCTCGTTGCGCGCGCCGCCGCCGACGACGTGGACGACGTCGATGGTGCGGCCGGTCAGCGAAGCCGCCTGGCGGAGCGTGCGGCGGTACGCCAGGGCCAGGCTGTCCAAGATGCACCGGACCACCGCGGCCCGGCCGGACGGCGGTCGCTGGCCCGTCGCCGTGCAGGCGGCCGCAAGACGCGCCGGCATGTCGCCCGGTGGCAGGAACTCCGGGGCGTCGATGTCGACGACCGACGCCGGCCCGGGCGACGACGCCGCGGCGCGAAGCAGGCCGGGAAGGTCCGAAGTGGACCACGTCCGCAGCGTCTCCGACAGCACCCACAGGCCCATCACGTTGCGCAGGAAGCGGATCGTGCCGTCGACGCCGCCCTCGTTGGTGAAGTTCGCCGCCATGGCCGCGTCGCCGAGTTCGGGTTCGGGCAGCTCCAGCCCGGCCAGCGACCACGTACCCGACGAGATGTACGCGAAGTTCGTCCCCGGCGAGGCGGGCACGGCGACCACCGCGGACGCCGTGTCGTGCGAGCCCACCGCGACCACCGGCAGCCCGGACAGTTCGCGAGCCGTGCCGACCACCGTGCCGGGATCGCGCAGGGGCGGCAGCAGCCGGGGCGGGATCCCGACCTGCGAAGCGAGCGAGGTCGCCCAGGTCCGCGCGCGCACGTCGTAGAGCTGCGTGGTCGACGCATTCGTGCGCTCGGCGCCGATCGACCCCGTGAGCCAGTAGTTCAGCAGGTCCGGGATCAGCAGCATCGTCCGCGCCGCGTCGAGCCGGTCGCCTTCGGACACCAGCTGGTACAGCGTGTTGAACGGCAGCCGCTGCACCCCGGTGACGTCGTAGAGCTCGCGGTCGGAGACCTTCGCGGCCACCGCGGCGGGGACTCCGTCCGTCCGCGGATCGCGGTAGTGGACGGGGTTGCCGAGCAGCGCGCCCCGCTCGTCCAGCAGCCCGTAGTCGACGGCCCACGAGTCGATCCCGACGCCGTCGAGCGGTCCGGCCTCCCGGATCCCGGCGAGAGTTTCGCGGTACAGCCCCAGGACGTCCCAGTACAGCAGCGGTCCCGCCGGGATTCCGCCGTTCGGGAAGCGCCGCACCTCCTCGACGCTCAGCACGCCGGGCCCGGCGGTCCCGGCCATCACGCGCCCGCTGGACGCGCCGAGGTCGACGGCCGCCACCCGCGTCACGGGTTCACCACGGTCAGCTCCAGGCCGAGCAGGTCCGCCACCGCCGTCAGCTCGGCGACGCGGTGGCCCGTGCCGAGCGCCCAGTGGTGCGCGATGCCGCTGGCCGACCACGCGTCGGTCCACTCCCCCGGGTCGCAGCCGAAGTCGACGCGCGAGGTCGTGTTGCCGATCCGCAGCAGCGGCCCGGGCACGACCGTGCCTTCGGACGCGATGAGCGTGAACGTCCCGTCGCGCCGCTGCCCGAGCCCGCACAGCGTCACCGGCCCGTGCTTGACGTCGAACTCCACCGACACGCCCCAGCCGCGCTTGCCGTGGTAGACGCCGAGGCCGCGCAGCAGCGGCTTGCGCGCGCTGATGCCGAGGTGCGCCGGGCCGTCGTGGCCCATCTCGACCACGTTGTCGCGGAAGTTCAGTGCCTGCAGCTCGGTGAACGAGCCGCCCGCGCCGAGGCGGTCCATGACCAGCATCGCGAGGGACGTCCGCAGCTCGTACTCGCCGACGGCCGGGATGCCGCGCGCGGTCAGCAGGGACGCACCGAGGATGAACCCGGCGCCGACCCGCTCGTGGGTCTCGCCGTCGAGGCCGCGGTGGTAGTAGGCCAGGGAGTCGAGGGAGAAGTCTTCGACGAGCCGGTCGAGCGCCACGGAAACCCGCGCGCCCCAGGCGAAGTCTTCGTCCACTACGGACTCGTCCACAGTGAACACTTCGCGCGCCAGGGCGACGCGTGCGGCGGTTTCGTCGTCGGTGACCTTCTCGACCCGCACGCGCAGGTCGTCGACCTCCAGGATCTCGACGTGCCCGCCGAGCTGGCCGGACACCAGGGTCGGGTCGGTGGAGACGTCCATCATGCCCGGGTAGAGGTGCCCGAGCAGGCCGTGCCGTCCGTGCCGCAGCGCCGCACGGACGCCCGCGGCCTTGATCCAGCGCTCGATCCGCGTCCAGGCGCGCGCGTCCTCGAGGTAGCCGGACACCGAGCGGAACTCGACATCGACGCGGCGGAACGCGTTGGCCATCTCCGGGAGCGGGCAAGCCCCGCAGTAGGCCAGCCACGCGCCGGTGTCGAAGGACTCGTGGTCCATCGCCTCGGTGGGCTGCAGGTTGAGCAGCAGCACCGGCGCGCCCGAGCGCTGCGCGACCGGCGCCAGCATGCTGGAGGTCAGGTAGGTCGTGAGGAACCCGACGATCAGGTCACAGCCGGCCACCCGCAGCTTTTCCGCGGCGGCCGCGCCCTGCTGCGCGTCCGAGACGAACCCGGCGTCGACGATTTCACAGTCCATTTCGGACAGTCGGTCGGCGACACGCCGGGCCGAGGCTGCCAGCTGCGGCAGCAGCGACGGGAACTGCGGCCAGTAGGCGCCGAGCCCGCCGGAAACGAGCCCGACGCGGGTCTTGCGCGGCGTGATGCGGTCGAGGGTCATCCGATCCTCCCTATCGCAGGAACGCGGCGGCCACCCCGGCGTCCACCGGCACGTGCAGGCCGGTGGTGTGGGTGAGGTCGCCGCCGGTGAGGGCGAACACCGCGGCCGCGACGTGCTCGGGCAGCACTTCGCGCTTGAGGATGGTCCGCTGGGCGTAGAACTCGCCGAGCTTCGACTCCTCGACGCCGTAGACGGCGGCGCGCTGGGCGCCCCAGCCGCCGGCGAAGATGCCGGAGCCCTGGACGACGCCGTCGGGGTTGACGCCGTTGACGCGGATGCCGTGCGCGCCCAGCTCGGCGGCCAGCAGCCGGACCTGGTGGGCCTGGTCGGCCTTCGCCGCGCCGTAGGCGACGTTGTTCGGACCCGCGAACACCGAGTTCTTCGACGAGATGTACACGACGTCGCCGCCGATGCCCTGATCGATCATCGCCTTGGCCGCCGCCCGCGCGACCAGGAACGAGCCCTTGGCCATCACGTCGTGCTGGAGGTCCCAGTCGCGCTCGGTGGTTTCCAGCAGCGGCTTCGAGATGGACAGCCCGGCGTTGTTGACGACCAGGTCGATCCCGCCGAAGGCGAGCACGGTGGCGTCCATCGCGGCCTGGACCGCGTCGGCGTCGGTGACGTCGGCGGTGACCGCGATCGCCTTGTCCGCGTTCCCGATCTCGGTCGCCGTTTCCTCGGCGGCCGAGGCGTTGAGGTCGGCGATGGCGACGCAGGCGCCCTCGGCGGCGAGCCGCTGGGCGATGGCCTTGCCGATGCCCGACGCCGCCCCGGTCACCAGCGCGATCCGCCCGGCGAGAGGCTTGGGCTTCGGCATCCGCTGTAGCTTCGCCTCCTCGAGCGCCCAGTACTCGATCCGGAACTTCTCGCTCTCGGGGATCGGCGCGTAGGAGGAAACGGCCTCTGCGCCGCGCATGACGTTGATCGCGTTGACGTAGAACTCGCCCGCCACGCGCGCGGTCTGCTTGTCCTTGCCGAAGGAGAACATCCCGACACCCGGGACGAGCACGATCGCCGGGTCGGCGCCGCGCATCGCGGGCGAGTCCGGGGTGGCGTGCCGCTCGTAGTAGGCGCGGTAGGCGTCGCGGTACTCGCCGTGCAGCTCCTTCAGCCGCGCGACGACGTCCTCCAGTGGCGCCGTCGCGGGGAGATCCACCACCAGCGGCCGGACCTTGGTACGCAGGAAGTGGTCCGGGCACGACGTCCCGAGAGCCGCGAGGGCCGCGAGCTTCTCGCGCGCCAGGAAGTCGAGCACGACGTCGCTGTCGGTGTAGTGCCCGACCTGCCGCTGGTCGGTCGAGGCCAGCCCGCGGACCACCGGCGCCAGGGCCGCGGCACGCGCGTGCCGCTCGGTTTCGGGGAGCGCCTCGAAACCCGGGACGACCGGCCCGAACGGCTCGGCGATGCCGCGCGAGGCCAGGAACTCCTCGGCGGTCCGGATGATGTCGAGCGAGTTCCGCTCGCACTCTTCCGAGGTGGCACCCCACGCCGTGATGCCGTGGCCGCCGAGGATCACGCCGATGGCCTGCGGGTTGGCCGCCTTGACCGCGGCGATGTCCAGGCCCAGCTGGAAGCCGGGCCGCCGCCAGTCCACCCACGCGACGCGGTCGCCGAAGCATTCCTTCGTCAGCGCCGCGCCGTCGGCCGCCGTGGCCAGCGCGATGCCGGAGTCGGGGTGCAGGTGGTCGACGTGCGGGGCCTCGACCAGGCCGTGCATCGCCGTGTCGATCGAGGGTGCCGCGCCGCCTCGGCCGTGCAGGCAGTAGTCGAACGCGGCGACCATCTCGTCCTCGCGCTCGACGCCCGGGTAGACGTCCACCAGGGACCGCAGCCGGTCGAGGCGCAGCACCGCGAGCCCGCATTCCTTGAGCGTGCCGAGGTCGCCGCCGGAGCCCTTGACCCACAGCACGTCCGTCGGCGTGCCGGTCACCGGGTCGGTGACGGCGCCCTTGGCGGAGGTGTTGCCGCCGGCGTAGTTGGTGTTGCGCGGGTCGGCCCCGAGCGCGTTGCTGCGCGCGATGAGCTGCTCCGGCACGGTCATCGTCATGCTCCCCATCCGGCCTGCGTGCCGCCGGCGCGCTCGGCCACGATCTTCTCCTGGTACCCGCTGCGGTGGTAGGCCGCGACGGGGTCCGGGTCGAGCCCGGCGTCCTCGCGCAGCTCGGCCAGCAGCGGCCGGACGTCGGTGTTGTAGGCGTCCATCAGCACGGCGTTCGCGCCGAGCACGTCCCCTGCCTGCTGGGCCACGCGCAGAGCGGGACGGTCGACGAGCAGCGCCTTGGCCGTGGCCTCCTGGACGTTCATCACCGACCGGATGATCGCCGGGATCTTGGCCTCGATGTTGTGGCACTGGTCGAGCATGAACGCGATGCCGTACGCCGGGTCGAGGGCGTCGCCGCGGACGATCTCGTACATGATCCGGAACAGCTGGAACGGGTCCGCCGCCCCGACCATGAGGTCGTCGTCGGCGTAGAAGCGCGAGTTGAAGTCGAACGCGCCGAGCTTCCCGGCGCGCAGCAGGAACGCGACGATGAACTCGATGTTCGTGCCGGGGGCGTGGTGGCCGGTGTCGATGCACACCGTCGCCTTCTCCCCCAGCTCGATGCAGTGGGCGTACGACGTACCCCAGTCCGGGACGTCGGTGGCGTAGAACGCCGGCTCGAAGAGCTTGTACTCCAGCAGCATCCGCTGGTGGTCGCCGAGCCGGTCGTAGGTCTCCTTCAACGCCGCGGCCAGCCGGTCCTGGCGGTCCCGGAGGTCGTCCTGGCCGGGGTAGTTGATGCCGTCGGAGAACCACAGCTTGAGGTCGCGCGAACCCGTCGCGTCCATGATGGAGATCGCCTCGAGGAGGTGGTCGGTGGCCTTGCGGCGGATGCCGGCGTCCGGGTTCGTGACCGAGCCGAGCTTGTAGTCCTCGTCCTGGAACACGTTGGTGTTGATCGCGCCGATCTCGACACCGGCGTCACGCGCGTACGCGGTCAGGGCACCGTAGTCGTCGACGCGGTCCCACGGGATGTGCAACGCGACGCTCGGGGCGACCCCGGTGAAGCGGTGCACGGTCGCGGCGTCGGCGATCTTCTCTTCGGGCGTCCGCGGGACGCCCGGTTGCGGGAACACCTTGAAGCGCGTGCCCGAGTTCGCGTACGCCCACGACGGCGTTTCGATGCGCTGGGCCCGCAAAGCCGCTTTCACGGCCGTCAAGTCGCCCATGGCGATCACTGTCCTTCCGCGACGGTGGGGGGTTCGAGGTGGAAGACCTCTTCGAGCAGCTGGAAGCCTTCGTCGGGCGGGCCGCCGTCGAGACCGGTGAAGAACTCCGCCATCTCCGCCTGCCAGCGGGTGTTGACCTCGGTCTTCGCCATCGCCGCCTGCGCGGCTTCGAGGTCGTCGGCTTCGACGTAGCCGATCAGGAGGCCGTCTTCGCGCAGGAACAGCGAGTAGTCGCGCCAGCCGGTGTCGAGCAGGGCCTGCCGCATCTCGGGCCACACCGCGCGGTGCCGCCGCGCGTACTCGGCCGTCCGGTCCGGCTTCACCTGCAGGCAGAAGCAGTATCGGGGCACAATCCGTCCTTTGTGGAACCCGCGGCCGGACCGGGGCGGCGATCCGGTCCGGCCGCGGAGGCCGCTCAGAAGTTGAACTTGTCGATGTTGTTCGCGTCGAACGTCGTCGGCGGGCCGAGGACGATCTCCCCGTTCGCGCCGATGGTGTAGTCGCCGAGCTTGCCCGCCTTGAACTTCTCGCCCTCCTTGCCGGAGATCTGCCCCGACTTGAGCGCGACGCCCGCGTAGGCGGCGAGGTAGCCGATGTCGGCCGGGTTCCACAGCGCGAACTGCTTGACCGTGCCGTCCTTGACGAAGGCGCGCATCTGGTTCGGCGTGCCGAGCCCGGTCACCGCGACCTTGCCCTTGTAGCTCGACGAGCTGACGTAACGCGCCGCGGCCGCGATGCCGACGGTGGTCGGCGCGATGATCACCTTGAGGTTCGGGAACGACTGCAGCAGGCCCTGGGCCTCCTGGAACGACTTCTGGTCGTCGTCGTTGCCGTACGCGACCTTGTCCAGCTTCAGGGTCGAGTACTCCGGCTTGGCCAGCTCCTTCTTGAACACGTCGATCCAGGCGTTCTGGTTGGTCGCGTTCGGCGTCGCGGACAGGACCGCGACCTCGCCGGAGCCGCCGGAGAGGTCCTTGGCCTGCTTGGCCAGCGCCTCGCCGATGCCCTGGGTGGTGGCCTGGTTGATGAAGACGTCGCGGCAGTCCTTGGCGGCGTCGGAGTCGAACGCGACGACCTTGATGCCGGCACTGCGGGCCTGGTTGAGCGACGGGCACACGGCGTTCGGGTCGTTCGCGGCGATGCCGATCACGTCCTGCTGCTGCTGGATCAGCGTGTTGATGTAGCTGACCTGCGACGACGCGCTCGCGTCGTTCGGCCCGACCAGCTTGTACTCGCCCTTCAGCTCGGCCAGCGCGGCCTTGCCGCCGCTGACCTCGATGTCGCTGTAGGGGTTGTTGAGCTGCTTGGGCAGGAAGGCCATCTTGACGCCTTCCTTGGCCGCGGCGTTGGGGTTGGCCGTGGCGGTCGACTGCTGCGCGCCGGAGCCGCCGCTGTCGTTCTTGGTGGTGCCGCTGCAGGCGGCCAGCACGAGCACCAGCCCGGCCGACACTGCACCGGTGAGGAACCGTCGGGACATCTTCGTCACCTTTCTGGGGAAACCGCGCTGGGAGCCCGGTGCCGGCGTCGCAGCGCCGTCCGGGCCGAGGACACGATGTTGGGCAGCAGGACCGACACGATGAGCAGCACGCCGGTCACGATGTTGAGCGCCTCGTTGGACACGTCCTGCAGGCGCAGGGCGTTCTGCAGCGACGCCAACAGGACCACTCCGGCGAGCACGCCGGGCAGCGTGCCCTTGCCGCCGAAGATGGACACGCCGCCGAGCAGTACAGCGGCCACGACGGCGAGTTCGAGGCCGTAGCCGTTGTCGGCGCGGGCACTCGAGTAACGGAGGGTCCAGAGGATCCCGGCGAGCCCGGCGACCGCACCGCTCACGACGTAGAGCCAGAACTTCAGCCGCCCGGTGCGGATCCCGGCGAACCGGGCCGCCTGCTCGCCCGCGCCGGCCGCGAAGACGCCACGGCCGATCGGGGTCGCGTGCAGCACGACGCCGAAGATCAGGGCCACCACGAGCAGCGGGACGAGCACGTTCGGGATCGGCCCGTCGCCGATCGTCCCGGTGACCCAGCTGGTGTAGGCGCGCGGGAAGTCGGCGACCGCGCCGTCGCCGAGGACGACGAAGGCGAGGCCGCGGTAGAGAGCCAGGGTGCCGATCGTGACGGCCAGCGACGGCAGCTTCAGCACGGTGACGAAGAAGCCGTTCAACGCGCCCAGGACCGCGCCGAGCAGGATGCAGAGCGGGATGATCGTCTCGATCGACATCCCCGCGTCCCACAGCGACCCCATCACCGCGGACGTCAGCCCGAGCGTGCTCGCCACCGACAGGTCGATCTCGCCGGTCACGATGATGAACGTCATCGGCAGCGCGACCAGCGCGATCGGCAGCAGGTCGAGCAGCAGGAAGGTGAAGTTGCGGCTGGTGCCGAAGTTCTCGACGGCGCCAGAGGCGATGATCAGCACGATGACCGTCACCAGGACGACGGCGGCGTCCCAGCTGAGCAGCCGGCCGAGCCGGTTCCCTTGGTCAGACATGGGAATCCCTCTCCTGCGTTCCTAAGCGCCTTCGCAGTGTTTTTTCAATCCGCACGGCGACGAGCCGGTCGGCGCCGATGGCCAGCAGGATCAGCGCGCCGACGATCGCCTGCTGCCAGAACTGGTTGATGTCGAGCACGGCCAGCGCGCTGCCGATGACGGTCAACAGCAGCGCGCCGAGGCCCGCGCCCCAGACCGAGCCG